>JAVWCK010000017.1:0-25558 GCA_036649035.1 Raoultibacter sp.
GTCGTTGAGCTTCTTGAAACCATCAAGGTCGAACATGATGAACGCATGGTGAACGCCCGCTGGCGATTGCTCGAGTATCCTGTTCACCGCCGCCTCAAAACCGGCACGATTCAACACGCCCGTCAAAGGATCGATCTCGGAACGCTGCTTCAATGCACGCTCGCGTTCGTGCTGTGCTGATACATCGGAAAACACGACAATGAGGTATCCTGGCTTGCCATCATCGCCGAACACCGGCGAATAATCGATACGGTACCAGCGAGTTCCCTCTTCTTTCTCCCGGCGAATCATTCCCGATCCGTTTTGCAAACCTTGATCGGCCTGCAAAACAAAATCGTCGAAAACTTTTCTGCTCGCAGGATCAATGATATTGAAAGCATCAAGCGCCTCTGTCAAAGTGGTGCAAGACGCGAGCGTTTTGTCGAAGTCCCCCTTGTTTCCATACGAAGAAAACGCATGGGTCACGACGTCGCAGCGTATGATATGCTTGCCCGTTGTTTGGGCGGCGATACGAAACGCCTCCTCGCTCATGCGCAGTTGTTCCGCAGAAGCCCTTTTCTCGGTCAAATCAAACCCGGCGAACGTGATAAGCTGCTCTTCCGAGTTATAACGACACCGCAAAAGCGTCCACCTTCGCTCACCGGCAAGGGTGCGTTGCTGTGCCTCGATTTCAAAAGTTTCATTACCTGAGGCGATGCCGTCGCGCAATTTCTGCTCAATATCATCTTCCGGTGAAAAAAATATATCGAGGGTGATTTTCCCCGGACGATCGCTTTTGCGTATATACCCCAGCATTTCAAAGTATTCATCATTGACATAAGTCAGGTGAAACGTATCGTTTTCTGCAAGAATCTGCCCTAAACCAGCAGGAATTTCAGCAAACACACTCTGTATGCCACGAGCCCACCGCAGCGCGGCCACCATCTTCTTCAAGATTCCTCCGCCTAAAAGAATCGCGAAAATAAAAAATCCTATCGACAGGGCGAAAGCAAAATTCTCCGTCGGCGCAAGGTAGAAGCGAACCAGATCAATCGCTGCGAAAACCATAAGCACAACAATGCCCACCAAAAGAAATTTAGCATCAGAATTTTTACCCCGAACAATATCATGGACACTTGCCACAAGGGAAAACATCATAGACACTCCCAGAAACAGGTGAAACAAGGGGAGAATCGGGGGCAATTCAAAACCATGCGTCATAGTCCACACAAGACAGGCAGCAAAACTAAAAAGGAAAAGCACGATCAGAACCTCAAAAACTTTTTTGCCGCAATGGCAAAACTCTCTCGCAAACAAAAGAAAGGCGGGAGGTATCAGATAAAAACTCAGATACGACAAAAATCTGAGAAACAAAACATTGTCATAGCAAGCACAGAGCACATGGCTTTCGGTGAACGTCCATGTTCCTGCCAAGAGAATGAAAAAAGCAAGATACACCGCGGTAGTCGTAGGGAAAAAATAAGTGCGCAAGCTCGTAAGCGCTGAAGCGAAAAAAAGCGATGCCGACATCAACAACAAGAGAACATACAGCGCAATGGCAAAAACCTTTTCAAAAGAGATCAGCAGCGAACCATGCGTATGACCCGGCCAGTCAAAACCTATCCCCAACACGGCAAGAGCGGATAGGAATACCGCAGCTGCAAGAAATTCGCCGATAAAGGTAAAAAAGAAAATCTTGTCTTTATTCGCGTATCGTTCTCCGCTCACCGCATCAGAGCAACTCCGAGAGCTATCCTTGGATTTCTGCAACTATACCCCTTATCAGACGCGCAAAATCTGCCTCACGCAGCTTTGCCACATCAAGCACTTCGGCGCCCGTCGGCGAGGAACCCTCCACTCCGCAGGCCATGTTCGACACAAGCGAAATCCCCAGCACGTTCATACCCACATGACGCGCCGCGATAACCTCTTCACATACCGACATCGCAACCGTGTCAGCCCCCCACATGCGAAACATCCTGATTTCAGCAGGTGTTTCAAAGCTGGGGCCAAGCAAACCGAGGTAGACGCCTTCCCGTATCGCGATATTCTCTTTTTTCGCCACCTGCAAGGCAAGGTAGCGCAGGTGGGGGTCATAGGCATCCTTCATCGAAAAGAAGCGCTCGGAAAGGTTGGCGGGATCGGGTGCCGCAATTGGATTGCGCCCGGTAAAATTGATATGATCGCGCATGATGCAGAAATCACCCACTCGATAGCTCTCGTTCACGGCGCCGGCCGCATTCGTGGTGATGAGCGTCTCGATCCCCAAACGATGCATGAGCCATATCGGATAAGCCACTTCCTGGGCGGTATTGCCCTCGTAACCGTGAAGGCGACCCTGCATGCAGAGCACTTCCACACCGCCGAATGCTCCGCAGATAAACCGTCCGACATGGCCTTCGGCCGTGCTTTTTTTCATCCGAGGAATATCAGCATAGGGAATGGCAATCGCATCTTCAAGCTGTTCAGCCAATGAATTGAGACCCGAACCTAAAATCAGACCGAGGCGAGGGCGATGCCCCTTTAAGCGAGAACCCAGCACAGAGGCGCTCAGCGCAAGGTCATTGTCGAGAACGGAGCGAGACAACGTAGCTCACGCCTTTGAGCGGCGAACGTAACGAATAGCGCAACACTCATCGCCGCGCGCAATCGTTTTCGGCAAGTCGAGTTCAACGCCGTGCGCTTCACCGATACCCCGATCACCGCACATGGCGATATCGCACAGGTGGGAAATTTCTTCATCGGTACACCCCTGCTTTTGCCACGCCTTCACCAGGGGACAGTAATGAAAATCTATACTGAGCGCATCATCGGTACTTTCAACTATCTTCATCTCAAAAACAATCTGAGCGCTCTTGGTGAACAGCACCTTTTTAAGACCTTTGAGGCTTTTTGTGCCGCTTTTCTCGATGATTTCCTTACCCTGATAAAGTCCGCAACGCTTAACGGCTTGCGCGGCGAAATCGTCGGCTGCAAGTCCCTTTTTTTCCGCTTCGTCCACCAAAAGATAAAGCCATAACGCCCGATGTTCTAACTGCTCGCGCACTTTGACGAAAACGGGAAACATATTTTTTGGTTCATTGATGATTCGGCTCATGAAAACCCCTTACCCCTCTCGTGTTTTCGCAACAAGCACCCGCGGCTTATTCGCGAGATCGGCAACAATACGCACCTCGGTAAACCCAGCTTCTTCAGCAAGATCCACCGCATGGATCATCCCTTCTTCGTGAAGCTCAACGGCCAGTGTAGCGCCAGGTTTAAGCGCAAGGTGCGCGAAAGCGAGCAGGCGACGGAAAAAATCAAGCCCATCTGTTCCCCCATCAAGCGCCAAGGCGGGTTCGAATTTCTTGACTTCGTCGGGAATGGTTTTCACGATAGCAGTGGGCACGTAGGGAGGATTCGATATAACGAGATCGAAGTCGCCCATCAAACGAGAATCGATACCCACCCCTAAATCGCACTCGATCACCTCTACGCGATCGGACAACCCCAACGCTTCGATGTTTTTGCGCGAAAGCGCAATCGCATCAGGCGCAATATCGGTCGCGATAACCTGCGCCGAAGGATTCTCATAAGCGATCGAACAGGCAATGCACCCGCTTCCCGTGCAAAGATCAGCCACAAGGTAGTGAAGGGGATCGGATGTGGAAGCGGGCTCAGATTCGGAAACCCGCACCTTATCCGACCCTTCCTCGACCGCATCGAGCGCCTCAACCATCTCCCGTTCGCCCGAACAGGAGATGGTTGGGTGAACGGGAGAAAGAGAGGCCAGCGCCGATAACCCCTCCCCCACGAGCACTTCGGTTTCAGGCCGAGGAATAAGCACCCCGGGTTTGACCTTTACCGTGATATAACGAAATCCCACCTCACCGGTGATGTACTGCAGAGGCTCACCCCCACCACGACGAGCCACGAATCCGCGAAGGACCTCACGTTCTTCGCGACTGAGCGGCTGATCAAAATGAGTGTACAGATCAATACGGGAAAGCCCGGTTGCAGCAGACAACAACCACTGCGTCGAAAGACGCGGGTTTTCATCACCCTTGCGCTCCAGATAACCCTGCGTCCAAGCAAGCGCGGCTCGTATCGTCCAGATATCTTCCATTAATGCGCCCTACACCGCATTTTCAAGTTTTTTGGCACGATCGGCCGCCTGTAAAGCAACGATCAACTCACCGAGACCATTGCCGCCGGCACCCATCAAAATACCGTTATAGGTACCACTGTAGCCAATACGGTGATCGGTTACCCGGTCTTGAGGACCATTGTACGTACGGATCTTCTCGCTGCGATCCCCCGTGCCAATCTGACTGCGGCGTTCAGCACTATCGGCTTCCTGTCGCTCAGCCAACATCTTTTCGTAGAGGCGCGCGCGCAAAACACTCATTGCGGCAATTTTATTTTGCAGCTGAGATTTCTGATCCTGTGATTGAACGACAAGTCCCGAAGGCATATGCGTGATGCGCACAGCGGAGTCGGTGGTATTCACGCACTGACCACCTGGCCCACCAGCACGGTAAACATCGATGCGCAGATCGCTTTGGTTGATGTCTATTTCTACCTCATCGGCCTCAGGAAGCACAGCAACCGTTGCCGTAGAGGTATGAATACGCCCCTGGCTTTCGGTTTTGGGCACGCGCTGCACGCGATGCACGCCGCTTTCGAACTTCATCATCGAGTACACTTTGTCACCCTTGATTTTAAACTGGATTTCTTTATAGCCACCAGCTTCAGAAGCAGATATATCAAGCGCTTCCGTTTTCCATCCCTGGTCGTCAGCGAAATGAGAGTACATACGATAAAGATCACCTGCGAATAAAGCAGCTTCATCGCCGCCGGCACCCGCCCTAATTTCAACGATAATATCTTTTTCATCGGCCGGATCTGCGGGAATCAGCATAAACTTGATGGTTTCATCAAGCGCTTCTAGCTTTGTTTCATTCTCCGCAATTTCCTCGAGAGCGAATTCCTTCATATCGGCATCGGCGAGCATCTCTTTTGCCTCATCAAGGTCTTCGGTCGCCTGCACGTATTCGCGAGCGATCTTCGCCAAAGAACCTTGATCTGCATATTCTTTAGCAAGACGATTGTATTCTTTTTGATTCGCCAAAACAGCAGGATCGCCCAATCGTGCTTCAAGGTCTTCGTACGCGGTGATAATCTTTTTCAGTTTTTCTAACATCTACTATCCTATGTTCTTGCAGGAAGGTTCGCGCAAAGCGTCCTCCGTGCGTAGGTACGGTTTCACAATGAAATATATTACCACGTCACCGACGTATCGGATTACCTTACTTATAAGATGCCACGAACTCAGCAGCCGCTTCAGCGGTATTGGCGCCATCGGATACCGCCGTCGTCACCTGACGCAAGACCTTGGTGCGCACATCACCTGCGACAAACACGCCGGGGATCGCGGTGGAGCCACCTTCGGCCGCGACAAGATAGCCCACTTCATCTAAATCCAAGGCTCCCTCAAGAAATTCAGTATTGGGAATAGTGCCGATTGCCACGAACATGCCCTCGCAGGCAAGCTCGCGCACCGCACCCGTCTTTACGTTTTCAATCGTCACGCCCACAAGTTTGCCATCGCCTTCGTGAGCCTGGCGCACTACGCTATCCCATTCAAAACTCACGTTTTCGATATCGTTAAGCACATCGTGATATACGGCCGTCGCCCGCAAAGTATTGCGACGATACACTATGATGACCTGCTCGCATATGCGCGAAAGATACAGCGCATCGGCAACCGCCGTATTCCCCCCACCAATCACGATAACCGTTTTACCCCTAAAGAAGTTTCCGTCGCAGGTGGCGCAATACGACACACCGCGACCCGCTAAGGCCTCTTCGTTTTCCAGCCCGAGCTTACGTGGACGCGCCCCTGTTGCGATAATCACGCTTTTCGCTTCATAGGTACCAGCCCCCGTGATAACCTGCTTGGGCGAGGTCGTCATGTCAACCTTGATCACTTCTTCGTTGATCGATATCGCCCCGAAGCGTTCCGCCTGTTGCTTCATGGAAAACGCCAAATCGAAACCACCTGCGCCCTCGGGAAAACCAGGATAATTATCGATTCTCTCGGTTTCGCCCAACTGGCCTCCCGCCATCAAGCGCTCCAACAACGCCACCCGCAAACCGGCTCGCGCCGCATAGAGGGCAGCGGTCATGCCTGCCGGTCCCGATCCTATAACCACGACGTCATAGAGCGCGTTTTGTGCCGCAACCATATGGTGTTCCTTTCCTGGGTTTCTTCGACCCGTTTATCCCTTCGAAAACAGCCTGTCACTATCCACTTCTTCACCGAATAGAACAACCCGAGCAAATCGCCCGGGTTGAATTGCACTGCACGTGGTCGAACAAACCAACGGCACTACCGGTTCACGCAAAGAAGCCTATGCGAGCATCTCAAGCAAGCGAGCCTTAGGCTGCGCACCCACGGCTTGCTGCGCTACTTGCCCACCTTTGAACACTATCAGTGTCGGCACGCTCATCACGCTGTAGCGCGAAGCGATGTCGGGGCTTTGATCAACGTCGAGCTTATACACCGTAGCTTTGCCGGCAACCTCTTGAGCAACTTCATCGATCAAGGGAGCCAGCATCTTGCAAGGACCACACCAGGTAGCGAAGAAATCGACCAAAACCGGGCCTTGTGCATCTAAGACCTTGCTTTGAAAATCCTCCGACGAAACAACCTCACTCATCGCATACTCCTTTTTTCGGCGAAACGATTCTTTCGTTACGCATTTTCTTCGCTCCATTGTAAGAGCTCAGCTCCGGTTCGCCAAGTAGTGATTTTTAATGTTACCATTTTGATAACATTTACCGACGAAAGCAACACGCCGCCCGATGACAAGCTTCGATACTTCCCTCAAAAATGAGTATAATAAGTCGGCAGAAAACAAGAAAGGAGACCCATGAGCGCTATCCCCCATAACCGCACCAAAACGCTGCGGGCCGATCATAGCCCCGCTTACCTCGGACATGAAGTTTTACCCGTCAATCTCGTGTTGGAAGGCGGAGGTATGCGGGGGCAGTTCACCGCAGGGGTTCTCGATTTTTTCATGGATTACGGCATGGTTGCCCAACACGTTATCGGCACCTCGGCCGGGGCTCTTAACGGCTACAACTATGTTGCCGGCGAAGACGGCCGCACCTGTTATCTCAATACAAAATATTGCAACGATTGGCGCTATTTTTCCATGAAAAGCTTTGTGAGAACAGGCAATGCCTTTGGACGCGATTTCTCCTTCAACGAACTACCCAACAAGCTCGAACCCTACGATTTCGATGCCTTTACCGCCTCCCCCATTCGCCTCACCAGCGTTGCGAGCGATCTTGACTCGGGGGAAGCCGACTACCACACCTTTACCGATCCGGTGGCCGATCTGCCTTATCTAATCGCCTCTTCCGCGCTTCCTCTCGTAAGCAAGATTGTTGAAGTTGACGGAAAACATCTGCTCGATGGAGGTACGTGCGACAGTGTGCCCATCCTTTATTCGCTTTTGACAGGGGCACGCAAACACATCGTCGTGCTCACGCAAGACGCCACTTACATAAAACGCCCCGAAAAGCTTCTTGCCCTGCATCGGCAACGCTACAGCAACTACCCCTACTACACCGAGCGCCTTGCCCTGCGCCACGTCGAATACAATCGCCTGTATCGCGCCCTTCTCCGCCTTGAACAAAAAGGACTCATATTCTTAATTCGTCCCAGCGAGCCGGTTGCGATTTCAAATATGGAACGTGACCCCGATAAGCTTTTCGCCCTCTACGAAGCCGGATACACCGAAGCGGCGCACTGTTGGCCGCGGGTGCAGACCTATCTCGCGCGCTAACGTTCTCCAGGCGACGAATACCCACCACAAGCGAACCGTCAGGTTCAATCATCCTCTTCTTGGTGAACATCCAAAGAAGAGGATGATTGAAATTCGGCGACAAAACCTGCAGAAAAAATACCTGCGGGTATAGCAACAACCGCAATGGAAAACACCATGGTCAAAAAACCGATAACGCGTCCCGGTACCGTGAGAGGTACCAAATCACCATAGCCGGTGGTGGTAATGGTCGTCATCGCCCAATATAATCCCGAGAACACGCTGTCGAATACTTCGGGCTGCACGGGATGCTCAACGGCATACATCAGCACGCTCGAGGTAATGGTAAGCATACCTAAAACCATCAAAGCAGCAACTATTTCGCGATTGCGCGTATGCAGAACACGCGCAATCGTGTGCAAGCCTTTCATATACCGAGTAATCTTCACCAAGCGAATCAAGCGGATCACCCGCAGCGCATTGAGAGCCACCAAGGAAAACGGTATCACCCATGAAATCATCGCAGGAAAAAAAGCGAGGAAATCTATGATTCCCATCGGCGAAAACACATAGCGCAACCGCGCACGAACAGGCTTGATAGTCGGATAGATCACATCGGCAACATAGACACGACAGCAATACTCCACCGCAAAACAAGCAGTTGAAAAGATACCGAATATCAAAAATCCCTCTTGGGCGAAAACCGTCAAGTTTTTTTCAGTCTCCAACAAAAGCGCAACAACATTGAGGACTATGAGAACGAAAATCATCACGCCTAAAAACCGTGCGACCCTGTTGCCTCGCCGCACATCTTCAACCGCATAATAAACCTGCCGCTTAAAGGGAGATAATGCCTCTATATGAAAAACGTTTTGCTCCATAGACAAAGTATAGCAGTGCTCTTATGGCACGTACGGAAGAAAACAGGAACAAAAGCGCATTATAACGACAATGTCGCGCCCCCTCAAGCACGGTTATTGAGCGCGCGGATCAAGGCCGCAATTTCCGGTTTAACCGGCTGAGGTCTTGCCGTGGCGCGTCCGGTAAAGTAGCCTTGAATATAGTCGATTCCAAAACCAATAAGCGTTTCAAGCTGATCCTCGGTCTCAACCCCTTCAGCGACCACTTTGATACCGCGCTCGTGCGCATAGCCCAACAGGTTCAGTAAAATTGCCTGACGATCGCTATCGTGGGTAATGTTGGTGATTATCGATATATCGACTTTTACGAAATCAGCAACATTTTCAAGCAAAATAGCATCGCTGTTATAGCCCGTACCGAAGTCATCGATAGCGATAGAGGCTCCCCACATCTTCGTCACTTCCTGCTTGCGATCCAGAAGCGCCCGCCCATATTCGCTCTCCGTGATTTCAACTACCAGACAATTAAGCAGGGTGGGATAGGCGGCTGAAAGCTCTGAGATATCAGATTCGGAAAGACACTGCGTTCCGATGGTGTTTACGAATAAACGAATGGAGTCATCCATGGAAAAGCGAGAATACGCCTTCAAAGATTCAAAGAAGGTGATGTGCTCGATGCGATACAGCTTCGATTGGGAACGAGCCAACTCAAGCACGATTTCGGGCGATGCAAGCGATTGCAGGCGCGGGCGCATCAGCGCCTCATAGCCAAATATATCACCGGTGCGGGCATCGACAATCGGCTGAAAATGATAATCGACAAGCGCTTCATCGATCAGGCGATTCAAATCCTCTTTTTTGCTTAAAAGGTAAGATTTTTGCTGGTAAAGATCATAGCTGAATGCACAAAGCTCGCCTTTTCGCGTATTTTTTGCCGTATACATGGCAAAATCAGCATATTCACGCAAGCGGGAAAAGTCTGAAGCATCGTCGGGGAATCGAGCACTTCCCATAGAGGCACGCACGCGGAGATCGCGCCCATCGGGGGTATTAAAGACTTCTTGGCCAAAAGCGTCCCGTAGATGCCTGAGCGTAGCGTCGATAGCATTTTGGGTTCCGACGATCAACGCCAAAAACTCATCGCCCGAAATGCGAGATGCCAAGCCAAAGGTGGCGATGGCTTTACGGATCAAATCACCCGCGCGCGTAATGTAGGCGTCGCCCCAATCGTGACCATACGAATCATTGATTGATTTGAGGCCATCCAAATCAAACATGATCATTGTGGCAGGCAGACCTTCCTGCCGAGCTTTCGCAAGCAAATCTTCTGCAGAGCGCTCGAATGCACGACGGTTCAAAAGACCGGTCAGAATATCATGATCGCGTTCGTGTTCGATACGCCTACGCGAAGTGACCTCATCGGTCACTTCTTCAAGCAGACCGAATATGCGGTCCGATGCCTCGTTATCCGTCAAGCGAAGGCGCACGATACGGCGATTATGCACAACGTCGATAATCCATGATTGCTCATCATCGGAAGAAGCCTTCATGTAGGGTCTATACGCCTCGAAAAGTGTTCTGAGCGAGTCGACATCAAGGGTGCCATCTGCAATTTTTGCACGATCGACTTCTGCAGGAAAATCAGGAAAATCATCAACGCCGAGAAGATCGAAAAAAGGACCTGCATAAAAGACTACTCCGGTAGCGGCATCGTATTCAAAAGCGCCGATGCGTCGATTGGAAAGCTTGATGATCTGCGTTAATCGTGATGCGTTCGCGGCAACATCGGATGAAAGCGTTTCAATCGCTGAAGCCAATTCATCAAGTTCCAAAATGTTCGTTGAAGTGAATTGCACTTTTGCATCGGGTCGACGAGTGCGCACCTGCTGCATGAATGCCGAAAGCTTCGACGAAAGCGCAAAACCGATTGCCAATGCCAAGACAAAACCGATGATCAACGAAAAAGCAAACGCCATCAACAAGATACGATTCAGCGAATCAGCCGAAGCAAACAGCGCTGCTTGCGGATCAAGACCGATAACCACCCAGGATTCATCAGCATAGGGAGAATTTGGTCCATATAAAGACAATTTGCTAGCATAGGCCATCAAATCGTGAGGAGGAGAAGAAGCGCGCATGTATCCCGACTCGTCAAGATACGCCTCAAAAAGATGACTTTCTGAATTGAGGTAGGGCGCACAAGAGCCGCCGCGACCGTCGACCAATTCATAGGTGCGAGATGAATGTGCCGAAGGAAGACCAGAATCGCTCGACAGCGCATCACCCCCAGGATGCGCAAGGGCGAACAGATAAGACCCGCTATCCTGCTTATCGAGTTCTTCATAAGGGAACAAAGCCATCACACGATCAAGGGCGATTTCAATCCCTAAAATCCCGAACACCGCCCCGTCGGAGGTACGCAACGGCATACTGTAGGTTATAGAAGCCTGTCCGTTACCGGCAAAATCGTGAGGAGGCGACCAATACCCTAAATCGGCATTTTTAGCTTTAGGGTATTTTTCGGCCATCGCCAAGGGCTTATAGTAAAAATCATTCTCGATACCATCACTTGCCGCAAACAGACAATTCGGCGTCCAGTTGCTATCGAGGGCAAGGTTCATTCGTTTTGCAACCGAGGTAGGGCAACGACCCAAAAGAAGATCGGAATTATTATCATAATTTTCTTTAGGACTGGCATCCCGGATATAAAGACCGGTATTGATACTATCTGATTGAGGATTCGGTATTTGATTGCCCTTCAATACCAAATACGTCCCACTTGTCTCGGTGGAACGAAGACAGTCGATAACGGCGTCCGTTGACGCATCGACGATAGCAACTGCAACATCCCCGCCCGTCGAAATATCGGCCGCCGAAGCTTCGTAGCGGGCAAGTACGTTATCGGCATTATGCTCGATGGCTGCAGCGGCGCTACCGATATTCGACCAGCGCTGCACCATGAGATTTTCAAGATAGTCGGTTCGAGAAGTAATCTGCCCGGAAAACAAACTATAACTATCAGCCTTCATCTGCTGCACGCTACCGGTGCAGGCCAAACCAAAATAATAAATACAACCCTGCAGTACCAAAGCGATGCAGCAGGGCACCACGATCAGCATACGGAGAGAACGAGAATGCTTCACCCTTTCAAGCATTCCTTTGCCATTCTTCTTTGAGCGTGGCGAGTGCTTCATCTTCCCTTACCCGACAGTCGCTTGCAAGTCACTCGAGAAGCTGTCCAACCACATATCGAACGCCTCGTCTGTCGCGCACTGCGCAACCGCATCCTTAAGCGGCATACCACCCTCCAACAACGAGAGAACCCGCGCGCGTCCCTCAACGGCACAGCCTTGAAGAGAGTTATCCAAAACGCTCCGAGCCTCCATAGCACCGTCGAAAAGCGGGCTGTTGTAGAGTTCGCTTTTTTCGATAGTCTCAAGCGTAGCCGTCAGGTTTGTCAAATAGTTTTGCGGCACACGATCCATCGACGCGGCAATAGCCTCAATGCTTTCTGCCGTACAAGCCTCTTTCGTAGCCGGCACATACCCCGCCGCAATAGCGAATTCGGTACCCTGCTCTTTTTGATTGAACCATTTCAAGAACTCAACGCATGCAGTTTCGGTTTTTTCATCGGCTTTCGTCACCACAAAACCGGCACCCTGCTGCACAGCGCACGGTTTACCTTGCGCAAAGAGCGGAGCCACCCGTGCACCGAACTCGATAGCATAGCTCGTCGCATCATCGACAGTCACTTCTTTAGGAAAGTACACAACCGAAGAAGACGAGCCGACATAGCACACTAAATCCCCCGTCTTCACCGCATCGGAACGGAAGCGTCCCTCCGAGGAAAAATAGCCACTGACATAGGGAACATAATAATTGTCCCACAGAGTACGAAGCGCTTTTTTGTCAAGATCGAAACGAGCGACCCCCTCCTGCACATCAAAAAGATTGACGCCAAGCTGTCGAGCACCAACCAGCATGTAGTTCGCCATGGCGTCGCGTCCGAAAAACGGCCTGCCATCGTTAGCTTCAGGCGTTTGGGCATCTGTCCATTCGTAATAGCGCTGGGCAAGCGACACCACTCCTTCCATCGTGGAAAGCTCTTCGATAGAAGCACCCGTAGCCTGGGAAAACTCGTTCCAAGCCGTCATGTTGATCTGCATCGTTTCCGTTGATTTCGAGCAAGGTATTATCTTCAAACTACCGTTGCCGTCAAGATCGCCTTCCTTGAGAAAACCCTCAACAAAAGCTTCTTTTTCAGATTCGGTGAAATAGGCGCTCATATCGCCAACTTTGCCAAGCGCATTGACCACCTGCGCCGTATTGGGGTAAGCAAGAAAAGCATCGGGCATGGCGTTGGCTCCCACATCCCCTTGCGCAGAGGCTATCACCGCTTTCGCAAGGTCCTGCACACCACCCTGGCTCACCGAGGTCACCACAATTCCCTTTTCCTTGCCAACCGAAGCGTTAAACTCAGCCACGAGCGCATCGAAGGCCTGTAACTGCCTGCCCGCGTAATAGGTCCATACTTCAACTTGAACAGGATTTTCAGGATCAAGCACCGACGTGGGCGGCACAGGAGACGAGCAGCCACCAAGTGCGATACAGCCGATCGCTATCGCAAGCGTTAAAAGCATCGATACAATTTTTTTCATACGAAAATATTCCTTTTCCTTTTGATCTCTTATAGTGCTTCTGCGCTTCTCAAAAGACCTCGCGTTTAAATTTTTCCGCACTATAACACTATAACGCAAGTAGATATGTTTACGGAAGTTTGCACTGAAACCTGGTATACAATAAGACGCTCGTTGCTCGACACCACTAGAGTGCGAAAGGCTCTTCATGACTATCGACCTTGTTTCTCTTTCCCTTATCGCCCTCGTCGCGGCACTTTCCCCCGTGCTCGCTCAGCTTATCCCTGGGAAACCGATTCCCGAAACCGTATTCCTCCTTGCGGCCGGTGCGGTTCTCGGTCCGTACACCCTCGGTATAATCCAGCTTTCAGAGTCGGTCGGTTTTTTATCGGAACTCGGGCTTGCCTTTCTCTTTCTTCTCGCAGGATACGAAATCAATCCTAAAAACCTTACGGGGTCGCAAGGAAAGCGGGGGCTTGCCACCTGGCTTATCTCTTTATTCCTCGCTTTCTGCTTCGTCTTCCTCTCGCCCGTTTTCTTTGTGGGAGATATTGATGGTTTTGCCATATCGATCGCTTTGACCACGACCGCCCTAGGTACGCTTTTGCCTATCATGAAGGAACGCAACCTTATGGGAACCCGCGTCGGTGATTCGATTCTATCCTACGGAACCTGGGGTGAACTCGGACCGATTATAGCTATGGCGCTCTTGCTTTCCACCCGCGCCGAATGGCTCACCATCCTTATCCTCTTCGTCTTTCTCGGCATCGCAGTGCTTACCGCCATCCTTCCCTCAAGAGCCAAAAAGGCAGGACATAAACTTTTCGATTTCCTAACCGCCAACGCCAACACAACGGCGCAAACCATGATGAGGCTCACCATGGTGCTCCTCATCGGCCTTATCACGGTTTCTTCTCTCTTTAAGCTCGATATTGTGCTGGGAGCTTTTGCGGCGGGCTTCATCTTGCGCTACGTCATCCCCGACGGCAATACCAGCTTGGAAACCAAGCTCAACGGCGTTGCGTATGGATTCTTAATCCCCATCTTTTTTGTGGTATCCGGTACCAAGATCAATCTATCGGCCGTGATCGCGCAACCCGAGATTCTAATCGGTTTCATTATTATGTTGCTGCTTTTGCGCGCGGTACCCGTCTTCATTGCCCTTTCCACCGGCAAAGACACCAACGATATGTCAAGCCGCCACCGAGCAACCGTGGCGATTTACTGCACAACCGCGCTACCCGTCATCGTTGCGGTAACCTCGGTTGCCGTCAAAGCGGGAGCCATGAATCAAGAGCTTGCTTCCGTCATGGTGTCAGCAGGTGCCATCACCGTGTTTCTCATGCCGCTTTTAGCTTCTATCACCTATCGCGTTACCGACGCACAGCCCCTTGCGGCCGTTCGCGAAATACGCCAAGACCCCCACGATATTCGAGCAATCCTTCACGATCATCTAGCCCTTGAACATATGTTGAGAAAGCAGACTACGAAGGGCAACGCGATTGAAAGCAAAACCGAAGCTGAGCGAGAAACCGCTTCTCGCAGCGCTGTGGCAATGCGAGTCGAAAGAAACGAGCGCATCAAGCGACGGGCGACCCTCGAACAAGAACGTCGCACAAAAGAGCTCAGGCGCAAAAGCGCAAAAGGGGAAACCAAGTCTGGCGAAACCGACGAAACCGATAAAAAATAAGGAAAGACCCCGAAAGGTCTTTCCTTGTCTTGAATCGTTTGCCAAACTCAGATATTATCCCCGAAGCAAACAGCCAAGCATCCTCAAAAGGATTAACTACACCTGCGCATCGGCGATGATATCGATAAGTTTTTGCGTTTCCCAAGTTCCTAAATCACCTTTGAGGTGATCGCGCACGGAAACGGTGCCCGCTTCGATCTCTTTATCCCCCATGATAACCATGTACGGAACTTTCTCGGCCTGAGCTTTAGCTATCTTTACGCGCATCGGTTCATTCTGGTCGTATATCTCAACACGCCCCTGAACCCCACGCAGCTGCTCCGCCAGCGCCTTGCAGGCATCGATGTGACGATCTGCCAAGGGAAGAATAGCAACCTGCACCGGAGAAAGCCACAGAGGCAACGCACCGGCATAATGCTCGATAAGCACACCTAGGAAACGCTCGATAGAACCGAAAATGGCGCGATGGAGCATCCAGGGGCGCTCTTCGCCGTTTTCGGCAGTACGATAGGTGATGTCGAAGCGCTCGGGGTTGTTGAAATCGACCTGAATCGTCGAACACTGCCAGGTTCGCCCGATGGAATCCTTGATTTTGATATCGATTTTCGGGCCGTAAAACGCGCCATCACCTTCATTGATCTCATAGTCGAGACCCTTCTCATCAAGCGCCTGCTTCAAATAGCTTTCGGCAAGCTCCCACATCTCATCGGTGCCGATGGATTTTTCAGGACGGGTTGAAACCTCCGCCGAATACTCAAGATTAAACGAACCCATGATGTAATCAACCAAGTCAAGAATGGACTCAACTTCACCAACCACCTGATCTTGACGACAAAATACATGGGCATCGTCTTGGGTGAACCCGCGCGCGCGAAACAAACCGTGAACCGCACCCGACATTTCAGCGCGATAAACGGTGCCGAATTCAAAGTAGCGAACGGGCATTTCGCGATACGAATGCAAATCGGTTTTATACAGCAGCACATGACCAGGGCAGTTCATGGGCTTCACGCCGAATTCGCTGGTGCGGCCCTCCCCTTCGTCAACATTGAAGAAATACATATCATCGTGATAGTAGTAATAATGCCCCGAAGTTTTCCATACATCAGCTTTGTAGATATGAGGAGTGATAACCTCATCGTAGCCGCGACGGTAAAGCTCTTTGCGCAACCATTCCTGCATGAGCCGCACAATGCGCGCACCCTTGGGGAGAAACAGCGGCAATCCTGGTCCCACTTCGTCAAGCATCGTATAAATACCCAGTTCACGCCCGAGTTTGCGATGATCGCGTTTTTCAGCTTCTTCCATAGTGAACAGATAGGATTCTAAATCTTTTTTGGAAAACCAAGCGGTTCCATAAATGCGCTGAAGCTGTTCACGCTCGGAATCACCGCGCCAGTAAGCGCCTGCAACCTTCGTCAACTTATAGGCACCGATCAAGGAAGGATGCGCCAGATGCGGCCCGCGACACAAATCGACGAACGCCCCATGACGATAGATCGTGATAGTCTCCTCAACACCAAGATCGGCAATCAGCTCTAACTTGAATTTCTGATCGGCAAACTGCGCTTCGACCTCTTCGCGCGTGACAGTTTCGCGCACAAAGGGTTCGTCGGCAGCAATGATCTTGTTCATTTCAGCTTCGATAGCCGTCAAGTCGTCCGGAGAAAAGCTACGTCCGACTGAAAAGTCATAATAAAAACCATCCTCGATAGAGGGGCCGATAGCAACTTGGGCAGCAGGAAACAACGTCAAAACCGCCTCAGCCATGATGTGAGCGGTCGAATGACGTAAAATTCCAAGTGCTTCTGGACTTTTTTTCGTAATGATAGCCACGGTGTCGCCCTGGGTTACCTCAGTCGAAAGATCGACAAGCACCCCATTCACACTACCGGCGAGCGCCGCTTTGGCAAGACCGGCTCCGATTGAAGCGGCAACATCAGCAACCGTTGCTTTTGCCTCTACTACTTTCTTCGAGCCATCAGGTAAGATAATTTCCATGGATTTTCCTTTCCGGTGCCGGATGCACACAAAGCATCTGCACGATTTTCTCTATTCATACAACAAGACCGCCTGAACGGCGGCCTTGCAAGTATGCTGATGAAGTACTTATCGAGCGTCTTGCCCCGCGCCCCCATCGGAGCGCGGATGAGCCTGCCGAGCTTGCTGCTTGGAGGGAGCCGCTTGCCGTGGCGGCGTAGTCGAAGGGGTCTGCGTTCGTTGAGCGGCGGCAGAACTGCCCGCACTTTGTTGTCCGCGATTGGACGCCGCACGCTGCGGACGCGAAGATCCCACCGGAGCGGCACAATACGGGCACGCCGTCCACGAAGGCTCAAGAGCATGTCCGCAGTTGGTGCAGAGATTTTTCAAACGCTGATGACAGTTGGGGCACAACACGTAATCGCTCTCAACGGGATATCCACACGTTGCGCATTCGCCGTATTTCATGAGCTCACGCTGCTTAAGAGCCACTTCCAGCTCCTGCTCATCGCGGTCGATCTGTAAAAGCGAAGGACGCAAAAGACAATAAGCGATAACACCGATAAGCGGAACCAAAGCAACAACCGCCCAGATGTACCACACGGTACCACGCTGATAAGCATCGCGTACAACCCAAACGATAGAAAGCACATAGAGCACGACCAACATGCCGACAACAATCATGAAGGCGGTCTGCAGTTGGGGTGTCCACAATTGGGACAACAGTTCGTTCATTTCAACCTCGTTTTCAGTATGCTTATCAACATCTTTTTATCGCAGCCTCGCACTCAGCCTTGCAGTTCGAAGCGTTCACCATTGTAGCAAAGATGCTCGCCTGCGCAAAACAACTACGCGATTTCTGCAAGCTGCACCTTAATACGCATAAGTTTATCAGCCATTTCATCACGTTTTGCGGTGTCTTTTGCCACGATTTCAGGAGCCGCTTTAGCAAGAAAGCCCGGATTGGAAAGTTTCTTGTCCAGCTTGGCAACATCAACGCTCAGGTTTTTCTGCTCTTTCTGCAATCGTTCGCGCTCAAGGGCAAAATCGACCAGGCCGGAAAGCTTGACGTAGACTTCAAGCCCGGCAGACAGCACGACACTCGATTCCGCCGGCTTTACCACCGCTTCTCCGATTTCAAGTTCGCTCACATTCGCAAGATCAATCACCA
This sequence comes from Raoultibacter sp., assembly GCA_036649035.1. Lineage (GTDB taxonomy): Bacteria > Actinomycetota > Coriobacteriia > Coriobacteriales > Eggerthellaceae > JAVWGW01. The sequence continues at coordinate 18,132 of JAVWCK010000017.1, forward strand.
GATCGCGCTGACCTTCAAGCAGGGCGCCATCAGCAAAAGCTGCCTTCACGACAACGCACATCTCCGTTTTAGGAGAAAGTCCGTAGCGGCTGCGCACCGCACGAATTGCCGATACGGTTTCGGTCACCAAGGTGATAGCGCGCTCGGCAGCAGGATCCTTGTAGCAGGAAAGCGCGTGGGCATCGGGCCACGCAGCAACGATCAGATAGGGCACTTCTTTTTCACCCGGTAAATCCTGGTAGATCTCTTCGGTAACAAAAGGCATGATGGGATGGAGCAAGCGTATAGCCGTATCGAGGACAAACACCAGATTGCGCTGGCAGATCAAACGATCCGGACCGCTACCCTGCAGGCGGCTCTTGGAAAACTCAATATACCAATCGCAAAACTCGTTCCAGAAAAACGCATAAAGCTCGCGGGTGATTTCTCCGAACTCATAGGATTCAAACGCCGCATCCAAACGCGAGACCAGACCCGCCAAACGCGAGAACAACCACTTATCGGCAGGGGTCGTAGGCTCAGGAGCGCCCTCGACGTAACCATCGAGATTCATCATCACAAAGCGGGCTGCATTGCGAATCTTATTGGCGAAATTGCGGCTGCTTTCCAGTTTTGCCTCGTTAAACTTTAAATCCTGGGCTCCGGTTACCTGCATCAAGAGACCGAAACGCATGCCGTCGGCACCATAATCCTCCATCAGCCTCACCGGATTGACTCCGTTGCCCCGACTTTTCGACATCGGCTTGCCATCGGCAGCCATAACCGTCGGGTGGATAATAACATCGTGAAACGGTATTTCCTTGCAGAAGTACATCGAAGCCATCACCATACGCGCCACCCACAACCCCATGATGTCGCGAGCGGTGGAAAGCATCTGCGTGGGATAAGCTGCCACCATTTCAGGGGCAGCCATTCCCTCTTCAGCCCAGCCCATCGTAGCAAAAGGCCACATTTGCGACGAAAACCACGTATCGAGTACATCGTCGTCCTGCCGCACCGCCGCACCGCACTGAGGACAGACGGTAATATCTTGCACGCTTGCGTCTTCCCATCCACACTCGTCGCAATAAAACATCGGAATGCGGTGCCCCCACCATAGTTGGCGCGAGATGCACCAATCTTTAAGGTTTTCCATCCAATCAAGGTAAACCTGCTTCCAGCGCGCAGGGTAAAACGCAACCGAATCATCTTCGACAACACGAGCCGCATCGATCTTTAAACGATCAACAGCAACAAACCACTGTTCGGAAAGCCACGGTTCGAGTTTGGTATGGCAACGATAGCAAGTCATGACCGAATGATCGTGGTCTTCAATATGATCGAGTAAACCCAAAGCCTCGAATTCAACTACGACCGCCTCGCGCGCTTCATCGCGCGACATGCCGCTGAATTTCCCGTAGCCCTCCACCACATGGGCAGTTTCATCGAAGATGTTGATTTTTTCCAGACCGTTGCGCTCGGCCATGGCAAAATCGTTAGGATCGTGAGCAGGCGTAACCTTCACGCAGCCGGTACCGAATTCGGGGTCGACATGATAATCGGAGAAAATAGGAATAGGTCGATCGACGATCGGCAGCATAACTTTCTTGCCGACCAAGTTCTTGAACCGATCATCTTTCGGGCTGACTGCGATACCGGTATCGCCAAGCATCGTTTCAGGGCGCGTCGTAGCGACCACAAGGTAATCTTTGCCATCAACGGGTTCAGCCAAGGGATAACGCAGATACCACAGCTTGCCGCTCTCATCGACGTACTCAGCCTCGTCGTCGGCAATCGCCGTCGTACAGGAAGGACACCAATTAACGATGCGGCGACCACGATAGATCAAATCATCATGATACCAATCAACGAAGACACGGCGCACAGCCGTCACGTAATCGGGGTCAAGCGTAAAGTGTTCCTCATCGAAATCAGGCGTGCAACCCATTGAGCGCACCTGGTTGACGATGGTGGTTCCGTATTCCTCTCGCCACTCATAACAGGCATCGATAAACTTCTCCCGGCCGATATCAAGGCGAGATATTCCCTGTTCAGCAAGGCGTTTATCCACTTTTGTCTGCGTGGAGATACCCGCATGGTCCGTACCGAGAATCCAGTGCGTTTGGTAACCCTGCATGCGCGCACGACGGATGCAGGTATCCTGAATCGTATCGTTGAGCGCATGGCCCATATGCAATACGCCCGTAATGTTGGGAGGCGGGATAACGATGGTGTAGCTTTCCTTCGCATGCGTGCCGAAACCAGGAGTGCGATGAAAATATCCCGCCTCATACCACGCCTGCATCAGCGGCTGCTCGTGAGCGGCAAAATCGTAATCGATCTTTTTTTTCTGTTCAGCCATGTCTGCTGTGCCCTTCCCAAACGAAACTTCAAAACGTCGCGAAACGAACCCGCGCGGTATAACGAAAAGTCGCCGTCGGGGTAAGCGACGGCGACCGAAATCAACAAGAAGTACTAGGCGCTTTGCAGCGCACCGGAAATGGCAGGTTTACCCGCCGATATCACCGGAGTCGTCTCGCCGCTGATATCGCTTGCGCTGATGTTAACCTGGCTTGCGCCCTCTGTTTCAGGCAGGTCATACATCACGTCAAGCAAGACACGCTCCAGGATGGAGCGCAGACCGCGGGCGCCGGTACCATGCACGACCGCTTCGCGCGCGATTTCGTTCAAGGCGTCCGGCTCGAAAACCAGAGTTGATTCCTCAAACTCAAACATACGCGTATATTGTTTGACCAGTGCATTTTTAGGCTCGGTCAAAATACGCACAAGATCTTCCTGGGAAAGTTCATTTAACGAAGTAACCACAGGGATACGTCCTACAAATTCAGGAATCATCCCATATTTATTCAAATCCTCAGGCAGCACCTTCGCCAAAAGCTCCGCTTCATCCTGCTTTTTATTCACTGGCACTTCAGCATTGAAGCCCAAACCGTGGGCGCCGGTGCGTGCAGCGATAATGTCGGCTAAACCGACAAAGGCTCCGCCTAGTATGAATAAAACATTCGTTGTGTCGATATGGATAAGTTCCTGTTGAGGATGCTTGCGACCGCCTTGCGGGGGAACGCTCGCCTCGCAGCCTTCCACGATCTTCAACAGCGATTGCTGCACCCCTTCACCGGAAACATCGCGGGTGATAGAGAGATTTTCGGCCTTACGGGCAATCTTGTCGATTTCATCGATATAGATGATGCCTATTTCAGCGCGTCCGATATCGAAATCAGCCGCCGTGATAAGCTTGAGCAGAATATTTTCCACATCTTCGCCCACATAACCCGCTTCCGTAAGCGTTGTGGCATCGGCGATGGCAAAGGGCACCCGCAACGTACGCGCCAATGTTTGAGCCAAAAGTGTTTTCCCTGAACCGGTGGGGCCGAGCAGCATAATATTGCTCTTGGCAAGCTCCACATCGCCATCAACGGCATCCGCACCTAAACTGATGCGTTTGTAGTGGTTATATACAGCAACTGATAAGGCTTTTTTTGCCTCTTCTTGACCGACCACATGGTCGGAAAGCTGCGCATAGAGCTCATGCGGCGTAGGAAGGTTTTCTAAAACCGTAGAAGGATCGGGATCGCCATCGACCTCACCTGTAAACGTCGCCAAGTCAGCGGCGCCCGACCCCTGAGCGGCAGGGTAAGCCGCCGCTTCAGGATTTTCGAAATAGTCCGCGGGAAGATTGATCCCCATGTCGCGCATCATCGCGTCGGCGCATACAGAAATACATTCATCACAGATATAAACACCCGTGGGTCCTGAAATCATTGCAGCAACCTGGTTAGGTGCCTTACCGCAAAAAGTACACGTGATATTTTCGACGTCTCCGTCTTCAAACGTTCCGTCTTTGCGATCGGTCATTATTTGCTCTTCTTCGTGTCGTCGGCGCTTTCAGCCGGCGTATAAGAAGAAACGATACGATCCACCAAGCCGTATGCCACCGCTTCTTCAGCGCTCATGTAGTTGTCGCGCTCGGTATCGCGCTGGATTGTCTCTAGATCTTGTCCGGTGTTGTCCGCCAAAATTTTATTGAGTCGTTGACGGGTCTTCAGCATGAAATCGGCTACGATAGCGATTTCCGTTTGCTGGCCTTGCGCCCCGCCTGAAGGCTGATGGATAAGCACCATGGAGTTCGGCAGCACGAGACGCTTGCCTTTGGCTCCTGCGGAAAGCAACACCGCCGCCATCGAAGCACACTCACCGATGCAGATGGTTGAAACATCGCACTTAATGAAATCCATCGTATCCAGAATGGCGAGACCGGCAGTGACCGACCCACCCGGTGAATTGATGTAAAGAGAAATATCCTTTTCGGGATCAGCGCTTTGCAGATGCAAGAGCTGCGCAACAACAGAATTTGCCACCTGATCATCGATCGCCTCGCCTAAAAAGACGATGCGCTCATTTAATAAGCGCGAATAGATATCATAGCTGCGTTCGCCGCGAGGCGACTGTTCGATAACGTAAGGTATGAGTGCTGAAGTGGTTGGATTCTGATACATATATGCCTCGATTCTCGGGCGAGCCCATAGGCTCGCCCTAACTCATATGCCTTCAATACGCTTAAAAGCGCTTTATTCGGCCGTCTCTTCTTTTTTCGCTGAAGCCTTTTTGGCAGCAGGCTTTTTCTCCTCGGATGCCGTCTTGTCATCGGTCTTGGTGGCAGACTTCTTGGCGGCTGCCTTCTTCGGCTTGTCCTCTGCGGCTTTGGGTTCGGTCACAATAGCCGCCTCCATGATTTCCAGGGCGGCACGGGTGCGCATCATGGAACGACGCAGCATATGCATCTGACCGGTAGCACGCCATTCAGCTTCAAGCGCAGCCGGATCTTCAGCGCCCGATTTAGCGAATTCAGCAGAAAGCTCTTCTTCGGTGATAGCGTATTCCGCATGGCGAGCCCATGCATCAAGTGCCATGTCCTGAGCGGTCACATCGGCAGCCTGCTTTTTGACGTCGGTCTTAAACTGATCGGGCGTCAAATTCTGCTGTGCCAGATAAGCATCGAAGCTCATACCCTGCTGCTGTAACTGCTGGAAGAAGTTTTGCAGCAAAGTGCGCTCTTCCCCTTCGCACAGCGCTTCGGGAACTTCACCCTCAAGACGTTCCTGCAAAGCATAGAGGCACTGGCTTTCCTTCATCTGGGGAAGGATTTCCTTTTTTTGATTTTCAATCGATTCAACGATACGGCTCTTCAGTTCATCGAGACTTTCGAATCCACAGGTTTCGGTGGCCCATTTTTCATCAACCTCAGGCAGAACCTTCGTTTTCACAACATCGACCGTGACAGAGAAGGTCAGCGTTCCAGCTTTATCCCCCATGCCTGCAGCCATCATGGAAGGCTCAGCGGCCATATCGAGAGAAAATTCCTTCGTCTGACCCTTCTTCATACCGACCAGTTCGGTATCGAAGCTGACAGGGAACAGACCCTTACCCAATTCATAGAGGCGATTCGCAGCGGCAAGGGACTCGATCTCTTCGCCCTTGTCATCTTTGACCACCATGGTCATTTCAACGAAGCTATCAGCCTTAACCTTGCTGGCGGCGCTTGCATCTTTGAACTCATGATAATAATCGCGCAGCTGATCCATCTGTTCGGTAACTTCGGCTTCGCTCGCTTTTTCGGAAGGCAGCTCGATCTCAACCGGTTCATAGCCCTTCAAAGTGAATTCGGGAGCGCAGGTTACCGTAACGTCGTATACGAACGGCTTGTCTGCTTCAGCAAGCAAGTCTTCGCCGAACTTAGGCTGATCGATAGGAAATAAATTCTGCTCATCGAGTGCGAGCGGATACGTCTGATTCAAAAGATCGTCGGTCACCGTGGCCACAACCGCTTGCGCACCTAAAGCGTTATCGATAACGGGACGCGGTGCTTTTCCGGGGCGGAAACCGGGGAAATTGTATTTATGCGCAAAATCCTTGTACGTTTTTTTAATACGCGTATTCACATCTTCCGCTTCGATGGTAACCGTCAATTTCTTCTGGTTATCCTTAAGGGCCTCAACTTGGGTTTTCACGTAAACTTCCTCCATCTAGTGTCTTCGCGTTGCGCATAAATCTGGTGCGGGTGAAAGGACTTGAACCTTCACGGGTTGCCCCACCAGAACCTAAATCTGGCGCGTCTGCCAATTCCGCCACACCCGCTTGCTGTGCCGCCTACGCCCTATCCGGGCAGTAACTTGTCAATGATAACAAACCTCACCCATCCTGTGCAGGGAAAAGTGGGGTCAAGTAAAGGAATGTGGGTAAGATGAACACATTTGCCGATGGTTTTCATCCCAAACGACCCGTTTTCCCCTTAATCGAGCGCAATCGCCTTCAGTCCATTCTCGCCTTCGCTTACCGCTATATCATCGAGGCTCTTTACGTACTGTTTGAATTGCGAATACCCTGAATCGCGTACTTTGAAGCCTTTATACTCGTTTTTGACCTTTTTGCCCAGTGCGGCCAAGTCTATACCCGACCTTCCCGCAGCAACAACGACCCGTCGAATAAAGATAGCGGGATCCTCTTCGGCAACCTGGGCATCATTGAGGGCAACATAGAGCGTATTGCCCTCCTTAATGGTCTTTACGCGGGGGAATTCCTCAAGCAACCGCGAAAGCAAGCTGTAGCCATAGCTACGGACATCGAAGTCGGGATAGCGTTTCACCAAACGACTACCCACTTCACCGAGTCCCGTTTCCTTATTGTTGTTTTGGTTATCTAAGATAATCTTCACTACAGCGCTCTCGATTTTTTCCTTAGGAATCGTTTGCGTACCCTCGGAGATATCCTCTTTCGATTCGCGCCGAACCTCTTCCTTACCAAGGGCGCTTTCCTCCACCAGCAGTTCAAGCACGGTGAAGATATCGCACGCTTTGCGGAACGGCTGAGGAGTCTTTTTCTCGCCCATACCAATAACCGTCAGGCCGCTTTCGCGAATACGACTCGCCAGCTTCGTGAAATCGCTGTCGCTTGAAACCAGACAGAATCCCTCGACTGAACTGGTGTAAAGAATATCCATAGCATCGATGATCATGGCTGAATCCGTAGCATTTTTACCTTGGGTATAACCGAACTGTTGAATCGGTGTGATAGAAGAGGTGAGCAGTTCATCTTTCCACTTGCCGTTTTGGGTGTTCGTCCAGTCACCGTAGATGCGCTTATAGGTGACCGTGCCGTATTTGGAAAGTTCTTCCAAGATAGGTTTGATGTATTTTGCTGAAACGTTATCAGCATCGATCAGCAGTGCGAATCGTTTATCCACCGCTCGCTCCCTTTCATGAAGACATTGTTGTAATCCCATTGTGACACACGCAGAAGGCCTCCGGCGCACAGCCACGGGAAAGACAAGGGTAGCACGACACGATAGGCCACCGAAGCATAAAGAAAAAGCCACCCGAAGGTGGCTGCAAATTCAATGGTGGATCGTCGGGGATTCGAACCCCGGACCT
>JAVWCK010000018.1:0-236 GCA_036649035.1 Raoultibacter sp.
GCCTGATCTCGACAGTATCGACGGTCTTTCTCCGGCCGTTTCGATCGACCAAAAAACGACGAGTAAAAATCCCCGCTCAACGGTTGGTACCGTTACTGAAATCTATGATTACCTACGCCTTCTGTTCGCGCGGGTTGGCATTCCTCACTGCCCCGAATGCGGGCGGGTCATCAGAAAGCAAACGACCGACCAGGTAACCGACGAGATAATCGCGCTGGGCGAGGGGTCGAAAAGCC
>JAVWCK010000018.1:246-25330 GCA_036649035.1 Raoultibacter sp.
GCAAAGGTGAATTCACCAAGCTCTTCTCTGACTTGCAGAAAGAAGGCTTCACGCGCGTGCGGGTCGATGGTACCGTCTATCGTCTTGATGGCGAACCAATCGATCTCAACAAAAAATTCAAGCATACGATCGATGTGGTTGTCGATCGCGTTGTGCTTAAAGCCAACGCGCAATCTCGTATTGCTGAAGCGGTTGAGCTTGCAACGAAGCTTGCTGATGGTCGTGTGCTCGTGCAGATTATTGGGTCGGATGGTTCAGAGGATGATCATCTGTTTTCTCTGGCACTCGCCTGTCCTGAACACGGTCACTCCATCGATGAGCTTCAACCGCGTGATTTTTCGTTCAACGCGCCTTACGGAGCGTGCCCCGATTGTCTCGGATTGGGCTCTCGTGAGGAAATCGATCCGAGCCTGATCGTGCCCGATCCTTCGCTTTCCTTGAACGAAGGGGTCATCGCCCCCTTTACCACGGGTAATTATTACCCGCAGGTGCTGCGGGCTGTGGCCAAGCATATGGGTGTCGATGCCGATACCGCTTGGGAAGATATGGCGCAAAATGTGCGCGATGCGTTGCTTTTCGGCATCAAAGGGGAAAAGGTGCGCGTCGATTACGTTACGGTCGACGGACGCGAAACATACTGGTTTGTCGACTGGGAGGGCGCATGCGATGCGGTTATGCACCGCTATCAGGAATCCACTTCCGATACCCAGCGTGAACGCCTGGAGGAATACTTTGCCATCGTGCCCTGTCAAACGTGCGGAGGCAAGCGTCTCAAACCTGAGATACTCGCGGTAACCGTCGGCGATAAAAATATCCATGAGATTTGCGAGATGTCTGCAGCTGATTCTTGCCGCTTTTTTGAAAACCTGCATTTCGATGGTTCTGCTGAACAGATTGCCGGACCTATTGTGAAGGAAATTAGGGAGCGTTTACGCTTTTTGGTCGATGTGGGTCTGGATTACCTGACGCTGGAACGCGCCACAGCCACGCTTTCGGGTGGCGAAGCCCAGCGTATTCGCTTGGCGACTCAGATCGGTGCGGGGCTGATGGGCGTGCTCTACATTTTGGATGAACCCTCTATCGGCCTGCATCAACGCGACAACGAACGCCTTATCGCCACGCTGGAACGTCTGCGCGATTTGGGCAATACCGTCATCGTGGTCGAGCACGATGAGGACACCATCTTAAGCGCCGATTACGTGATCGACATGGGTCCGGGTGCCGGTGAGCATGGTGGGGAAGTGGTGGCCGCAGGTACGCCTAAGCAGATTTTGCGTGCGAAGAATTCTTACACGGCCGATTATTTAAGCGGCCGCAAGAAAATCGAAGTACCCGAAGAACGTCGTCATCCCTGTCGCGGTGCCATCAAATTGATAGGGGCTACGGAAAACAATCTCAAGGATATTTCTGTCGATATTCCCCTGGGCGCTCTCACCGTGGTTACCGGTGTTTCCGGCTCCGGTAAAAGTTCGCTGATCACCGATACGCTCGCGCCGGTTTTAGCCAATCGGGTCAATCGTGCGCGTCGCCGTACGGGGACCTATGCCAAGCTGACGGGCGCTAACATGCTCGATAAGGTAATCAACATCGATCAAAGCCCCATTGGTCGCACGCCACGTTCGAATCCGGCAACCTATATCGGCTTATGGGATGATGTTCGTTCGTTGTTCGCGTCCACTCAAGAATCCAAAGCGCATGGGTATGCGCCGGGGCGTTTTTCCTTCAATGTTTCGGGGGGCCGCTGCGAAGCATGTAAGGGCGATGGGCAGATTAAGATCGAGATGCACTTTTTACCCGATGTGTATGTTCCTTGTGAAGTGTGCGGAGGAAAACGCTATAATCGCGAAACGCTGCAAATCACCTATCGCGGCAAGAACGTTTATGATGTGCTGGAAATGACGGTCGATGAAGGTCTTGCTTTCTTCGATAAGATTCCCTCGCTCAAGCGCAAGTTGCAAACGCTGCATGATGTAGGTTTGGGTTATATTCGCTTAGGTCAACCGGCAACCACGCTTTCGGGCGGGGAAGCGCAACGCGTAAAGCTTTCAAGTGAACTGCAAAAACGCCAAACCGGAAAGACGTTTTACATTCTGGATGAACCCACAACCGGCCTGCATTTTGAGGATGTGCGCCAGCTGCTGATCGTATTGCAGCGCTTGGTTGAACACGGCAACACCGTGCTTATCATCGAGCATAATCTCGATGTTATTAAATGTGCCGACAACGTTATCGATTTGGGACCCGAAGGCGGGGATCGCGGCGGAGAAATCGTTGCCGTTGGAACGCCGGAAGAAATTGCGAAGTGTGAGGCAAGCTACACGGGGCAATTCTTGCGAAAGATTGGCTTGTAGTCCGCTTTAAGGTGCATAAGCCGAACCTATCGAGATCATAAGGTGCTGGTCGCCTGGATCACTAATGATGAAGGATAAGGAGGGGTAACAACATGACAAGCACTATGGATGGTCGCAGCGGGCATGTGGTCAGAGGCATTATCTGCGCGCTGATCGGCGGCGTTTTTTGGGGCTTTTCGGGTAGTTGCGCTCAGATCCTTATGCAGTCCTATGGTGTGCCTGCTCTCTGGATTACCTGCGTTAGGTTGCTTATTGCCGCTTTATTTTTTCTTGTGATCGTGGTGGTAAAGGACTGGCGTACCCTGTTTGCGGTATTTCGTGATCGCCGGTCATTTTTGACCATAGTGGTATTTTCTATCTTCGGTGTAGTGCTTGTTCAGATTAGCTATCTGTATTCCATTGAATATGTCGGTGCGGGTACCGCGACCGTTATCGAGCAGCTTGCCCTGATTATTATTTTATTTTTTGTCTGCATCAAAACTCGCCGACTTCCCCGCGTGCGTGAGATATTGGGCTTGGTTACCGCCTTAGCCGGTATGTTCGTCATTGCAACGCAGGGTGATCCGAAAACGATCGCCATGCCGATCGAAGGACTTTTCTGGGGTTTGATATCGGCGGGTGCGGTTGCTTGTTATACGCTGATTCCCGGGCGCGTGCTTGAAAAGTGGGGATCCATGATCGTCACGGGTCTTTCGATGCTGTTCGGCGGTGTGATCGCTTCAGTGTTTGTCCAGCCCTGGACGATGCCGGTCACTCTTGAACCGGGCGCTGTTTTGGCGCTTGGGGCTATTGTGCTGGTTGGCACCCTTGCAGCGTACATGCTCTATCTGCAGGGAGTTGCTGATGCCGGTCCGGTGCGAGCAAGTTTGCTGTGCTGTGTCGAACCGATATCCGCTATGGTCATCGCATTTTTTTGGTTGGGAACCCCCGTTTCCTTCTACGATATTATTGGGTGCGCGCTTATTCTCGTCATGGTCTTTTTGGTTACCCAAAATGAAAAGCAATCTGATGACGCGGTCGCTTCTTCGGTGAAAGATGACGATCCACCCCTTTTTCTCGGTCGCGCCAGCGTGCTCGGCTATTTCGGGAGCCGGGTTGCTACTGGAGATGATATAGGTGCTATCGAAAAGCTGCTCGATGAAGGACATGAGGCTATCGAATCACTTGCTATCAAAGAGGGGCGCAAGAAATATCCTTCTTCACGCAGGCTTATGCACAGTATTAAAAATCACACGACCTATGTTATCGAAGATACCGACAACGAAATGATCGGAGTCTTCGCGGTTTCGCGTGCTGATGACAAGAATTATGCCAAAGTCGTTGAGGGGCAGTGGTTGACGGCATCGTCGCAGCAAGCTCCTACCTATGCCGAATTGCACTGGGTTGCGGTGAGTGCTTCGAGCCGTCGTCGCGGGGTGGGTATGTTTATTCTTGATACGGCGGATCATATCGCTCGCAAAGCGGGCAGACGCAGTATCCGTGCCGATATTTACGAGAAAAACGAACCCATGCGCATCCTGCTCAAAAAACATGGATACACCGAATGCGGCGTTATTGCTTTTCGTGATTACTTCGGTCGCGAAAAGCGCCGAGCGATATTTGAAAAGATTCTTCCCTTTCAATAAAAAATTTTTACGTTAAGTCTGGCGCGCTATCCCTATCGAAGGTATCCTAAAGGAATTTAATGCATATGCATTAAAAAAAGTGGGAGTGATAAAAAAGCTTTTCTTAGTGAGGGGTCTCGTTGTCTTCGCGGCAGCAAGCAACCCGTTTAGCTAGGGGAAAAGGGGTGGTGTCGTGCAGGCTCAGGGCGCACAAAATCATATGATACGAGGCATCATCTGCGCACTGATCGGTGCCACTTGTTGGGGATTTTCAGGAACGTGCGCGCAGATGCTCATGGATCTTCAGGGTGTTCCCGTGTTTTGGATCACCTGTGTGCGGCTCTTGGGCGCGGCGCTTCTTTTTTTTATCGTGATAATGGTTCGCGATCGTCGCGCTCTGGCGGCTGTGCTACGCGATTGGCGTTCTCTAGTTGCCATTTTCGCATTTGCCTTGTTGGGAGTGTTGCTTACCCAGATCAGCTATTTGAGCGCGATCAGCTACACCAATGCGGGAACGGGTACGGTGCTTGAACGGTTGGGTTTGATCGTCATCATGTGCTATATGTGCGTGCGTACGCGTCGATTGCCGAGGTTGAAAGAGTTTTTAGGGCTTGTTTTGGCGATCGGGGGTACTTTCGTCATTGCTACGCAAGGTGATTTTGGCAATCTCGCCATTGCGCCCGAAGGTTTGTTTTGGGGTCTCGTTTCGGGATTTGCCTTGGCATGCTATACCTTAATTCCTGTCAAGGTGCTTGAAAAATGGGGCGCTATCATTGTGACGGGTTTAGCTATGTTTTCGGGTGGTAGCGTTGCAACGGTGCTTATTCAGCCATGGACTATTCCTGTTGAACTGACAGCGGGCGTTGTCGGGGGGATGGTGGCGATTATTCTCGTGGGTACTTTGGGTGCCTACATATTCTATCTGCAGGGTATCACCGATGCCGGTCCGGTGAAGGCGAGCCTCATCGGTTGTGTCGAGCCGATATCGGCGACCTTTTTCGCATGCGTGTGGCTGGGAACCGAGATCACCGCGTGGGATATTTTAGGGTGCGCCATGATAATTGGCATGGTATTCATGGTAACGCAGCGCACCCCTTCGACTGCGAAGGTGCCAGCTGCTGAGGGGGCGTGGAGTCCCACCGAAGGGATCGCCTCCCCTGAAGGTGTTGGGGCATCTGAACTTTGCGAACAGGAAAACGATCAGACGGATGCTCCGATATTTCGCGGTCGCGCTTCGGTTCTTGGCTATTTGACCTCGAGATCTGCCGAACTTGACGACGTGCAGGCTATGGAGGGGATTCTCGCCGATGGTCGCGCTTTACTTGCTTCCCAGGGAGTAAAGCAAGGGTTGAAACATTACCCTTCTTCACAGCGATTGATGCGCAGTATAAAGGAGGGGGATTGTTATATCGTTCAGGATGAAAAGGGAAATACGATTGGTTTGTTCAATGTAACGCTTACGGGCGACCCGTGGTACGACAAAATTTACGATGGCTCTTGGCAAAGCAATTCTTCTTCACAGGCGGCAACCTATGGCGTTTTACGTTGGATGACGGTTAAAGCCTCGGCTCGTCGTAGCGGTGTGGGGATGTTTATCCTGGGCGAGGCTGACCGCATTGCTCGTGCGGCGGGTAAAACAAGCATGCGTGCCGACAGCTATGAAGGTAATGTGCCTGTTCATCGGCTGCTTTTACATCACGGGTATGAATTGTGCGGCACGATTAGAGCTGAAACGCAGTTCGAGGGACCCAAGAAACGCGTCTGCTTCGAGCGTCTTTTATAAAACGAGCGGGTATTTTCCACAATCTCTGCGACCTATGCCCTGCGCGGGACGGCTATAATAGTCCATTATGTCTAAAACATCTCGCGAGAAAATCGCTCTCATCATATTTTTCTGCCTGATCTTCATTGGATTGGGAACCACGGTAGCCTATCTCAATATCGGGCACTCCTGGAACGTTGCGGCATCGAATATCGATGATGCAACGGGCGATATGCTTGACTACACCGCTATTTTGTACGAGGGAACCGCTCCTCTTGCGGTTGAGGCCTCCAATGACGTGCAGCCTTCGTCCTCCGAGGGTACTACCGACTCAACTGTTGCAGCTACGGGGAAAACTCAAGCGACAGACGCCCTCCCCCCGTCTTCTACTTCCGGTTCGACCAGCGTATCATCTTCTTCATCTTCATCGACTTCTTCGGCCACTTCCGCTTCTACGCCGACCGAACCCGTAGAGTCGGGCAGCGACAATGAGGGTGTTCCTATCCTTAATGCGAATGCCGCCGATAAGGAAAAAGAGAAAAAGCCCCTTCCTGTGCCTATCGCAGAGGTAGAAAAAAGCTATCAAGATAAAAAGGCAACGGTTTTCGTGCTTGACGTTATGCACCCTGCACAGTATGCCGATGGTATGATCTTACGTAAAGGCAATCATCGTTTCGGCGTATTTTCGGTTGCGTTCAATCAGAGTGTTGCTTTAACGGAAAAACAGATAGCCTATTTCAAGCAATACCACGTCGATTTCATCGTTGCTATCACCCCAGACAAGAAATTCGTTGAAAAGGCGACGGGAATCGATATCGTGATATCACTGCAAGATGAGGGCCTCTTTTTGATGGGGGAGACCATCGGGGGCACCTTTTATGTCGATGCTCCCCCTATCGGTCAGGTGGGAGCGATTCTCATTTCTCCGCACAGTGTCGTTTCTTCTAAGGATATCACCGAAATCTAAGTGCCGCCATCGTGTTGGTGCGTTAAAAAATCCCCCGACCATTACAATCGGAGGATTTTTTAAAAGCAAAGAAACAAGAGTGTATTTATACGATGCCCTGAGCCATCATGGCGTCGGCAAGTTTCTTGAATCCGGCGATATTGGCGCCCATTACGAAGTTATCCTCATGACCCACTTCGCGAGCTGCATCGTCGGCAGCATGGTAGATATTTTTCATGATACCCTGCAGTTTGCTATCGACTTCTTCAAAGGACCAGCTCAAGCGCTCTGAATTCTGACTCATTTCCAGACCGGAAGTGGCTACGCCGCCGGCGTTAGCCGCTTTTCCGGGGCAGAAGATCACGCCGTTTTCCATCAGGTGCATGGTGGCATCGATGGTGGTCGGCATGTTGGCACCTTCGGCAACGATCTTTACGCCGTTGGATACCAGGGCTTGAGCATCTTCGATCAGAAGCTCGTTTTGCGTGGCGCAGGGTAAGGCGATATCGCAGGGGACACCCCATACGCCGCGACCTTCGTGGTATTCTGCGCCATCAACACGCTTGGTGTATTCGAAAATACGCCCTCGCTCAACTTCCTTAATCTGCTTGACAACATCAAGTTGAATGCCGTTGGGATCGTGTATCCAGCCGGTAGAATCCGACAGGGTGATAACCTTTGCACCCATTTGCTGTGCTTTTTCAGCGGCATAGATAGCTACGTTGCCCGAACCGGAAATAGTGACGGTTTTACCTTTGAAGCTATCGTTGTGGCATGTGAGATATTCATTGACGAAGTAGATGAGGCCATAGCCGGTTGCTTCCGTGCGGGCAAGTGATCCGCCGTACGCTAAGCCCTTGCCGGTCAAAACGCCTTCCCATACGTTGCGCAGGCGCTTGTACTGGCCGAACATGAAACCGATTTCGCGGGCACCCGTGCCGATGTCGCCTGCTGGCACGTCGGTGTCGGCGCCGATATGTTTGGAAAGTTCCGTCATGAAGCTTTGGCAGAAGCGCATGATTTCGCCGTCGGATTTGCCCTTGGGGTCGAAGTCGCAACCGCCCTTGCCTCCACCCATAGGCAAGGTTGTTAAGCTATTTTTGAAAACCTGTTCGAATCCAAGAAATTTGACGATCCCTAAATTGACGGAAGGATGCAGGCGTAAGCCACCTTTGTAGGGTCCCAAGCAGCTGTTGTACTGTACGCGGAAGCCGCGGTTGACCTGCACTTTATTTTTGTCATCAACCCAGGAAACGCGAAACATGACCACGCGTTCCGGCTCTACGATACGCTCAAGCAATCCAGCGGCCTCGTAGGCGGGATTGGTTTCGATAATGGGCTTGAGAGAAGTAAGAACTTCGGTGACTGCCTGGATGAACTCGGGTTCTCCAGCATCTTTTACTTTGACTTGTTCGATGATGCTATCGACATAACTCACGGTTGACCTCCTTGGGTCATCAAGATTGTGCAGATCGTCTAACCGCGTCTATTATAGTAGGATGGCACAAGCTGAAAGTCTTATCGCCACAAAAAAACAAAAGCAATCGGTTGTGGGCGGCAAACTCAGCCAAGACGGCGGTCATAAGCACGGTCAAAACTTCTTTGATTGCGTAGGTTGCGGCTTTTGTCTCGGTCTTGAGTTAAAATGAAACGCCTATGGCTGATCTTGAACACATAAAACGGCAGTTGGCTGATGTTCCCACGCTTCCGGGCGTTTACTTGTGGAAGGATGCGGCGGGCGAGGTTATCTACGTTGGCAAGGCAAAACAGTTGCGCGCGCGCATGCGCCAATACGTCAACTTGCAGGATGAACGCGCCAAAATTCCGCTGATGCTTGAACAGATCGAATCGTTTGAGTACATCGTTGTTGAAAACGAACACGAAAGCTTGGTGCTGGAAAAAAATCTGATCAGTCAGTACTCGCCGTTTTTCAACGCCGATTTCAAGGATGATAAAAGTTATCCGTTCATTGCGCTTACCAAGGGCGATGTGTTTCCCGCTATCAAGTATACGCGCGAAAAACACCGGAGTGGCACCCGCTATTTTGGACCGTACACCGATAGCCGCGCAGCCCGAGAATTGATAGACATCGCTCGCCGCATTGTGCCTATATGCGCGTCAAGCTGTGCGGGGTGGAGACAGCTGACCCGTCGACTGGAGCGCGGGGACCTTGATGTTTTTTTGGGTGAAGAGGTAAAGCCATGTTTCGACGCCCATGTGGGTATAGGTCCGGGCGCCTGTTGCGGATGGATAACTCCTGAAGCGTATCGCAAAAACATCAAGCGTATCGAGCGTTTTTTGTCGGGTCAACAGCGTGAGTTCCTTGAAGATTTACGAGAAGAAATGCAGCAGGCGGCCGACGAACTTGATTTTGAGCGCGCGGCGCGCATAAAGGGACGTATCGACACCATCGAATCGCTGACCGACAAGCAGCATGTCGTTTCGTCGCGTAAGCTCAATGCTGATGTGGTGGGGGTGTTCCGTGAAGAAACCATCGCGGGCGTACACGTGTTCATGATTCGCGAGGGGCGCGTTATCAACGGCAATGAATTCGTATTGAATAAGGGACGCGATATTCCCGATGAAGATTTGATGCACGTGTTTTTATTGCGCTACTACGATACGACCACCTCTATTCCTCACGAGGTAATCGTGCGTGATATGCCCGAAGATGCAGCGGTTATGCAAGACTGGCTTACTGAAAAACTTGCGAATACCCACAAGGCGCGAGTACGTTTTTCCGCTCCATGCAAGGGTGAGAAAAACGAATTGCTCGCCATGGCCGAAACGAACGCCAAGCACACGCTTATGCGCTATAAGGTGCGCACGAACTATGAAGACAAACGCATCAATACGGCGCTTTTGCAATTGGAAAGCGCACTGGCTTTGGATGAGCCGCCGATGCGCATAGAGTGCTTCGACATTTCAACCATACACGGCAAGCATTCGGTGGCCTCCATGGTGGTGTTCACCAATGGCAAGCCGGATAAAAACCAGTATCGTCGCTTCCGTATTCGGATGGAAACTGAAGAATCCAACGATTTCGCCATGATGAGCGAAGTGCTGGCGCGTCGTTATGCCCCCGAGCGCATGGCTGACGAACGTTTCGGCGCACGTCCCGATTTACTGATAGTCGATGGTGGCAAGCCCCAGTTGACAGCCGCAGTCGAGCAGCTGAAAAACCTGGGATTGACCGATATTTCCGTGGCGGGTCTTGCCAAGCGCGATGAAGAGCTTTTCGTGCCATGGCAAGAAACCGGTCCGGTGGTGTTGCCCACGGGCTCGGCTTCGCTCTACCTGGTCAAGCAGGTTCGCGACGAGGCGCATCGTTTTGCTATCACGTTTCACCGTGAAGTGCGCGCTAAGGCGATGACCGCAAGCGTGCTTGATGATGTGGTGGGGTTGGGCCCCGTGCGTAAACGAGCCCTGCTCAAGGCGTTTAAATCTTTTCGTGTCCTGAAGGCAGCTACGCTTGAAGAAATAAAAGATGCGCATGTTGTGCCCGATGAGGTCGCCGAAGAGCTCTATGCGGTGTTGCAGCAGTATAATGAGACGATGATACCTGTGGCGCAAGAGGAGAGGTTATGAGCGATTCTCAACCCCAACAGCAAAACGATGATATTCTGAAAAATCAGATGGCTGAAAAGTCGTTCGGTTCGCCCGAACCCGATCTGATCATAATTACCGGCATGAGTGGTGCGGGTCGCACTGAAGCCGTGCATACCTTTGAAGATTTGGGTTATTACTGTATCGATAATTTACCGCCGAATTTGCTTATGAGTTTGGTAAGTCTTGCTAATATACCCGGCCAGACCATGCAGTCCCGCCGCCTTGCCGTGGTATGCGATGCACGCAACAAAGATTTCTTCTTCGACCTCTTCAGCGAACTTGCCCACCTCAAAGATGCGGGTCTTACGTATCGCATCATTTTCTTGGATGCAAGTGACGAAAGCTTACTTGCCCGCTACAAAGCAAGCCGCCGTCGCCATCCGCTTTGCGATCGCTCGATGACCATCACTCAAGGCATCCAGCGAGAGCGTGCTCTTTTGGCCAATGTGCGCGATGCGGCAAATTCCATCATCGACACCTCGGATCAGAAGCCTCGTGAATTACGTGATCGCCTGCGTAGTCTTTTTGCCGAGGAAAGCGACCGCGAGGGCTTGAATGTGATCGTGTATTCGTTCGGATTCAAGCATGGTGCTCCCAGCGATGCCGATATCGTGATCGATGTGCGTTTTTTGCCGAACCCTTTTTATGAACCCGAGTTACGCTGCTTGACCGGTCTCGATGAGGAAGTGAGGGATTATGTGATGCAACGCCGCGAAACGAAAGACTTCCTCGATCGATGGACCGCTCTTCTTTCCTGCGTCATGCCCGGTTACGTTGCTGAAGGAAAACAGCAGCTTGCAATTGCGGTAGGCTGCACGGGCGGCCAGCATCGCAGTGTGGCGTTAGCTGAAGCCACGGGTGCGTTTTTACGTAATGAGCGCTATAACGTAAGTGTCACGCATCGCGATATCGCCTTGGCTGAAACCGTTGTCGAGAAGCATTAACCCATGATGAAACACCCCTTCACACAAGATCCTTCCGCAACCGCTGCTTTTGAGCGCATCAAAAACACGCTTCCCTTATCGCAATCCCACGCTCGCATGCGAGCGGTGGTCATCGGAGGCGGCACGGGGGCTCCGGTTTCTATTCGCACGCTGCTTTCCATGGGGGTTGAGACCAGCGCCGTTGTGGCGATGGCCGATGATGGCGGATCAACGGGCATTTTGCGCGAGGAGGCCAATGTCACGCCGCCTGGTGATATTCGCAAGTGTCTCGCCGCCTTTGCTCAAAATCCCGATGATCCGCTGACTCGTGCTTTTAAATATCGTTTTGAGTTTGCGAACAATCATACGCTGGGAAACCTTATGCTCTCAGCACTTGAAGATGCAACGGGGTCATTTCCCGACGCCATCGATATATGCGAAAAACTCCTGGGAGCGTGCGGACACGTGTATCCCTCCACTCTCGACAAAGTGACCTTGCGTGCCCGCACGCGCGATGGAGCGCTTTTGGAGGGTCAAGCGCGTGCTTCGCATTCGGACACGGCACTCGATCGTGTGTGGCTTGAACAGGCGGGGGTATGCACGCCTTATGAGCCCGCGCTCACCGCTATTCGCAATGCCGACTTGATCGTACTCGGTCCCGGATCTCTTTTTACTTCCATAGTTCCGAATCTGCTCGTTCCGGGGATCATCGATGCCATCGCCCAATCTTCCGGCAGAACCGTTTTCGTTTGCAGTCTGGCCGACATGCAGGGAGAAACGTGGGGTCTTTCGGCATCCGAACACGTCGATGCGCTGATGGACCACGGCATGGATGGCTTGGTTGATTACGTGCTCGTGCACACACCGCACCCCTTGCGACCCGAAAACGGGGTGACGGAAAGCTTTAATGCCGCTTGCGGCAAAGGAGCGTCGGGGGCTTCATCGCTTGACGGTGTTTCCTCGGAAACCTTGCGTGGACGAATTCGTCCCGTATCGATAAGCTACGCGTCCGCTCATTACATCCAATCGCTCGGTCCGGTAGTTATCGCGCGTGATTTGGTCGATCCGCTGCGTCCTACCTGGCACGATCCATCGGCTCTGCGCGATGCTTTCACGGGGGTAATCAAGTTATGTCGTTCACGGCAGAGGTAAAAGAAGAACTTGCCCGTGTGGCGCCTTTGTGCTCGCATTGCGAAAAAGCAACGCTTGCCGCTTTAGTGCGCATCGAGGGCACTCTATTTTTTAGCGGACCAGGTAAATATCGCATCGAAGTGGCAACGGACGCTCCTTCGGTGGCGCGGTTGATCATCAAGTTGCTCCATACGATCTATCAGTTGAAAACCGAATTGACCGTGCGACGCAGCGTCCTCCATAAGACCCCGAATTACCTGATCGGGGTGCCTATGCAGGCCAGCCTCGAAGCAGCTTTGCGGGATATGGGGGTACTGTCGGGCGATGGTCTTGAAATGGGAATCGATGCGCATCTGGTGGAAAAGCAGTGTTGCGTTGCCGCGTATCTGCGCGGTGCATTTTTGGGCAGCGGTTTCATCGCGAACCCTCGCGGTGATTTTCATTTCGAATTGACCGTGGAATCGGAAACGATGGCAAACGACATCGTGGCGCTTATGGAGGCCAAAGACATCAACGCGCGCATTATGTCGCGGCGATCCGCTTACACGGTCTATCTTAAAAGCGGCACAGCGATATCGGAGTTCCTCGCTTTCGTCGGAGCCCATCAGTGTGCGCTGGCTATGGAAAATGAACGAGTCATCAAAAGCGTGCGCAACGACGTCAATCGTCGGGTTAATGCGGAGATCGCTAATCAGGCCAAAAGCGCATCATCATCGGTCGATCAGATTATGGCAATTCGCCGCGTGGTGGAAACGTATGGCATCGATAAAGTGCCGCCCGCCTTGCAGGAATATATCAAGCTCCGCGTCACCTATCCTGATGCGACTTTGAAAGAATTGGGTCAGCGAGCCAACCCTCCGCTTTCTAAATCTGCCGTCTACCATCGCGTTCGCCGTATTGAGCAGATGGCGGCCGAGATAATAGACTAGAATGAATACGTACGTGCTCGTTGCAGTTCGACATGCTTTTTTTGTGGGAAACCCTCCAAAGGGTGTAAGGCGCCAAACGCGGGGCTCTATCATCGTGGGCAGCGCTCTGGTTTTTCGAGTATCTTTATGAAAGGGGATACGTATGACAACGAAGGTAGGTATCAACGGATTCGGTCGCATCGGCCGTTTGGTGTTCCGCGCGATGGTGAACGATCCTGAACTGGAAGTGGTTGCTATCAACGATTTAGGTGATATCCCCACCATGGCTCACCTGCTGAAGTACGATTCCATTCACGGACGCGCGTTTAACTCCGTTGAAGTGACCGCCGATGGCTTCACCGCCGATGGTCACGCTGTGAAGGTTTTATCTGAGCGCGAACCGGCCAAACTGCCCTGGGGCGAACTCGGTGTCGACATCGTTGTCGAATCCACTGGCTTTTTCACCGACGGCAATCTTGCCAAGGCTCATCTCGAGGCCGGTGCGAAAAAGGTCATTATCTCTGCACCTGCAAAAAACGAAGACATCACCATTGTTATGGGCGTCAATGATGATCAGTATGATCCAGAGAAGCACCATATCATTTCAAATGCTTCGTGTACCACGAACTGCCTGGCTCCGTTTGCGAAGGTATTGCTCGACAATTTCGGCATCAAGCGCGGTTATATGAATACGATCCATTCTTACACCAACGACCAAAAGATCCTCGATCTTCCGCACAAGGATCTGCGTCGTGCGCGCGCCGCTGCCGTTTCCATGATTCCGACAACCACCGGTGCCGCTCGTGCCGTTGCTTTGGTGTTGCCGCAGCTTAAAGGACGTCTTGATGGTTTCGCAACCCGCGTTCCCACCCCTGATGGCTCCATGGTCGACCTGACGGTCGAGCTGGAAAAAGACGCTACCATCGAATCGATTAACGCCGCCATGAAGGCTGCTGCCCAAGGCCCGATGAAGGGTATTTTGGAATACATGGAAGATCCAATCGTTTCCATCGATGTCGTAGGCAATCCTCACTCCTCTATCTTCGATAGCGGTTTGACGATGGTCATGGGCGGCGAAGGCAACTTCGTCAAGGTTATTTCTTGGTATGACAACGAATGCGGCTATTCAAACCGCGTAAAGGATTTAGCCAAAATTTTGCTGTAGTGTTGATTTGGTAGAACCCTGAGGGATGCACTGAGCGGTTTAAAGCTCGTTTCCGCGCACTACCGGTAAGGTGGTACGTTTTCTTTCGCGGAACACGGGGTTTTGCTCCTTGCTGCATCCTCTTGGGGCTCTTGTTGTTTCGGTGATTAAAACGATTATCGAAAGATGTGCCGCATCGTCGCTTTTCCGAGGTTTTGTCCGCAAGGTCTTGAGGGGCGGCACGGTGAACGGTACGTGGTTTGCCCGATAAGGAGTAAAGGTATGGCTGATATTAAAACCTTAGAACAGGCCGACGTTGCGGGCAAGCGTGTTTTGTGCCGCGTCGACTTCAATGTGCCGCTCAAAGACGGAGAAGTCGCCGATGATACACGCATTCGCGCAGCACTTCCCACCATCGAGTATTTGCTTGACCAAGGTGCGCGGTTGATTCTCATGAGCCATCTCGGTCGTCCTGCCGGCACAGGGTTTGAGTCCGATTTTTCGCTTGCTCCCGCAGCACGGTGTTTAAGCGAGCTTTTGGGCAAGTCGGTTGTGTTCGCACGCGATACCGTTGATCTTGATGCTCAGGCAAAGGCGGCCGCGCTTACCGATGGCCAGGTGCTCCTGGTTGAAAACCTGCGCTTTGATGCACGGGAAAAGAAAAACGACCCTGCATTTTGTCGAGAATTAGCGGCATTGGGCGAGGTGTATGTCAACGATGCTTTCGGAACGGCGCACCGCGCTCACGCTTCCACGGCGGGCGTAGCGGCATTGCTTCCGGCGTATGCGGGATTTTTACTTTCACGTGAAGTGAACACTCTTACCACCATGCTCGAAAATCCCAAACGACCCTTTGTCGCCCTTTTGGGGGGTTCGAAGGTGTCTGATAAAGTTGCGGTCATCGATGCCCTTATCGACAAAGTGGATACGCTGATCATCGGTGGTGGCATGTGCTTTACCTTCCTGCTTGCCCAGGGAAAGCAGGTGGGCTCATCGCTTAAAGAAGATGAATGGATCACGCGTGCCGCAGCGATGCTTGCCAAGGCGCAAAAGGTGGGCACGACGATTTTGCTTCCCCTCGATGTGGTCGTTGCTGATCGCTTTGATGAAGATGCGAACACGCGCGTGGTGTCAGTTGATGACATTCCCGCCGATATGATGGGTCTCGATATCGGTCCTGAAACGTCGCAGCTTTATGCCGAAGCTATAACGCAGGCGAAAACTGTTTTCTGGAACGGCCCTATGGGCGTGTTCGAGATGGAAGCATTTGCGGCAGGCACGAAAGCGGTGGCCGATGCCGTTGCTCTAAACGCTGCGGCCGATACGATCATTGGCGGTGGTGATAGCGTTGCCGCGGTAAACAAATTCGATCTCGCCGATAAGATGACCTTTATATCAACCGGGGGAGGAGCTTCGATGGAATTGGTACAGGGCGAGACATTGCCCGGTGTCGAAGCGCTGCGTTAAGAGAAGAATCGATCGACCGACGAAAGGAATCGCATGACACGTAAACCTATGATGGCCGGCAATTGGAAAATGAACAATACCATTGCCGAGGCTGTAGTGCTCACTCAGGATATTTCCAATCAATACGATGATCGCTGGGATGCGGTCGATGTTGTCCTTTGCCCTCCGTTTATCGATCTCAAACCGGCGATGACCGTACTCGATTTCGATAAAACACACGTGAGTATCGGTGCTCAAAACGTGTACTGGGAAACTTCGGGCGCTTTTACGGGAGAAATTTCTGTTCCCATGCTCAAGGATATCGGTTGCACGTATTGCATTATCGGTCATTCCGAACGTCGTGGTTTATTTGGCGAAACGGACGAAGGGGTCAATCGTAAGGCGAAGGCGCTGATTGCCGGGGGTCTTGCACCTATTATCTGCGTGGGCGAATCTTTGGCGGTGCGCGACGAGGGCACCACAAACGATTTCGTGTGCGCGCAGCTACGTGCTGCTTTAGCTGGGCTCGATGCAGCAGAGGTCGGGGATGTTGTTGTGGCCTATGAGCCGGTCTGGGCGATCGGCACCGGGCGCACGGCTACCCCCGAACAGGCTGAAGAGGTATGTGCTGCCCTTCGCGTTACAATCGGTGATCTTTTTGATACCGACACCGCGCAGGCAACCCGGGTGCTTTACGGCGGATCGATGAAGCCGTCGAACGTCGAAGGACTTATGGTGAAGGAAAACATCGACGGGGGTCTTATCGGCGGCGCTGCCTTGGATGCGGCAAGTTTCAAGCAACTGATAGAGGCGTGCTTGTAATGATGGCGCGCACCCTTGCCAACGACGGTACCGCGCCTTTGCGCCTTCCCGTATGCCTTATCATCTTGGATGGGTACGGCTTGTCGCCGGCGACAGAGGGAAACGCGATTTCGCAGGCGCATACGCCGTGTCTCGATAAGCTTTTTGCAACCTGTCCCCATATAGAACTGCGCGCTTCAGGGGAAGCGGTCGGCCTGCCTGAGGGTCAGATGGGTAATTCCGAAGTGGGGCATCTCAATATCGGCGCTGGACGTGTGGTCTATCAGGAATTGACGCGCATCAATCGCGCATGCGCCGAAGGCTCCTTGGCGCGCAACGAGGCCCTCAATGAAGCGTTTGAGGTGGCGTGCGCACCAGGGTCCGTGCTGCATCTTATGGGGCTGCTTTCCGATGGGGGTGTTCATTCCAGCAATGAACACCTCTATGCGCTGATTCGCCATGCCGTCGCCTACGGGGTTTCCGATATCTGCATTCACTGTTTTATGGATGGTCGCGATGTGGCCCCTAAAAGCGGCGTGCGTTATGTGGAGGAATTGGAATCTTTCATCGCGACGCTTAACGCTCCGAAGAGCAGAATCTCGATTGCAAGTATCGAGGGGCGCTATTTTGCCATGGATCGAGATAATCGTTGGGATCGCGTTGAGCGTGCTTACGAAGCGATCGTGCAGGGCGTGCCGCACACAGAGGATACTCCTGCGCATTTCGTCGAGATGTCTTACGCTTCCGGCGTGACCGATGAATTCATCGTCCCCGTATCGTTTGATGGCCGAGGTATGCGCGAAGGCGATGCGGTTATCTTCTTCAATTTCCGTCCCGATCGCGCACGTGAGTTGACGCGTGCCATCGTTGATGAAGAGTGCTCAGGTTTTAAGCGGTCCCGCCGCATACCGGTGCATTTTGTCTGCTTGACGCAGTATGATTCCACCATCGATGCTGCGGTGGCTTTCCCCAAGGAGTTTCCCGCAATGGTATTGGCCGATGCGGTGGCTCAGGCGGGGCTTTCTCAATATCATATCGCTGAAACGGAAAAATATGCCCATGTCACGTTTTTCTTTAACGGTGGTATCGAACAGGCAAAGCCGGGAGAAATACGCGTGTTGATTCCTTCTCCTTCGGTGGCCACCTATGATTTGCAGCCCGAAATGAGCGAACCGGAGGTCACGCGTCGCCTTGTCGCGGCTATAGAGGCCGACAAGGCCGATATCTATATCGTCAATTTTGCAAATTGCGACATGGTGGGACATACCGGATCCGTCTCCGCCGCCGTCTGTGCGGTCGAGGCGGTCGATGAAGGAGTGGGACGCGTTATTGCAGCTCTTGGGCGTAAAGGGGGCGTGGCGCTCATCACTGCGGATCATGGCAATGCAGATAAGATGCTGGCCGCCGACAATACGCCATTCACCGCGCATACGACAGCAAACGTGCCCTTGATTTTAGTCGACACCGCCACGGGGGGCTCATTGGCTCTGCGCGAAGTTCCTGCGGCATTGTGCAACATTGCCCCAACGCTTCTTGATATCGTCGGGATTGAAGCTCCTCTGCAGATGGAGGCTGAATCGCTTCTGGTGAAAGGTTCCTGACCTTTGTCGATATCGTTGTATTCTAAAGCATTTTTTTATGGAAGAACGAGCTCTCTTGCAAAAGAGGCGCTGGTGTAGGTATAATCAACAACTTACGGTTGGTTTTGTGGGGCCGAATATCGATAGTTATCTGAGGAGAAGAACGTACTTTGAACCCTATACTGATTATCTTAATTGCACTCCTTGTCATTTCTGGTCTTGGTCTGATTATTTTTATTCTGCTTCATTCGGGCAAGGGTACGGGTATTTCCGACGCTATTGCAAGTTCGATGTATTCGACGCAGACCGGCACAAGCATAATCGAGAAGAACCTCGATCGCATCACTATTATTTTCGCAATTATCTTCATTGTTGATCTGTTATTGCTCATGATTGTGTATCCTCAAGGAACTATTACGCATTAAATTAAAATTCTCGCGCTAAAACGCCAGGCTTTTGGTAGAATAGCTTGCGTTGCGCTTGACGCACGTGTCGGAGTGGTGGAACGGCAGACACGCTAGCTTGAGGTGCTAGTGCCCTATATTGGGTGTGCGGGTTCAAATCCCGCCTCCGACACCAATACTTTATATAAAAAAGAGCCCACGGCTCTTTTTTGCTATTTACAGGAAGAAGGCGGGTTATGACGGCAGTTTTTTCGAAAGCGGCGGTTTCGCCACGCATGAGGCAGATCAAGCGGGTGTTGTGGGCTATTCTCTTTCTCAACGTACTGGTGGCCGCTGCAAAATATATCTACGGCACCATCAGTGGGTCGGCCGCCATGCAGGCGGATGGCGTTCATAGTATTTTTGATTCGGCGGGCAACGTTGTGGGCCTTATCGGTATCACTTTGGCAGCCCGCCCTGCCGATGAGAGCCATCCTTACGGCCATGCGAAGTTCGAAACGTATGCAAGCTTGGTTATCGGCATTTTGCTGCTCGTAGCCGCTTTCAACGTGGGAAGCAATGCGGTCAATGCGCTTATAACGCATTCATATGGTGCTGCGGTCACTCCCATCTCGTTTTTGGTGATGATCGGCACGCTGTGCATCAACCTTGGCGTAACCCGCTATGAACGCAAGCAGGGCAAGTTGCTCAAGAGCCCCGTTTTGATAGCCGATGCCAGTCACACGCTTTCAGATGCAATGGTTTCGGTGGGGGTTATCATCGGTTTGATCTTGGTGGCGCTCGGTATCCCCATAGCCGACCCCATCATGGCTTTGTTGGTCACTTTGGCAATCCTCTATACCGCCTACGACGTGTTTCGCCATGGTTTCGCCACGCTTTCCGATCGTGCCCGCATTCCCGAAGAGGATATTCGTGCCTGCGTGCAGAGTATTCCCCAAGTGAAGAGCTCTCATAAGATTCGCACGCGTGGTACGGAAGGGGAGGTCTATGTCGACCTTCATGTTTTGGTGGCCCCCGATATGACGGTGCTTTCTGCACATGCGCTTTCGGAAGTCGTTGAAGAGGCTATCAAAAAACGCTTCGATGATGTGTGCGAGGTGCTGGTGCATATCGAGCCCGACGATGGACATGTCGATGAATAGTCTCGAAGGCTCTGCTTTTTGCAGAAATTTAGCCGGATTTCAAAGTTTTTAAAAAAAAGACTTGCGTCGGTGCGGGGGTTTAGGTAGTATACCTTCTTGCGCGCGGACGTGGCTCAGCTGGTAGAGCACGACCTTGCCAAGGTCGGGGTCGCGGGTTCGAATCCCGTCGTCCGCTCCATTTTGGTCACTTAAAGCCGGTCGAATGAGTAATGATTTGGCCGGCTTTTTAAATGACATTCCTGCGCAATTCGGCGACGTGGCCAAGCGGTAAGGCAGGGGCCTGCAAAGCCCTCACCCCCAGTTCGAATCTGGGCGTCGCCTCCACTTTTTCCTTCTGATGGGTCTTGTGGCGACCATTCAACTTTTTATCTGACAGATCGCCGTGGCGGGCATCTCGACTTTTAAATCTCTCATCGCTTTCGAGCAAGCACCGATGAATCCTCGCAGCCGTGCTGTGGGGATGTTTATCATACTTGCGGGTTATCCTCCATAGAAACTACGATTTCAAATCATGGGTTGTACGCCCGACGCTGCGATTTTCCGCTATTATTTTCTGTGCTAAATAGCTGCTTCCCCTAAGTTTATTGATGCTTTTCGGTCGTATAGATTTTGCTCATGCTTATTCAAGCCAAGGAAGATAAAGGGGGATATGTGGCACGCAGTCGATATCTTGAGGCTATAGAGCGCGTTTACCTGAATCGACCCCATGCAGTGGCTTATCGTTGCGAAAACGGCGCCCAGATAACTTATTGCGAGTTATGGGAGGCCTCCGATGCGATTGCCGCAACACTTGCGGAGCGGTTGCCTCCATCACGTGGCCCTATCGTTGTCTTTGGTCGCAAAAGCCCTCTTATGCCCCAGTGTTTCCTCGCCTGTTTAAAGGCGGGCTGCGCCTACGTTCCTCTCGATACCTCGACGCCGCTCGATCGCTTGTGCTCCATTATGACGCAGCTCGATCACCCCCTAGTGCTTGCGGTCGACGAAATGCCCGATGAGGCTGCAGCGTGTTCGACAGCGCTTCTCTCTGCCTCATATTTGGCAGAGATATCCGCCCAAAAGGTGTCTCCGAGTGGCTTTCTTGGAGGGGTCGAAGGGGAAGACCTTGAATACCTGATTTTCACTTCGGGGTCTACCGGAGAACCCAAAGGTGTGCAGATAACGGCTTCCTGCGTCGATAATTTCATGGATTGGGCGATAGATGTCCTTGGGGTGCGCAACGAGCCGAAGGTTATCGTCAACCAAGCTCATTTCTGTTTCGATCTTTCGGTTTACGAATTGACGAGTGCTTTTTCAACCGGTTCAACGATTTTTGCACTTGACGCCGCCGCCGAAGTTGATATGGCGCAGATGTTTTCCGCACTGAATGCTTCGGGCGCTCAAATATGGGTTTCAACGCCTTCGTTTGCCGATGTCTGTCTATCGGATCCTTCCTTTTCGGCTGCCTTGATGCCGCAGATGGAAGCGTTTATCTTTTGCGGTGAACCGTTGCGTCCGGCAACTGCGGCAAACCTGCATAAACGGTTTCCTGCTGCCCGCATTACCAATAGTTACGGCCCGACCGAATCAACGGTGGCAGTCACCGCGATCGACGTCTCCGAAGAGCTCCTGGTCGCTCCTGAGTGTTTGCCGGTTGGTTATGCGCGACCAGGAACGGTCATATCCATCGTCGACCATGAAACGCGCGCTGTGCTTGTGACGGGGCAAGTGGGGGAAATCGTCATCACGGGCGACACGGTGGCGCTGGGCTATCTTGGTTTGCCTGAGCGCACGGCGCAAAGCTTTGCAACGCAACACCTTGCCACGGGAAAAACCGTGCGTTCCTACTACACGGGCGATAAAGGCTACCTCGATGGAAGGGGCTTGCTCTATTGCCAGGGACGTTTTGATAACCAGATAAAGCTTAACGGCTTCCGTATAGAATTGGGTGAAATCGAAGTTCGGTTGGCGGCGCTTCCCTATATGAAAAACGCCGTTGTTATAGCGGCGCAGCGGCGGGGCAGAAATACCCATCTTGTTGCCTACGTGGCTTTATCCGAGTATGTGGCCGAAAATGATTTTGAAATCGCGCAAATTATTCGCAACGATTTAGCTCGGCGATTACCTGCTTATATGCTGCCCAAAAAGGTGCGGGTCATAGATAATTTTCCCCTGACCGACAATGGCAAAATCGATAGAAAAGCGCTGTGCCTCCGCTAATGTCTTTCTATGAAGAACCCTCGTTTTTCATATTTCTTGCGTTTGCCGCCATTCCGGCTTTCATTAGGGGGTATCTAGAGAAGCCGCTTAAGCGTTATGGCTTTGTGGTCAGCGTCTGCTTTCTCCTTTTGCTCTTCGCCCGCGAACCGGTTGCGCTAGCCTGTTTGGTGGGTTATGTCGCCTTGTCCGCCGCGGTGACGTTTTGCCTTTTGAGTCAGGTGCGGAAAGAGGGTTCCTGCGATGCGCGACATCGTTGGGTTGGCATCGTGTGCCTGGCGACCCCCCTTGCCCTCTATAAGATATCTGAGGTTTTTAGCGCTAGCCTTTTGGGCTTTATCGGCATTTCTTATATCACATTTAAGGCGATTCAGGTTTTTCTGGAAGTGGGGGATGGGGTAATCGAGAAGATGAATCTTTTCGATTACGTATACTTTCTTGTATTTTTTCCTGTGTTTACCTCAGGGCCCATCGACCGTTCCCAGCGTTTTATCGATGATATCAATACGGTGCTCCCCCGTGAAAAGTATCTTGATCTGTTCGGTCGCGGTCTGCTGCTGCTTTTGCTCGGTGCGGTCTATAAGGTGGTGCTCGCCACGGTGGCCAACGGGTTTTATACCCCTCAAGCCTCTGGCGGCGATCCTGTGGGCATTTCCTTGCTGTGCGCCATTGGAGACTCCTATGCTTACGGGTTCTATCTGTTTTTTGACTTTGCGGGGTATAGTTTGATGGCTATGGGAGCTGGCGCTCTTCTCGGTGTGCACGTACCCCGTAATTTTCGCGCTCCGTTTGCCGCTATCGACATCAAAGATTTCTGGAATCGTTGGCATATCACCCTTTCTTTTTGGCTTCGCGATTTCGTATTCATGCGGTTTTCGTTTTGGGCCACAAAGGAAAAACTTTTAGGTACCCGGCTCAGTCGCGCTTGCTGCGGCTATATCGTCGATATGGGATTGATGGGTCTTTGGCACGGAATAACGCTGGATTACGTAGTCTATGGGCTTTATCACGGCATGCTGTTAGCCGCCAACGATGTGTATCAGAAGAAATCGAGGTTCTACAGAAAGCATAAGGATGGTCGGCTTTATAAGGCACTATCATGGTTTATGTGCCTCAATGCCGTCATGTTCGGCTTTGCTCTTTTCTCGGGGCAGATAACACTTATCTTAGGAGGATTCATCCATGGTCGATAGCGCTTCCGTTGAAGCAACAATGCTTGATATGCTTGAAGAAATATGCGATGACGAAGCGGTGTGCGAGCAACGCGACGTTGACCTTTTTAAAGTTGGGCTGCTTGATTCTATGGCTGCAATCGAAGTCTTGGTCGGTATTCAGGAGGAGTTTGGCATCACCATTGCGCCGACAGCCGTCCCTCGTGAGGAAATGAATACGGTTAATAAAATCATTGAACAGGTGGTCAAGCGCCTTTCATGACCCCCGCAATCCAACGACTTGCCGCAATAGTTCTTGCTGCCGTACTGGTGGTGGGGACCGCTTTTGCCTATGATGCCTCCATTCAGACAGAAGAACATGCGGATGGAAAAATGTACGAGTATGTTTATTCGCGTGAAAAATCGGCAAGTACGGCGTTTGCTGCCGCCAATCAGTTGAGCGATTCCCTTTTGACGTTCGGTACGTCAGATCTTTATATTTCCTCCGATATCGTACCTCAAGTGCCACGAAACGTTTTTGGGGAAAATAATTATGGTGTTGATACGTTTTATATCGGCGAAGGCTACAATCAAAGCTTGTGGCAGGCAATTGCGGCCGGAGCTTTCGCCCCTGTTTCTCCCCACAAAAAGGTGGTGTTTCTGGTGTCGCCTCAATGGTTTTTTGAGGGGGGACAATCCGCTGATGCGTTTAAGCCGCGGTTTTCCTATTCGCTCTACCGGCAATTCTGCGCAAATCCCACAATCAGCGATGATACGAAAGATTATGTGCGTCGCCGGGTGGCCGCTTTAGGTATAGAGTCCGACAAGATAGCTGCCGCTAATCGCGATACCTTTTCCGATTTGCTTAACGATTGGTGGTTCGCTTATCTTGATTCTCGCAAAATACGTCTTGAATTGCAAAATGTTCGTGCGAAAGCCCCCGACCTTCCCTCGGTGAAGGTCGATGGTGGGTCGTGTGCGGTTCTTCCTGATTGGGATGCTTTGCAACAGCAGGCGCTCGCTGATGGGCAGGCACGCTGCACGAACAATGAATACGGCATCTACGATGATTTCTGGGATAAGCACATGGCGAAAGAGTATGGGGAAGGCAAGCTTAAAGGGTGGCTTAAGAATCGTTCGTTTTTGAAAGCACCGACCGAATATGAAGATTTGAAATATGCCCTTTCTTCCTTCAAGGAAAGCGGTCTTGATCCGCTTGTGGTTATCTTGCCGGTAAGCGGTGCCTGGTACGACTATGAGGAGTTTCCTGTCTCCGATCGTCAAGAGTGCTATCGTCGCATACGGGAGTTATGTGTTGATGCGGGGGTGACCATAGCCGATTTCACCGATCGTGAATACGATGATTATTTCTTGTGTGATGGTACCCATCTGGGGTGGACGGGGTGGGTTGCCTTCGAGCGTGCAGTGTATGATTTTGCGGGGGGAGGGAAA
Organism: Raoultibacter sp.; assembly: GCA_036649035.1. GTDB lineage: Bacteria > Actinomycetota > Coriobacteriia > Coriobacteriales > Eggerthellaceae > JAVWGW01. Next base: position 24,794 of record JAVWCK010000018.1, read on the forward strand.
GGTTGAAAAGAAAGTATGCAGCAATACGTTCCGTTCACTTACGCACGCTCTACGTCAAAATCATGGCAAGACCTAGTGCCTTATGTGCACTGCGCATCGTTTTTGTGCTTGCATGTTGCGCTCTTATTGCCTGGCTGCTCTTGTTTTCCGGCTACAAAGAACCGGCGGAGTTCGTCTATACCCAGTTTTAAGCAGAAAACCAGCTTGCTTCATAAACCCTATCTTGTTGCCTGCAAGAGAAAAGGTTTGGCTTTTGATTGTCTTATGAGCTCTGATTTTGCGCGCGGGCAAAGAGGTCTTGTTTAAGATGGGGTGAAATACCTTCGTTCGGGGGAAGATTAAAAAATAAGACTTTGGAAAAATAGTCTTTGACAGATGCTTGAAGTCTGGTAATATATCCACTTGCTGACGCGGAAGAGATACCCCGTAGCGTCACGTGAACGGGCGATTAGCTCAGGGGGAGAGCACTACCTTGACACGGTAGGGGTCACAAGTTCAAATCTTGTATCGCCCACCATTGTTTATGCAGGTCACCGG
>JAVWCK010000019.1:0-23781 GCA_036649035.1 Raoultibacter sp.
GCTTTCCGCAGAGCCGTGTTTGGCGACGATTTCGGCGACGCGAGCGATACCTTCGCGAGCTGTGGTGATAAAGGGCAACACCACCGTGACCAGCGCGTCTTCGGCAAGACCATCTTCGACGAGGGGGTCGTAGCCAAGCGCGTGCTCGTTGGCGTAGACGCTTTCGGTGGCACTCATCGCCACGCCGGCGGAATTGATGCCGGCTTCTTCGTAGAGCCCTTCACTCGTATCAACTTCGGGAGTGGCGGTATAGCGCAGCGCTTCGCCGTTGAGCTCCAGGGAAAAGCCGTTGTTTTGAGAGGTGAAGGTTTCTTTGTCGTAGGTGTGCGCGGGCACCACTATGTGGCGCTTGGGCACGCATGAGTGCTCGTTGTCTTCGGTACGGGCGATTATGGTCGAGCCGTCGAGCGTTGCCTTTTTACCGACGAGAATGGTTGTGCACGCGCAGTGTGTTGATCGAGCCATAGGGGACTCCTCTCGCTTACGAATACATTACCCTACATAATACCACCAGATGAGACATATATTAATTTATAGGTATTCATGGTTGCAGATTGGCTAAAGGTTGACCCGTAAAACCACGTAGGTGTTCAAGTTGCCGGTGCGACCATCGGCGGCAAAGCGGGACACGAGGGTCGTGCGATTCGCCACCGCCGCAATCAGTTGGTCGATTTCGGTTTCGGAGAAGCTGTGGCAGTAGCGATATTGTCCGGGAAGATTTTTCCAGCCAAGCAGATAATCGTTTTCGTCGAGCGCTGGAAGCCCCAATTCTTCGAGAGCACGGACGTGCGTGACCTGCGCTTTTTCGGCCATCTCTGCGCTGTTGAGGAATTGCCACAGCGAAATAACGATATATCCGCCGGGCCGCGTTTGAGCGATAAGGCTTTCCAGTATCGCTTCACGGTACGCGTGCGAGAAAACGTGATGCAGGAAGCCGAACGAAACGGATAGGTCGCATGCCGGAGCCGTAAGATGGTCGGTGATGCTTTCGCCGCGACACAGCGCATCCAGCACGTCGAAGCTTTGGTAATCGACCGAAGGGGAAAAAGGCACCAGGGCATCGCAGTTGTCGACGGCATAAAACGCAATTGTGGCCTGGGTGAACAGTGAACTAATGAAATCTTCGAATCGTAAATTTCCGCAGGCGAGGTCGAATACGGAGAAATCCTGCCACGCGGCGGGATCCGCCTCCGTTATGGTTGCAAGGCATTTTTCCCAGCCGAACCAGGGTGCTTTGCGCGTTTCCGAAAAGGAATCACACTGATTTTTGTAAAAGTTGTTCGTGATCGTGCGCAGTGCTTCAGCTGTTTCAGCGTTCATGAGAAGTAATACCGCGTTCCTTATCGGTTAATGCCGCTGTGTATTATACAATTCACCATACCATGGAAACTATTCTGCTCGAAATACTCAAAGCACTCAGGGAGGCCGACGCCGTCGACGACGCGTGCCTTGAGCGCATTATTCGTAAAAACAATAAGAACATCACCGAAAACGATCACCATCACTCGAAGAAAAAACTTATGCCCTATTATCTCGAAGTGAAAAAATCAGACCCCGAACGCTGGGCTCGCTGGAATATCGATGAAACGTTGGAAAAGCGATTGCTCCAAATGCTGCAGGTCAAGCCTCGCCGCACCGCTTCGGGCGTGGCGACGATCACGGTGCTCACCAAGCCGTGGAAGTGTTCGAGTAACTGTTTGTATTGCCCCAACGATGTGCTGATGCCGAAAAGCTATTTAAGCGATGAACCCGCCTGCCAACGGGCACAGCGCAACTTCTTCGATCCTTATCTGCAGGTGGCGGTACGCCTGCGCACGCTGACACAGATGGGGCATACCACCGATAAGGTGGAGGTGATTGTGCTAGGGGGCACCTGGAGCGATTATCCGCCTTCCTACCAGCGATGGTTTATCTCAGAACTCTTCCGCGCCCTCAACGAAGGCGACGATTCGGAGCGCAGCGTCGAAGAGCGCCGCGCCTTCTATGAGGAAAAAGGGTTCAGCGACAATAAAGAGGACTTGAGAGAATCGGTCAAAGAAGAACAGCTTGAGGTGGATAGGGGTGCGCTTACCTACAATCAGGCGTGGTCTCGCCTTTACGAGCACAGCGATCGGCACCAGAGCGTTGCCGCCCAGCAGGTGGCCGATTTCGACGCGGTGGATGCGCAGCAGATCCTCAATGAAAACGCAAAACATCGTGTGGTCGGGCTGGTTATCGAAACGCGACCCGATACCATTTCTTGTGATAGTCTTGTATTGCTCAGGCGCTTGGGGTGTACCAAAATTCAGATGGGTATCCAAAGTCTTGATTCCCGCATCCTTGCAATGAACGACCGCAACGTGAACCCGGAAAAGATTCGTGCAGCCTTCGAACTGACGAGATTATTCGGTTTCAAGATACACGTGCATTTCATGGTCAACCTTTACGGTTCGTCTTGCGAAGCGGACAAGCGCGATTATGTGCGGCTGGTTACCGAAAGCTCCTATTTGCCCGACGAAGTGAAGCTCTATCCCTGCGCTCTTGTGCGGGGTACGAAGCTTTGCGAGCACTATGCACAGGGAACGTGGAGGCCCTACAGCGAAGATGAATTGATCGATGTCTTGGCGGCGGACACGTTGGCCACACCACCCTATGTGCGTATTTCGCGGATGATCCGGGATATTTCTGCCCACGACATCATGGTGGGGAACAAGAAGGTCAACCTTCGTCAACTGGTGGAACGCGAGATTGAAAAAGGTAATGGCAACGTGGAAGAAATGCGGTATCGGGAAATCAGCACACACGATGCCGATGTCGAAAATCTTGCGCTTGAAACCATCCACTACGAAACCACGGTATCCGATGAATACTTTCTGCAATGGGTGACGCCTAAAAATGAAATTGCTGGCTTTTTGCGGCTCTCGTTGCCGAAGGTTGCTTATGTGGCAAAGTGTTCATATCCGCTTCCCATCGGGCCACACGAAGCCATGATCAGGGAAATTCATGTGTATGGCAAGGTCGCAGGACTGCACAAAACCGGCAAAGGCGCACAGCATCTCGGGCTGGGCAAGCATCTTTTCCAGGCGGCAACCGATCTTGCGAAAGAGCAGGGATACCACGCGATGAATGTTATCAGCTCGGTGGGTACGCGCGAATACTATCGAGGTTTGGGTTTTAAGGATAACGGGCTCTATCAGCAGATTGCGCTTGTCTGATATTTTCCTGAAACAAAAAACCGCCCGCACCGTTTACGCGGTGCGGGCGGTGGTGCAGCTATTTGGATTCGCCATAGCCGTGGGGATTGTTGGTTTGCCAATGCCATGAATCTTGGCACATTTCATCGATGCCATATTGGGCTTTCCATCCCAAAAGCTTCTCGGCTTTTTCCGAAGAGGCGTAGCAAGTTGCAATATCGCCCTTGCGACGAGGAGTGATCTGGTAGGGGATATGCTTGCCGCTGGCGCGTTCGAAGGCGGCAATCACTTCGAGAACGCTGTAGCCTTCGCCGGTTCCCAGGTTGAACACATCGAGGCCGGGGTGGCTTGCCATGTATTCGAGCGCCTTTAAGTGCCCTTCAGCCAAGTCGACCACGTGTATGTAATCCCTGACCCCGGTGCCGTCAACGGTGTCGTAATCGTCTCCGAATACTCGCACGTATTCGCGGATGCCTGCGGCGGTTTGAGCGACGTAGGGGATAAGGTTGTTGGGAATGCCGCAGGGATCTTCACCGATCAGGCCGGAAGAGTGTGCGCCAATGGGATTGAAATAGCGGAGCAACATGACATTCCATGTCTCATCGCTTGTGTGTAGGTCGCTAAGAACCTGTTCAAGCATGCCTTTTGTCTGCCCGTAGGGATTGGTGATGGTGCCTTTCGGGCATTGTTCCGTGATGGGTAAAAACGCCGGATCGCCGTATACGGTCGCCGAAGATGAAAAGACGATGTTCTTCACACCGTGGCTGCGCATCACATCGCACAAAACCAAGGTGCCCGCAAAGTTGTTCCAGTAATATTCCAAAGGTTTTTCGACCGATTCGCCAACTGCCTTAAATCCGGCGAAGTGGATGACCGCATCGATGTCTTCCGCTTCGAAAACGGCATCGAGCGCCTCTTTGTCGAGGATATTGACTTCGTAGAACTTCGGGGTTTTTCCGGTGATTTGCTCAACGCGGTCGAGCGCGATTTTGCTCGAATTGCTCAAGTCATCGACGATAATGACGTTATAGCCGGCTTCAAGCAATCGAACACAGGTGTGGCTTCCGATAAAGCCGGCGCCGCCGGTAACTAAAATATTTCGGTAAGTGCAGCTCATGCCTTCTCCTCTTCGTCGGGGATAACCATAGTATAGCCCGTGTTGCTTTCAATGGATGAATTAACTTTTACTGACAATCTCAAGTCCGACTTTCGCCTGAATGGTTCGTCCGCAAAAACGCAACTCTACGAGCGCCGATCTTTTGTGCCGATCGATCTTTTTGATGCTTCCCTCGAAGCCGACCAAAGGACCTCGTTCAATGGTGACCACGTCATCGACGATATGCCCCGTTGATATCTTAAGCACCCGTTCATTGCCGGTAAGGCGGTCTATCAACATGAGATCGGCAGAGGAAAGGGGCTGGAACGATCCGTTTCCTAGCACTTTGGTGAAGCGCGGGATTTTCCGCAGTTCGGTTGCTAGGGCTTCTATCGTGTTCGTTTTGAAAAAAAGATATCCGGGGAAAAGAATTTCTTGCGTTTTGCGCCACTCGCCTTGGTATTTCTTCATTTTTTCACACAGGGGAATAAAGCACTCCTGATAACATTTAGGGTCAAGGATGCGCTCGCACAGCGCGCGAATCGACGTTTCCCGTCCCCCCATTACCTGTACGACGTAATGCATATGTTTTCTGCAACCCCCTTGAGGTGGCGTGCATCCCAATATCGTATAGTATAAGCTCAGGTAAGGATATTTTCCCTGGTTGCGGTCAATTATTTTAGAGCGGTCATTTTTTACGACGTAAGGTATCGATGGATTTTTTGCATACACCCAAGCGCACTTGTTCTACCGGTTTCACGGTTGTGAGCTGGCTGTGCGTGGTTGCGTGGGCGGGTTTCATTTTCTTCATGTCTTCCAACACCGGCGATAACCTCGATCAGGGTCTTGGCTTTTTTTCGAGCATCTATCAAATTATGCAGACGATTCAGACCGGTCTGTTAGGACCGGGGGTCGATGTGCTCTCACCGGCTGCTCATTTCTGCGAATACGCGGTATTCGGCATCCTGTGGGTCAACGCTTTGTACTGCCACATACCCCTTGCCCGCGCCTGCCTCGTAGCGGTTGCCTGTGTGAGCCTGTATGGTGCGACCGATGAAATCCATCAGATTTTCGTGGCTGATCGCATGTGCGATCCCGCCGATTGGTTGGTCGATACAATCGGTGCATGCTTGGGTGCGTCGCTTGCTTTGTTCGTGCTCACCGCTCGGAAGGGTGCGCGCGCAGCGCTACCCGGCGATCGATAGCGCTGCGCTTGGCGGCACACATGAGCCCACCAGCGGTGTGCCTTATGTTGCTTGTCCATGAAATTTGATTGTGCCCTCCTTACCGCTGCTGGTTTCTCATATAATGTTCCAATGCTAAAAACGGCATTGGAACGAATGGCTTTGAGCGGGCGCGGTGGGAGTGTTTTGTGGTGATAACCGCCAACGCAGCTCAGGTAAAGCTTTTCGTCGCCACATGCTAGGTTAGGCTCGTTCTTTGAATAAGACTTATGAAGGGGTGTGAGTTCATGCCAAGACTGCAAATCATGGATACTACTATCCGCGACGGCCAACAGAGCCTGTGGGCCACGCGCATGCAGATCGGCGACATGTTGCCCATTTTGCCTAAGATGGACCGTGTGGGCTACTGGGCCATCGAAGCATGGGGCGGTGCAACGTTCGATACCTGCTTGCGCTTCTTAGACGAAAATCCATGGGAACGCCTGCGTTCTATCAAGGCCAAAACGCCGAATACGCCACTCGCCATGCTTTCTCGTGGTCAGAATCTCGTGGGTTACAAGCACTATTCTCGCGATATCTGCAATCACTTCATCCACGCAGCAAAGCGCAATGGCGTCCATGTGTTTCGCGTGTTCGATGCCTTAAACGATATTCGTAACGTCGTTGACAACGCCGAAGCCATCAAAGAATGTGGCGGTTGGTTCGAAGGCGCCATTTCGTACACGATGTCACCAGTGCATACGCTTGATAGCTATCTGGAATACGCGCAGGGGCTTAAAGATCTCGGTGCCGATTCCATCGCAATCAAGGATATGGCGGGCATGTTGACGCCGTATCGCACCGAACGCATGGTGAAGGCGCTCAACGCCGAAATCGGCTTACCAGTTCACGTTCATTGTCACTACGTTGGCGGCATGGCTCCGGCTAACATCATCAAATCTGCCGAAGCAGGGGCGGCTATCGCCGATACGGCCAGCGCACCGCTTGCTTTCGGCAACAGCCACCCTGCGGTCGAGATGATCGTGGCAGCGCTGCAGGAATCCCGCTACGACACCGGTCTCGATCTCGATCTGCTGTTCGAAATCGCCGAATACTGGGAAGAGGTGCGCAAGCGCGGTCACTACAAGCGCGGCGTATCTTCTCTCGTGCACATGAAGGTGTATTCACACCAGATTCCCGGCGGCATGATGTCGAACTTGGTTTCGCAGCTTGAAATCCAGAATGCGGGCGATCGTCTGCCTGAGGTTATGGCTGAAATCCCCAAGGTGCGCGCCGAAGTGGGCTATCCGCCTCTCGTTACGCCGATGTCGCAGATCGTGGGCACGCAGGCTGTGTTCAATGTCTTAACCGGCAAGCGTTGGAGTGTCGTTTCCAAGGAAATGAAGGATTATATCTGCGGGTATTACGGCAAAGCTCCCGGCCCCATGAATAAGGATATCGTCGCTAAGGTTGTGGGCGATTCTCAGCGGCTCGATCCCGATGTCGCACCGGGTTCGCTTATTACGGCAACGTATGAGCAAATGCGCGACGAAATCGGCGATCTGGCTAAAACGGAAGAAGACGTGCTTATGTACGCCTTGTTCCCCAATGAAGCCCGTACGTATTTAAGCAAGCACCGCACATCAGAAAAAGTCGATTTCATGCTTGAGCAGGAATCGAGTGGAACCAAGGAGGACGATTACGTGGATATCAATCAGATTCGTGAACTGGTTCGCGTTGCCGAAGAAAGCGGCGTAGGCGAAATCGTGGTTGAAGAAGAGGGCATGCGCATCGCTGTTCGCATGCCGGGCTCTATGGCCTCCGAAGCGGGCGCCGCGCCGGTTGCCGCTATGGCGGCCGCCCCTGCCGCTCCTGCGGAAACCGCTGCTGCCCCCGCCGAGGCTGCGGAACATCCCGCGAGCTGGTATGCGGTCACCGCTCCTATGGTGGGTACGTTTTATTCCGCTCCCTCTCCAGGAGAGCCCGCGTTTGTCGCGGTGGGTGATGAAGTGGCCGCCAACCAAACGCTATGCATCGTCGAGGCTATGAAACTTATGAACGAAATTACCGCCGAAGAAATGGGCACCGTTCGTGAAGTGTGCGTTGAAGATTCTTCGCCTGTGGAATTCGGCACGGTTCTGTTCTATATCGAACCTCACGCAACCCACGACGCCGTTGGACCGGAGAATGCATAATGTTCGATAAAGTCCTTATCGCCAACCGTGGGGAAGTTGCATTGCGCATCATGCGCGCCTGCAAGGAACTGGGCGTGAAAACCGTTGCGGTTTATTCAACCGAGGATGCTGATACCTATCCGGTTCACTATGCCGACGAAGCGGTATGCATAGGTCCTGCCCCCTCGAATCAGAGCTATCTTGTGGTGCCCTCCATTATCCAGGCGGCGCTCAATACCGGTGCCCAGGCCATTCATCCTGGCTACGGTTTTTTGGCTGAAAATGCTGATTTTGCCCGAGCTTGCGCCGATAACGACCTTGTATTCATCGGACCTGCGCCCGATTGCATCGAACGCATGGGCGATAAAAGCATGGCGCGCGAAACCATGAAGCGCTGCGGCGTTCCCACCGTGCCAGGTTCCGACGGCATCGTCGAAACGGTCGAAGAGGCGCGGGAGTTCGCTGATAAAGTGGGGTATCCGGTGCTGATCAAGGCCACGGCGGGCGGCGGCGGTAAGGGTATGCGCGAAGTGCACGATCCCGCCGACCTTGCGTCGGAATACGCGGCTGCCAAAAATGAAGCACAGGCTGCTTTCGGCAACGGTGATGTCTATCTGGAAAAACTCGTGCTGCGTCCGCGGCATATCGAAATTCAGGTATTGGCCGACAACTTCGGCACCCGTGTCGCTTTGTGCGAACGCGATTGCTCCATTCAGCGCCGCCATCAAAAACTGCTTGAAGAAGCACCCAGCCCGGCGCTGACCGAAGAAGTGCGTCGCGCCATGGGCGTGGCGGCGATTAAGGCCGTGCGCGCCGTCGATTACCGCAATGCGGGCACCATCGAATTCCTACTCGATCAATCCGGCAGCTTCTACTTCATGGAAATGAACACGCGTGTCCAGGTTGAGCATCCGGTGACCGAACAGATCACCGGCACCGATATCGTGAAAGAACAGCTGCGTATCGCCGCCAATGAGCCGATGAGTTGTGGCGAACGGGCGCCTTTCGTGCCGCATGGTCACGCGATCGAATTTCGTATCAACGCCGAAGACCCCGAGCATAAGTTCCGTCCCTGCCCCGGTACGATCACGTGTTTCGAGCCTCCCGCAGGTCCTGGTGTACGCATTGAAAGCTACGTGCATACCGGTTCTAAGATTTCACCGTATTACGATTCGCTTGTGGCAAAACTGATCGTGTATGGTCAAGATCGCCATGAAGCTATTGCGCGAGGTCGTCGCGCGTTGGAAGAATTTAAAATCGAAGGCATCAAGACCACTATTTCCTTCCACCAGCAAGTGCTCGAAATTGCTGCGTTTCAGAAGGGCGATGCGTGCACTGATTTTATCGAAACCCAGATGGGAGAGCTCCTATGACAGATTTGAATCTCGACGGTATGGCTATTGCCCCCGGTGTTGTCGAAACCATCGTTTCCATTGCGGTGAAAGAAGTTGAAGGGGTGGCCTGCGTTGGCTCTTCGGGCGTCAGCGGTTTACGCGCCGTATTCAGCAATAAACCGATGGGTCAGGGTATCGATATTGCCGCCAACGACGATGATACCTTGAACATTTCCGTACGCATCGATGTTTACTATGGCTCTGTGCTTCCCAAGGTTGCCGAAGCGGTTCGGGTTGCGGTGGTCGATGCCGTTACCGCTCAGATCGGTTTGACGGTTTCCTGCGTCGATGTGTATATCGACGGAATCCAATTTACTAACTAGCCCTCGAACAGGAAGACCAGAGAAACCAATCATTATGCTTGAAACACCTGAAAGAATCGTTAAGCCAGCCCGTCGTCATGAACGCACCGATGCCCGTCGTTTGGCCTTGCAGCTTCTTTATCAAAGCGAGATGCTGGGGCAACCGGCGAGTGTGTTCGTCGAAGAGCAGCGCTATATTGCCGAAGAGGGCGTGTTGTCGCCCTATGCTCTCGGCTTGCTTTCCGGTGTTGAGGAAAATCAGACCGCAATCGATGAATACCTGAAGATTTCTTCCGAAAACTGGACGCTTTTTCGTATGCCAGCGGTCGATCGCTCGCTTTTGCGCCTCGCAGTTTATGAAATGCTCTATGTGAAGGATGTACCGCTTTCGGTTTCCATCAACGAAGCGGTTGAACTGGCGAAGGATTTTGGTGGGGAAGATGACTCCCCTCGCTTCGTCAATGGCATTCTGGGTCGCATCGCCAAATCCATTGAAGCGGCAGATCCCTCCAAGGTGATGGCGCCGAATGCCGCCGACAGGGACGATTGTGTCGATTCTGCTGATCTGGCCGATTCCGTCGATCAAGTTGCTCCGATTGACCCAGAAAAAACGCCAGCCACCATGTCCTGCGTGGACGAAGCGGAAGAAACCTCCAAGATGGGTGTATCCGTTGAAGTTCCTTTTGCGCCTACGGCGTCCATGGTTGCGGATTCAACCAAGGAAGACTAGCATGGAAAACGAACAAAACGAAGAGGGCACCTTCAAACAATCCGCCGCATCATCGGAGGAGTTCGATACGTGTGCCGATGACTTCGATGCGGAAGGTGCCTCATGTGACGAGCCGGGATCTTTTGCGGCAGTGAAGGATCGTCTGGAAGAAATCGTCGCACAGGTTTCTGATGAATCCACTTCGCTTGATGACGCATTGGCGCTTTACGAAGAAGCGGTCAAGCTGAGCATGAAAGCTTCCCACGTGCTCGAAGAGCAAATTGCTTAAAGATTGTAGAGGTTATTTTTTCTATGACGAAACGTATTCTCGACATACTTGAGTCTCCGCAAGATCTCAAGCTTCTCACCGATGAAGAGCTTACGTTTCTTGCTACCGAAATTCGCGAGGAAATCGTTACGGTCACCTCAGCTACGGGCGGTCACGTTGCTTCGTCTTTGGGTACCGTTGAGATAATCTTGGCAGCTCATTCGCTTCTGGATGGTCCTGAAGATAGATTTTTGTTTGATGTCGGACATCAGGCGTATGCCCACAAATTGCTAACTGGTCGTCTCGATCGGTTCAGCACTCTGCGTCAGCACGGCGGCCTGTCCGGTTTTCCGAAGCCGAGCGAAAGCCCCTATGACGTCTATCCTTCGGGTCACGCTTCCGATTCTCTTTCGATTGCCCTTGGCTTGGCCAAGGCGCGCGATCTGCGCGGTACGCACGAAAAGGTCGTTGCCCTTATCGGCGACGCGGCGGTTTCGGGTGGTATGGCGTTTGAAGCGCTCAATCATATCGGGCAGGCGCAAACGCCGCTCGTCATCATTCTCAACGATAATGAAATGTCTATTTCTCGCAATGTCGGAGCTTTGGTCAAGCATCTAGGTTTCATGCGTGCGACGAAACAGTATCGTCAGACGCGCGACTACGTGCAGGATGTGCTTGAGCAGCAGGGTCGTTTTGGCCATTCCCTTGTCGATTGGGGTCGCAATGCCAAAGATTCTCTGAAGCAGTTCGTGCTGCCGAAAACGATGATTTTTGAGCAACTGGGCATCATGTGCACTGCTCCGGTTGATGGCCACAACATTAAGGCGCTGCGCGATACGCTGCAAAACGTGCTGCAGGCTGACGGCCCGGTGCTTATGCATGTGGTTACGAAGAAGGGTGCCGGTTACGAACCGGCATGCAGAGCACCTGAGGTTTTCCATGGGGTCGGTCCTTATGACATTGCAACAGGTGAAGTGAAGAAAAAGCCGGGCAATCCCGCATATACGAAAGTGTTTGGGCAGGCGCTTGTCCGCGAAGCTGCCACCGATGCAAACATCGTCGCAATCACTGCCGCCATGAAAGACGGTACAGGGCTGGCTCCCTTTGCCGAAACCTATCCCGATCGTTTCGTTGATGTGGGCATTGCCGAAGGGCATGGTCTCGGGTTTGCGAGCGGTTTGGCTTTGGGTGGCAAAAAGCCCGTTGTTGCCATTTATTCCACCTTCATGCAGCGCGCTATCGATCAGATGATCGTTGATACGGCTCTATCCGATCTCGATGTGGTGTTCTGTCTCGATCGTGCCGGTTTGGTCGGCGATGACGGTCCGACACACCATGGCGTTTTCGATCTGGTGTATACCAGGATGATTCCCCATTTGAAGGTACTCACTCCTTCCAACGAGGCTGAGTTGGTGAATGCCTTGCATACCGCTCTTGCGCTTGGCGGACCTGTTGCCATTCGTTATCCGCGTGGAGGCGGGGAGGGGGTTGCTTTACCCGAAGTTCCCCGTGTGCTTGAATTGGGCAAATCCACCACGGTTAAAAAGGGTAAAGATGTTGCCATCTTGGCTTTTGGCCGCATGGTCAACAAGGCGCTTAGGGCTGCCGAAATTCTGGAACAGCAAGGTGTTCGCACGCGGGTTGTCGATATGCGCTGGGCAAAGCCGCTCGATGTGACCGCTATCGAAAAAGCTTCTCTTACGAAGCTGGTTGTTACGATCGAAGAGGGCGTGGTGTGCGGTGGTGTGGGTGAAGCGGTGCTGGAAGTGATGGCTCGCAATCAACTTCAAGCGCCAGTACTTACCCTGGGCATTCCCGATAAATTTGTCGGCCAGGGAAATGTCGAAGCATTGTTTGCCGATCTCGGATTGGATCCGGCGGGTATTGTCGCTTCGATTCAAAAGGCGCTTGCGAAAGCCTAATCGGCAATCTGTTTTTCCATGATGAAATCATCCATGATGAAGCCGTGACCGATATCGGTTTGCACGGAATCGATAGTGGTGAATCCGTGTCCTGTGTAGGCGCGACAGCCCAGTTCGTTGTATTTGTTAACGGTGAGATAGAGAGCCTTGAGCCCTTCGGTGCGGCCGAGCTCTTCATAGAAATTCAAAACAGCTGAGGCGTAGTGTTTTCCGCGTTCTTCCTGATAAAGATAGATTTTAGAGATGAATAGGCGCTGTGTTTCCCGTTGGGTTTGTGCGGCGGTGTACCCCACGCGCCGACCTGCTTCATCGATGATGAACCAGTAGCGATACCCCGCCTGCCGCACATCGTGGGCGATGGGCTGAAAACTCTGCAAGTGTTTCACCATGTAGTCGATTTGTTCTTTGCTCAAGATGGCCGGCCAATATTCATGCCAAATCTCAGATGCCATGTCCGCAACGGCGTGAAGGTCTTCGTCGGTGGTGAGGGGAAAAAGAGAAATATTCATAGGCAACTCCTTCGCGGGGCATGACGTGTGCTGTTTGAGTGTTTTGATTATTGTAGCGCTCTTGCGATGCGACGACGATGCGGCGTGCAAAGGTTTTCCTCGAGGCCATTTTTTCCTGGGAGGAAAGTGTCTGCGGGGGATGTTTTCTGTGATTTGGTGGGTCGTATTGCGTGGCGGGTTCCTCCGTGGTATTGTATCTAATGATAAACAATCCTAATAGACTATCATCCCTGTTAAGGGTGGAGTTGTAGGAAGGCGTGCTCTTATGAAAACCGAAACGAAACGGGCATCGCAGGTGCCCCCGGTTACTCGCAACACCGTGCAGCGAACCTTGGTTTTGCAGGCGGTGCAATCACTGTGCAATCATCCCACCTCGGCCGATGTGTATGATGTCGTGCGCTCCCATTACCCTAATATTTCTCGGGCAACCGTCTATCGTAACCTGGGTGTTTTAGCCAAGAGGGGCGATGTTTTGCGGGTGGAAGTTCCCAATGGTGCCGATCGCTATGATTTTCACAACGAACCGCATTACCATGTGCAGTGTCGGTTGTGCGGCAATATCTACGACGTCGATATGCCACCGCTCGATGATTTGGCGCAGCGCATCGTGGATACCCATGGTTTTAAAATAGAATCTCATCAAATTATCTTCGAGGGTATCTGTCCTTCGTGTCAGAATTAACAAAATCATCTCATCTTTTTTATGAGGCGATTATGCTATACTAGTTCGACTTGTAGTCAACAGACTGCAAGGATATTACTGTTGGCCCCCGAGACATGTTTGGTGCATTGTCGATATGGCAAGCTTTTTGCAAAGCGAACATGGTACATGTAGCAAGCAATCATGACGAAGGGTCCCCGAATTTTTTGAAAGGGGTCCGTTTTGACCGAAATCAAAAACACGTCCGTTATTGAATTTGAAGACTTCTCCGATGAGCAGATGAATCAAATGATTGACGGCACCTTGACCGAGTTTGACGAAGGCGACCTGGTTGGTGGTATTGTCGTTAAAATCGAACACGATGAAGTGCTGGTCGACATCGGCTTCAAAAGTGAAGGCGTTATTCCTTCCCGCGAACTCTCCATCCGCAAAGATGCTGATCCAGCGGATATCGTTAGCCTTGGCGAGCAAATCGAAGCCCTGGTTCTTCAGAAGGAAGATAAAGACGGTCGTTTGATTCTTTCCAAGAAACGTGCCGAATACGAGCGCGCTTGGATTCAGGTTGAAGACAAATTCAAAGCTGGCGAAGTGGTTACCGGTGAAGTTATCGAAGTCGTCAAGGGCGGCTTGATTCTCGATATCGGTCTGCGTGGCTTCCTGCCTGCTTCTTTGGTTGACCTTCGTCGTGTTAAAGATCTCGATATGTATATGGGTACCGAAATCGAAGCTCGCGTTATTGAAATGGATCGCAATCGCAATAACGTCGTGCTTTCCCGTCGCGTGCTGCTCGAAGAAGGCCGCAAGAACGAGCGTGCTGAAATCCTCGAGAAGCTTACCAAGGGCATGCGCCTCAAGGGCAGTGTTTCCTCCATCGTTGATTTCGGTGCCTTTGTTGATTTGGGTGGCATCGATGGTCTCGTGCACATCTCCGAGCTTTCCTGGAGCCACGTCAACCATCCTTCCGAAGTTGTTAAAGTCGGAGACGAAGTGGAAGTCGAAGTGCTCGATGTCGATTTGCAGCGTGAGCGCATTTCCCTCGGTCTCAAGCAGACGACGGAAGATCCGTGGATCAAGCTCGTCGAGAACTACCCGATCGGCACCATCGTTGATGGCAAGGTGACCAAGATCGTTCCCTTTGGTGCATTCATCGAACTGGGCGACAACGTTGAGGGTCTTGTGCACATTTCCGAAATGTCTTTGAAGCACATCGATTCTCCGGCACAGGTTGTGCATGTGGGCGACGAAGTGAAGATCAAGGTTATGGAAATCAACCCCGAGCGTCGTCGTATTTCCTTGTCCATGAAGGCTGCTGCTGAAGAACTGGGCTTCGAGATTCCGATTGATGAAACGGTTATCGTTGAAGAACGCCCGGCCAAGAAAAAGGCTGAAAAGCCGGCCGCTGAAGCTGCTGTGGCCGAAGAAGGTTCAGCTGTTGAAGCTGTTGCTGAGGTGCAGGAAGCTCCTGCTGCGGAAGCTTCAGAAGAAGCCGCTGTTATCGAAGCTGCCGAATAGTTTTCAATTGCGCTTTGCTTAGTGGAAAGGCTCCCTTCGGGGAGCCTTTTGCGTTGTTAAATGCGCTTTGAGGGTGCGAGTTAGCCCTCTTGTTGAGTCTGTTGGTCGGCGGTGGCTAGAGCTTCCTGTCGAGCCGCTTCGGCTTTGGCCTTTTCATCGAGCACAACGTGCATGTCTGCTGCGGTGGCTTGTGCGATCATATCGGTGTAGATGAGCGCTGCTTCTTCGGTCAAATGGGTTCCGTCGCCATCGAACCAGTCATCATGGTTGGCACTGAGAGAAAACCAATCGATCAGGGTGACGTTGTTGTAGCGTTCGGCAGCGCCTGCGAGGGCTGTGTTGCTTGCTTCTTCCCAGGGATCGGGACAGCGGGTATTGACCAGGTAGATGGATTTATCCGACCCGACGGTGGCTATCAGTTCGTTGAGTTCTTCGTCGGTGGCAACGCCGTTTGTGCCCAGCGCGAAGACGACTATCTTGCCGACAACACCCGCATCTTTGTAATGGTTGTATATGTCGATGCCGCCTGAAAGCTGGCGGCTGATGGCGGAGTCGATAACTCCTCCGGGGAAGGTTTCTTCGAAGTAGGGGATGCTGCGCAGGGAAACAGAATCCCCGATGAGCAGGATATCGTAGGTTTTGGTTGCTTCCGGAGGCGGAGGCGGCACCTCTTCGCTGGCTGCTTCGGTTTTGCTTGTTGCCTTAAGTTCATCGATGCCGGTCAGGGCTGAAGTGGGCGGTACGAAGATAAGGCCGCCGATGGCCAAAGCGCTCAGCGCGGTGGCTGCGGCGAGGGGCAGGGTATGTCTGCGTATATATGCGGGCAGTGCGATTGTTCCCGTGCGTACTTCCCCGATGAATTGTCCAATCGCACCATGACGTACCGGATTTTCGATAAACCGGTAGGAGAAGGCAGCGCAGGCAACGATAACACCGAATTGAACGAGGCAAACCAAAGGATTGATTTTTCCGGTGTAATTAAGCGGATTCATCAAAAGCAAAAGGGGGTAGTGCCAAAGGTAGAGGCCATATGATCGCTTGCCGATCCACACGAGAGGTTGTGCGGCGAATCCTTGAGCCAGAAGGCTTCGCGGGTGAACGGCTACGGCGATAACCACAGCGGTCAGTATCGACGCGAGAAGAATGCCTCCACGGTAGAGAAACGGCGAGAACCCATTGGCAAACGCCATCAAGGCTATCAGTCCGATAAGTGCCGCGATTCCGCATCCGTTGAGGGCGAGAAGGGTCTTTCGGGGCAAGGATTCGCCGGTGTGTTGGTTGAATTGACTGCTGGGCCACACGAAGGCCAGCCAGGCTCCTATCAGTAAGGAAAAGGCACGGGTGTCGGTGCCGTAATAAACGCGGCTGGGATCGGCTGCTGGATTGAAGAGGAGCGCCATAGCCAGTGCCGATGCTGCTGCAAGTATGACGATAATGCGGCAAAAGTTCCTTTTGGTGGTGCGTGCCTTGAAAAGGGCGAGCAGTATCAGAGGCCAGACAAGATAAAACTGCTCTTCGATGGCCAGTGACCAGAAGTGGGTCAGAGGGGAAGGAGCCCCCAGTGCGTCAAAATAGGAAAGGTTGCTGAATATGTAGTGCCAGTTGCTGTAGAAAAACAGCGAAGGCACGATATCCGCGCGCAGTTTTGTGAGTAAATCGTGGTTGAAAAGGGTGGTAAGAGCTATGACGCAGACGAGCAAAAAGACGATGGCGGGTATCAATCGCCGTGCGCGCCGCAACCAGAAATTTTTAAGATTGATTCTTTTGGTGCTTTTCCATTCCGCTATCAGTAGTCCGGTGATCAGATAGCCCGAAAGTACGAAAAAGACCGTGACACCCAAAAGCCCACCCGGCGCCCAGGATGCGTTCATGTGATAGAGGATAACTGCCAAAACCGCGAGTGCGCGCAATCCGTCCAATGAGGGAATATAGCGAGAGTTCTGACGTGGCATAGTAAAGGCGCTCCATGGCTTGAGTGTGTGGCTGAGTCACTGCCGATGCAGCTATATATGATAACAGGTGACAGTTATAAAGTGAGAAGAAAACGGGCGAATGTGGCAGATAAAAAGCAAAAGGCAGACAGGGAAGCCCCTCGTGCGGTTTGCGCCGTTGACCCTTGGTTTGAGTGTCGGTTTTTTGAAGGGGAGGCAAGGGTGAAGCCACCGCGCTATACTGGCGCAATGGATAAATCGCGGCGTATAGTTTTAGGCATGAGCGGTGGGGTGGACAGCGCGACATCTGCCGCGCTGCTGCTGCGCGCGGGGTATGAGGTGCTTGGGGTAACCTGTCTTTTTCTTCCAACGGAAGCTGCGCGTGCGTCTGCTCGGGATGCGGCCGCCACAGCGCAGGTGCTTGGGATACCTCATGTGATACGCACTTGTACCGAGGCGTTTGCTCGCACGGTGATCGACCCGTTTGTCGAGGATTATTCGGCCGGTCTTACCCCGAGCCCCTGCGTGCACTGCAATCGCTTCAGCAAGATCCCTGCCTTGCTCGAGGTTGCCGATGAGCAGGGCTATGATGCGATTGCGACCGGACACTATGCGCGCATCGCCCGTCTTTCATCGAACGGGCGCTTCGTGGTGAAGACGGCGCTTGACGAGGGAAAAGATCAAAGCTATATGCTCTCGATGCTTGATCAGGATCAGCTTGCGCGTCTCGTGCTTCCCTTGGGGGGAACCACGAAGGCCGAAGTGCGTATCATGGCTGAAGACGCGAAGCTTCCCGTTGCTTCTGCGCCCGAAAGCCAGGACATTTGCTTTATCCAAGGCGATTATGCTGACTTTTTATGCGAGCGAGGTGCGGCTGGCAGGCCGGGGCGAATCGTTTCGCGCACCGGAGTTGTGTTAGGGCAGCACAGCGGCTTGGCTCGTTATACGGTGGGACAACGCAAGGGCATCGGTATTGCCGCTGCCGAGCCGTATTACGTGCTCGAAAAGCGGGTGGCTACCAACGAATTGGTTGTAGGTTTTCAAAACGAGACCTTTATCGATGCGGTTGTGGTGAAAAACGTGAATTGGCAGGCGTTCGCTCTTCTGGAGGGTCCATATAATTGCATGTGCAAGCTGCGCTATCGTAGCCGGGCTGTTGCGTGCGTTATCGAACCGGAAGGACCTAGCATGGTTCGCGTTTCGCTGCGCAGCCCGCAACCGGCAACGGCACCGGGGCAGTTCGCTGTTTTTTACGAAGGTGCCAGCGTTATCGGTGGGGGAGAAATAAGCGACACCATACCTGCCCTCTAGTCGCTTTCGCGCATTCGTTTCCCCGCTTTATACCCCTTAAGCCCTTCTTTCCTCTTTCCGGGCGGTAGCGTGATACCATCGGGGGCGACTTGTTCCAAATGGCGCGATTTGTCGAGCATCATCAAGGTCGAAACAAGGTATGATAAGCGTATCGGAGCGTTGCTTTGCGCAGCGGTTGTATCAAGGAGGTTGAGTGGGCATGAAAAAGATTTTCGTCATCGGTGGTATGGGTTGTGGTAAGTCGACGGCGGTGGGAGCGCTGGCCGATCAGGGGTTACCCGTTATCGACCTCGATAAGGTCGGGCATGATGTGCTTGCGATGGAAAACGTAAAAACGGATCTGGTAGAAGCATTCGGGTCTGAGATCCTGGATGGGCAAGGGGAAATTATCCGTGCCGTTTTGGCGCAGAAAGCCTTTGTCAATGAAACGGAAACCCGTCGGCTCAATAGTATTTCGATGCCACGCATCGAAGAGTATTTCGCCGATCAACTTGATGCCCTTGCACTCGATCATGATGCTGCGGTTATTGAATTTTCTGCGTTCCGAGGCAAAGAAGATTCTTTGGCTCACTCGGCCGATTGCATCATCGCGATTCTCACCCCGCTTGAACTGCGCATTTCGCGTGCCGTTGCCGCCGGGTGGAACGAAGCTGACGTGCGTCGTCGCATCGCTCAGCAAATTACCGATGCCGAGCGCATCGAAGCGGCCGATATCACGTTTAACAACGATGGCACTCAAGATGAGCTGCGGGAAAAAGTGATTGCTTGGTGGAAGGAATATTCCGCCTAACGCAGGGTGTAGGTTTGCGGAGGCAAGGGTGGGCGGAAATACCCCCACCCTTTTCTATGGAAAAAAACACGAACATCTGTTCATGCAATGCAATTCGTGATAGGATAAACCGTCTGTTGAAACCTTGTGTGGCGGAGGGAGGATTATCTTGGCTCATTTACGTAGCTTAGATGGGGTGTCCATGGAGGGCAAACTGCCCGATGTGCGTCTTGCCGCAGCTCCGTTCAAGGTGGTGTCCCCTTATGAGCCGGCGGGCGACCAACCGCAGGCCATTGCCGATTTAACGCGGGGCGTTCAGGAAAACCTGCGCTATCAGACACTGTTGGGGGTGACGGGGTCTGGCAAGACGTTTACTATTGCTAAAACCATCGAGGCAGTGCAAAAGCCCACGTTGGTCATGGCTCCCAATAAGACGCTTGCCGCACAGTTGGCTTCCGAACTTAAAGATTTCTTTCCCCATAATTCGGTTGTCTATTTTGTTTCTTACTACGATTACTATCAGCCAGAAGCTTATGTTCCCACAACGGATACCTTCATCGAAAAAGATGCCTCCATCAATGAAGAAGTTGAAAAACTGCGTCATGCGGCCACGGCTTCATTGTTGTCTCGTCGCGATTGTATCGTGGTTGCCAGCGTGTCGTGCATCTACGGCATCGGTTCGCCGATGGATTATGCCGGCATGGCTGTTTTTGTCGATAAGGAAAAAGCGGCCGAACGCGATGATGTTATCCATCAGCTGATCGATATTCAGTACGATCGCAATGATTACGAACTCAAGCGCGGTACGTTTCGCGTGCGCGGTGATGCGCTTGATGTGTTTCCTCCGTATGCGGACAACCCCATTCGGCTGGAGTTCTTCGGTGATGAAATCGAAAATATCACTGAAATCGATAATGTCACAGGTGAAGTGCTCAACTCATATGAAGCCTTGCCTATTTGGCCTGCTTCGCATTATGTGACCGCACGCCCTAAACTCGACCATGCCCTTCTCACCATCAGGGAAGAGCTGCAAGCGCGGCTTCAGCAATTCAAGTCGGAGGGTAAACTTCTGGAAGCACAACGTCTTGAGATGCGGGTTTCCTACGATTTGGAAATGATGGAAACGATGGGTTTTTGTTCCGGCATCGAAAACTATTCGCGTCATCTTGACGGGAGAGAGCCGGGACAACCGGCTTATACGCTGCTCGATTACTTTCCGAAAGATTTCTTGTGCATCATCGATGAAAGCCATGTGACGGTGCCGCAGATTCGCGGTATGCACGAAGGCGACCGCAGCCGTAAGATTACGCTGGCGGAACACGGATTTCGCTTGCCGTCGTGTTTGGATAACCGTCCTTTGCGCTTCGATGAATTTGAAGAGCGCGTGCCGCAGTTCATCTACGTTTCGGCAACACCGGGAGATTACGAAGAAAAGGTCAGTCAGGCCAACATTCAGCAGATCATTCGCCCAACCGGTTTGCTCGACCCCGAAATAGTGGTGCGTCCCACCGCAAGCCAAATCGATGACATCATCGACGAAGCGCGGGTGCGCGCCGCGCGTGACGAACGCGTGTTAATCACAACGCTTACGAAAAAGATGGCGGAAGATTTGACCGATCACCTGCTTGATCAGGGCATCCGAGCTCGCTACATGCATTCTGATATCGTGACGCTTGAACGCGTGGAAATCTTGAGGGAACTGCGTCAGGGTAAGTTCGATGTCCTGGTGGGCATCAATCTGTTGCGCGAGGGGCTTGATCTGCCGGAAGTCTCGCTGGTAGCCATTCTCGATGCCGATAAGGAAGGGTTTTTGCGCAACCATCGCTCGCTTATCCAGACCATCGGCCGCGCGGCGCGCAACGTGTCGGGCGAGGTTATCATGTATGCCGATAAAATAACGCGTTCGATGAATCTGGCCATCGAGGAAACCAGCCGTCGCCGCAAGGTGCAGAAAGCCTACAACACCGAACACGGCATCGAACCGCAAACCATCCGCAAGGCCATAAACGACATCATGGATTACATTGAGGATGAAGTCGGCAACACGACGGCTGACCAGGTTAATAGAGAACTCGCCGCACTTTCCCGCGAAGAGGTGCTGCGCATCATCGCTTCGATGGAAGAGGATATGGCGGCCGCTTCCCGCGGCATGGATTTCGAGGAAGCGGCGCGTCTGCGCGATCAGGCGGTGAAGTTGCGCTCCCAGTTCGAGGGCACTTCCGAAGAGGAAGCGCTCAAAGGTCTCAAGAAAAGTTCACGCAAAGGCAGCGGGTTCGGGGTGCGCAAAAAACGTTAACAACCTGCCTGCCCTGGGTTCATGAGCTCTTGTCCAGGTTGCGAACGGAGGGGATGAAGTAGGGAACCAGCGAGATGACGGTCATGATGGTGCCGCCGATGACGAACCACAACGCCACGCCGGTGTATTCGGCGCATAGACCGCTGATGGCAAGGCCGAGTGGAGTCGCCAAGCCCATGGCTGCGGTGAAAATTCCCAGAACGCGCCCCATCTTTTCTGCGGGCGTGCGCTTCTGCAGCAGTGCCATGAGCGGACCGTTGAAGAACGCTCCGGCAATTGCCATAATAAACGAAAGCACGACAAAGGCGGGGAACATATCGGAAGGAAGCAGTCCGCAGGCCAGGATGGTGATGCCGCAGCCGAGTGCGGAAAGAAGGACAAGCAACGCAAGTCGCTTTCCGCCACCCCAGATCATGATAATGGCCGAACCGAGCAACATACCGACTCCGAAAGCTGCTTCCGTGATAGAGGCCATATAGCCATCTCCTGCGAAATGATCGAAGGTCATAAGGGGAAACAGTGCGCTCAGCGGAGCGAACACCATAAGCCCGATGATGCAGAAGGAGAGCAGCCAGAGCATTCCGCGGTCATGTTTTATGACCAACCAGCCATCGTGCATGTTGGTAAAGACGTGCTGATTGTCCATAGTGGCGTCGTGTACGAGAGGAATGGTGGCGGCGGCAAGACCGAGACAGGCGATGATCGCACCACCGAAATCCAGGAATAAGACGGTTTGGAACCCGAAGGTGGTGTAGAGGAAGATACCGAGCGCCGGTCCTCCAATGGCTGCGATGCTCATAAGCGCCTGATCGAGAGAGTTTATGCGCACCAGGTGCTTTTCGGGTACAAGCAGCGGCATAGCGGCTGTCATGGCGGGCGTGTGGAAGGCTTGCCCGACGCTGCGTGCGGCAATCATGATCATGATCAGCGCGACAGAAGCCTGTCCCATCAAAATGATGATGCCCAACGCCAGCGACACAAGACCAACGCCCATGTCAGAGACGATCATCACGTGCTTGCGGTTGAACTTGTCGGCGATGACGCCACCGAAAGGGCTCAGCAACCCTTGGGGCAGAAAGGCCATAATGGAGGCAAGAGCCAAGATCAGCGCCGATCCGGTTGTTTCGGTGAGGTACCAGATTGCAGCGTATCCCGCGGCATAGCTGGTCAGGATGGATGCTGCTTGGCCCGCCCAGATAAAGGCTATGATCGATTTCCAGTTAGGGGCAAGCGCGTGCCCGGCGGCGCTTGATTGTGCGCTTGCATCAGTCATGGCGGTTTCTTTCTCGAGGGTGGTATCCGTGGGCTTCATCGTGAGGTTGCTGCCTCGGTTGCGCAAGCGCTTCTCGTTGTCATTTTAGTTCCTGTTCAAAGAGGTTTCTCAATCGTGCCGTAATCGTATCAAAAAAAATGACTACAGTGGGTTGCGGTCATGTAACGGATAAATGAGAAAAATTTTTACTCAGGGGCTCTGTGAGGGGCCTTTTTTCGGCAAAGGTGTCTCTGCGGTTACAAACGAATAGTGAACCTTTTCGATACGGGCTGCAATAATTACTTGACCATGTTCACTGTTTACGAGAGAAGAAGGCATGTGGGTATGCGATTGTGCGGGTATGTCAAGTGTTATAAAGAAAGAAATTGTTTTCTTTATTTATTTTGATATGATTGCAAAAGTCATATTTAAGATATGATTGTAGAAGTCATATTTAAAAAGACTCGCTATATGCTTACGAAAGGTGTAACGCCATGATGATTTCAACGAAGGGTCGCTATGCGCTGCGCATGATGATAGATTTTGCGCGCCAGGGGGAAGATGCTTGCGTACCCTTACGAGAAGTCGCCGAGAGGCAGGGTATTTCTGTTAAATATCTTGAACAGTTGGCGAGTCTTTTGGTTCAGGCTCGTATTTTGCGCAGCGTACGCGGTCCGCGTGGGGGTTATATTCTTTCGGGTTCTGCGGCCGATCTCAAGATAGGGGATATTCTTCGTGCGGTTGAGGGCAGTTGCGCTCCAGTTGCCTGTCTTGAAGAGGGCTTCGGTGAATGTCCGCGCCGGAAGGAGTGCGAGACTATCGGTTTTTGGGAGGGCCTCGACTGCGTTATTGAGAACTATGTTGATGGCAAGGTGCTGGCTGAATTGGTGACTGAAAAATAATCGGTAAGCAAACCTCTAATCAGGCCTCTTGTTCCTGATCTGTTCTTTTTCGCCACAGCCCCGAAGACCGGGGGTGTGGCGTATTTGTTTAGCAATAAGCGAAGTTTTCGTGTGACCTGCTGGGCTACACTTCGCGTTTGGCGTAAAGCTTCGTCGCAAGGGCACAGGAAATTGCATAGATGACCAAGGCCACGGCCAGAGCGATTGCGCTTGCAGCAAGGGCTCCCGTGTCCGTTTGTATCCAGGCCAAAAAATCGGTGATGAATACGGGCGGCTCACCGCTGTTTTTCAACAAAAAGGGAGCGATGGCGAAACCGCCGAACACCAGAGCAAGCGGCACGAAGCGCACGGCTGTGGTAAGCCCGAAGCGCGACACCAGGGGCAGGATTATGCTTGCAAGAAGCGTCATCACCGACAGGGTGACGGCAAGTGAAAAC
>JAVWCK010000020.1:0-23245 GCA_036649035.1 Raoultibacter sp.
CTTTGCAAGCATGATCAAAATGGCACACGCAAGAGAAGTGAGAAAGACAATCCCCAAAATAGAGGGCAAGAACGGAGCCATGGTGCCCCATAAATCCACGGTGCAGGTAAGCATCCAGGGGGTGTTTTCGATAGGCAGATAGCTTACATAGCAAGGGTTAAAGGCATCGATGCACCAGTAGGATCCCCCTGCCTGATTGTACATATCCGCTTCAACCTGCTTGACCGTTTTGCCGAAAAGCAGGGAGGATTCCACCGTGTCTGTGTAAGGCGTTCCGTAAAGCGAGGCTCCTGAAGCTGACATGATTTGGTTTTTACTATTAAACAAAACAAGCTGCTGATAGTCGCCGTAGATATTGTCGGTGAGCTTTTGTGCTATTTCATCAAAATAGATGGCTGCAAAGATAACGCCATCAAAGACACCATCGCGCATAAGGGGGGCGGCCACGGTATAGTTAAGGGTGACGCCATCTGCACCGGCCGCAAAGCAATCCGTAACCTGCACTTCCCCGGTTGCAAGCAACTTTTGCATGTAATCGCGTCCGGCAAGGTTAGCGTCAGTCCCCGTTTCGTTGTATACGTTGAAATCTTTATCGACAATGCAAATCATGAAGTAATCAAAAGCGTCACTATACTTGTTTAATGCAACCGCTTTTTCTTCATAAGGGATGGAAGGGTCGGTAAAATAACTGTTCTGGGCCAACGCAGTAGTGAGGGCAATCGTATTGTTGACGCGATAATCGATTTGAGTTTTTGTTGACTGCGCTACGAAGCTCGATTCACTTTTCATCGTACTTGCGGCATAGAGAAGCCCTACCACGAAAACAGTGACAAGAACCAGAAAGTAAAACACCACAATGTATTTAAGCACAGGTTTAAAGGAAAGGGCATCGTGCGTATGTTTTTCATGATCTGCTGTGATCATGGTTTTACCCCCCCCCTACCTCGATAACCCCCTCATTGTAAAGGATAAATCCCTCTTATTCCTTGGGAAGCGCATCTATATATTACTCTGCCAAATTACTATAAGAGAAGTACCATTAGAGTAACTCTAAGCTATCTCTTGCGAGCGCTTAGCCTTCGCACACTTCAAGGTATTTTTTGTAGAGCTCGGGTGCTGCTTGCTTCATGCTGACGGGCTTAAAGGAATCCGCTTCAACCATGCAGTGGACGCTTTGCCCCGTACAGCAGGGCTTATCGACGCCGATGCTTTGGTGGTCGTTGTATACTTCATAGGCATACGTTGTCTTAACGGCGGTGGTTTTTGCGATATATACAACCACGATGGCTTTATCGCCGTAGCGTAAAGGAGTTGTATAGTTACAGGTAAGGCTCACTACCGGCGATAGGTATCCAGCATCTTCTATAGAATCATAGGATTGCCCAATTGCTTCGAGAAAGGCATTGCGCGCATCTTCAAAATACAGAAGATAATTTGCATGGTAGACAACTCCCATACAATCAGTTTCAGCATAGCGAATTTTGATAGGGACATGAACTTGCATAAACTCCTCCTTTTGTAGCGAAGCTCGCAACAATCTTAGTGCACGATACGTTTCTTTTGCGCAAAAAACGTCAAGTTTCCCGAATGGTAGTTTTCGTCAAGTTGAGAAAAAAAGAGAAGCGCCCTTACTGAATCAACTACAATAGAGGATATGAAAACCATTGTAGATTACATACAGCAAGACCAGCGAACTTTTAAAGAAAGCTGCTTTACTCCTCTTGATAGCCTGGTTTTTTCTACGTTAGCGTATTGCAACTTCGAGTGTTCCAGCCTTGTTGAAATCTGTTCTTCCGAGCACGTTTTACTCCATGATGTCATGGCTCTTTCCGATCACGGGGTCCTCACTTCGGGTAGTTGGTTGGAAGACAGTGATTTAACGCCTTCTTTCTATCAGGCAGTTATGGCCTCTCGACGCCTGCGGGATGTTCATATCGCTTTTTTCGTTCATGAAACCTCCGATACGGTTGAAAAACAATTCAGCGCCTTGAGCTTCTTTTTACCTGATGAAACCATCTATTGTGCGTTTCGGGGAACCGATGGCAGCTTCGCCGGCTGGAAAGAAGATTTTAATCTCTGCTTCAAAGATGTCATCCCCTCCCAAGTCGCCGCCCTGCGCTATGTTTCGGGAATAGCCTCAAGCAGTACTTTCCCTCTTATTCTCGGCGGTCATTCCAAGGGGGGCAACCTTGCGGAATACGCGGCTCTCTGCGCTGAGGAGTGCATCTATAGCCGTATAATTACCGTATACAACCATGACGGTCCCTCGTTTCTCGACAGTCCCTCCCCTCGCATTGATCAGGAAAGCTTTCAGGCGAAGCTTCACAAAAGCGTACCGGCAACGTCGATTATCGGTCTCTTTCTAGAACAGCGTCCCGAATACGGTATCGTTGAATCCAATGCTCTGCCGGTCTTTTCGCATTCACCGTTTACCTGGGCAATCGAAGGCAATGATTTTGTCTATGAAGATCAGCTCAAAAAATCAACGGCCATTTTCGATAAAACACTCAACGATTGGCTTCAAAACGTTTCCTCCGATCAACGCGAACGCTTCATTGATACCATGTATGAGCTCTTTATCTCGACTAATGCCAGTAGTTGGTCTGAGTTCCAAACAAATCTCTTCAAAAATATGGGTCGCATGCTCTTCCAGGGCAATCGGCTTGATTCTGATACGAAAAAGCTTGTTCTCCATACGTTTTCTCAAGCATTTTTGGTTTTCAAGAATGCGACAACCCAAAATCTTCTACCATCACCGAATGAAAAAATACCGCTTCGCAAAGAGCGCTATCGCTCGAAAAAAGCAAATTCTTTTCCTTCCCCGTAACAAACCCACACGATATTCGCTATTGCTGCTCTGCGTGCGAAACGGAGTAACATTCGGTATAGGGAAATAACGACTAAAGGATTGCACTTATGGACGATCATATAAACCGCGACAAAAGCAGCTCCCTGAACAAAACCGTACCGGGGTCGAGGAAAGACTCTCCCCTGAAACAAGCGCCCTATTCCTCCTTGAACACTCGCCTTGCGCTGCAGCTTGCCGCGCCCCACACGTGGCCTGCGGCAATCATGCCCGCCCTCCTCGCAACGGTCTTAGCGGCAATGTGCACTCATGATGTTTCGGTGACACTCGTATTAGCTCTGCTCTGTATTTGCGTGCTTATGCAGGCTTCCGTAAACACCATCAACGACTATTACGACTTCGTCAAAGGGACCGACACCCTGGACAATCAAGATGATCCAACCGATGCGGTTTTGGTCTACAATCGCATCAATCCTCGCTCTGCCCTCAATCTAGCACTTGGGTTTTTAGGAACCGCTTTTTTATTGGGTATCTATGTTATTTTTTGCGCGGGATGGATTCCCCTTGCAATCGGTCTGGTGGGGGCTGTGATCGTATTGCTTTATTCTGCAGGTAAAAGCCCTATATCGTATCTCCCTCTCGGGGAATTCGTCAGCGGTATCACAATGGGCGGATTGATTCCCCTTGCCTGCTTTCAAGCTTTAACCGGTATATTCGATGGGCGGATTCTCCTTCTCGCCCTGCCCTTTATCTTCGGTATCGGCCTGATCATGTTTACCAACAATACCTGTGATATCGAAAAAGATAGCGAAGTGGGACGAAAAACATTGTCGGTACTCTTCGGTCGCAAACGCGCACGAAGCATCTATCATGCGATCTTGCTTTTCTGGATTGCGGCAATTATCGTGCTCGTTGCCCTCTTTTTCACCGGGGGGCTGATCGTCATGCCTTTCATGGTGCTCGTGCTCTACCCCGCTTTGCAAGGTCTGATGAAAAACCCCCTGATCGAAAGCACGCGAGGTGCGGCGATGCCGCAGTGCCTCAATATAAACATAGCTTTAGGTTCGTTTTATCTCGTGGCAATTCTGTTCTCGGGTATGGGAATCCTGTCGATTTAGCGGGTGATTTACCCCTAACGACAAGAATCAGGCAAGCACCGGCACCTTCGAAAGCCATGTGCCCGAGACGAGCTATTCCCAGATAATCTGTTGTCGCCTCCGCAGCCCGTCCATGGAAAAGCAGCTCAAAAGATCAAAAGGAGAGCAGGGATCACAGGTTGAAGCAAGACCGGTTCTACCGGCAATCTGACCGATAATCGCTTCGGGGGTTTTGAACTGCGCTTGCAATTCATCGATACTCGCTGCGTGATCGCGCTTTGAAAGACGATGCGCATCCTTATTTACAAGAAGCGGGATATGGTCGTAGTGCGGGTGTTTAAAGCCGAATAAATCTTGCAGATAAAGTTGCTGAGGGGTCGAGCAGAGAAGATCTACCCCTCGAACAACGGAGTTAATCCCTTGTTCCGCATCGTCGATCACCACGGCCAACTGATAGGCGAAGGCTCCATCGGAACGGCGGATGATAAAATCTCCGCATTCCGTTTCAAGATGCTGCTGGTATTCCCCCTGCAAGCCATCGAAAAAGCGATACGTTGAGGAGGGTACCATAAGACGCATCGCACTTTTCTGGGTATGTTCTTTGTTCCGCCGCTCTTCGGGGGTGAGAAACCGGCAGGTAAGCGGATAGATGGGTTTTTCACCAAAGTGCGGGGCTTGCGCAGCGTGAAGATCGGCGCGCGTGCAAAAGCAAGGATAAACCAAACCCCTGTGCACTAAATCGTTATAGGCTTCTCGATACGTTTCTCTACGGGTGCTCTGAAAAAAGGGACCTCTATCCCAGGTAAGCCCCAGGTATTCAAAATCGTGCTGAAGAGCGGTGATGTAGGTTGACTTTGAGCGGTCGGGGTCGAGGTCTTCGATACGCAGCACCACTTCCCCACCCTGCGACTTGGCAACAAGCCACGCGGTGAGCGCGGCAAAGATATTGCCAGCATGCAAACGACCTGTGGGGCTTGGTGCGAACCGTCCGACTACGGCGCTCATAGCTGCGTACGATTGTCCTCAACGTGTTTTGTTTTCCCAAAGCTGCGTTGGATGCCGCCCGGCTCAATCAACTTGACTATAGAGGCCACAAGCATGGTTTGCTTAAGTTTGTCGGCAATAGCGTGCTTGAAAGCATTCATTTCCTCATAGGAATCGCTGAAGGCATCGGGTTCGAGTTCAACCATGACCGTCATTCGATCGAGACCGGTTTCGTTGTCGACAACGATACGATAATGAGGGGTTACCCCGGCAATGGTACCCAAAACATCTTCCACCTGACTGGGGAACACATTCGTCCCGCGAATGATGAGCATATCATCGCTGCGCTTACGCACCTTTTTCATGCGTGCATGGGTGCGTCCGCAGGCGCAAGGCTCGGTTATGACATGGGTCAGGTCATGGGTGCGATAACGCAGTACGGGAATCGCCTGCTTATCAAGGGGGGTGAGAACCAATTCACCTTCGGTACCTTCAGGCACCGGTTGCCCGGTTGCGGGATCTACCACTTCCCAAAGGAAGTGGTCTTCGGCAATGTGCTGCATATCGCGCTGTGCTAAGCATTCGCCCGAGACACCTGGTCCCATGACTTCAGTCAACCCGTAGTTATCGGTGCAAGTGATATGCATACGCGTTTCGATTTCCCGCTTGAGCTTCGGCGGACAGGGTTCGCCTCCGAAAAGTCCGATTCGCAGAGTGGACGCCGCCCAATCAAATCCAAGGCTTTCGCCTACTTCGCACATATGCATAGCGTAAGAGGGTGTTGAAATGAGCACCGTCGTGCCGTAGTCTTCAATCATGGTCAGGTGGCGTTCGGTGTTTCCTGCACCTGCAGGAATTATCATGCAACCGAGTTTCTGCAATCCGTAGTGCAACCCAAAACCACCGGTGAACATGCCATAGCCAAATGCCATCTGCGCGCGATCGCCTGGCACCACTCCTGCCATCTGAGCAAGCCGCGCTATGCATTCACTCCAGACTGCCATATCGTGTTCGTTGTAGCCCACAACGATAGGTTTACCCGTCGTACCTGAAGAAGAATGCAGCTCGATAACTTCATTAAGGGGAATAGCAAACAGGCCATAAGGAAACGTTTCGCGCAAAACCGATTTATCCGTAAAAGGAAGCAACCGGATATCATCAAGCGTTTTGATATCGTGAGGACTTACGCCCCGCTCGTCCATCTGTTCACGATACCATGCCACGCGTTCGTAGGTCCAGGCAACCTGCTTCTGAAGCTTTTCAAGCTGGATTTCATGGATGCGCTCACGCGAGGCTGTTTCGATTGAGCGATTGTAGATGGGAAGGTCTGAAAACTGTGTCATGGGAAGCATCACCTAAAGGGGTTTCGAAAGGTCTTCTTGGGTTAAAAGCTCAATAGGACGACCGCGCAGCGCTTCTTCAGCAGCGGCAAGATCGCGCACACGAAGAGCAACATAGGTTGAAATCAACGAATAGCTATAGGTGACGTTGATACCGCAATCTGCGATGACACCCGTAACACGAGCCAGCTCTCCAGGCTTATCTTCAAGCTTCACGCAAAGAACGTCGGTTGTAGTCACGGCGGCACCGGAATCTTTTAACACCCGAAGAGCTTCATCGGGCTTATCGACAATAAAACGGACAATCCCGTAATCGCCCGTATCGGAAGCGCAGTATCCCCGAACACTAACAGATGCCACTTCAAAAAGATCGAGCACACGACGAAGATGCCCTGGTCGGCTTTCGAGAAAAATACTAATTTGAGATACGCTCATGGCTAGATTCCTTCCGCATAGGAAAGGCCGCCACGAAATGCTGCGATATTGGCCTCGATGGTTTTTTGCGGCACGTGAGCCGCAATGATATTTTCCCACGCTGCATAGTCGAAGTCGAGACTGGCTGCAAGTGCCCCGAGCAATACGACGTTCGTAGATTTGCTGCTGCCCGCCTGCCGGGCTATCTCTCCCGCGGGGATAAGCACCGCGCCGAATTCGCTCAGCTTTTCCCTTGCATGGGCAGGCATGGCCGCTGCCCCTGTTGCAACGGGAAGCGGCTTGACTGATTCATCGTTTACCAACAGAGTCGAATTTTGTCCAAGGTAAGGAAGGTTGCGCAGCGCTTCAGTGGTTTCAAATGAAACAACGTAATCGGCTGTGCCGATATCGGCAACCATGGAAGAAACCTGTTCACCGAATCTGACGATTGTCGACACCGCGCCTCCCCGTTGTGCCATGCCATGGATTTCGGAAAGCTTAACGCTCAATCCGGCATCCATCGCCGCACGAGCCAGTAGATCAGCTGCAAGAATAGTGCCCTGTCCGCCGACACCGCACAAAACAACCGTTGTCGTTTTTTTGCTATGGCTAAGCATGAGGTGCCTCCTTTGCGGTGGTATCGGTACTGAAAATGGCATCGAAGCTGCAATACTGCGCGCATTGGCCGCAGCCGATGCATAAGGTCGTATCAATAAAGGCCTGCTTTGACTGGGGATCGCAGGAAAGTGCGGGGCAACCAAGAGAAAGGCACACGCCGCAAGCGCTGCAGGATTCAGCAACCACAAATGCCGGCTTTTTGATGCGGTCGATCAAGACACACGGCGCACGGAAGACTATCACACTCAAGTCATCATTACCGCAAGCAGCTTTCAGTGCGCCTCGCACTGCTTTCGCGTCGTGGGGGTCAATGGTTTGTATATCGGTAATTCCAAGTGCTTCAACAATGCGCTCGATACCCAATTCGCGACTGGGACGATGCTGCAACGTTTCTCCGTTAAACGGATTTCCCTGACGCCCCGTCATAGCCGTGGTTCTGTTATCCAGGATAGCGATGGTGCCACTCCCCTGGTTGTAAGTAGTGCTGATAAGAGAGCTCAATCCGGAATGGGCAAACGTCGAATCACCGATAACCGCAACAACAGGACGGTGATCGGAGCCTCGCAAAGCCAACTCGAAGCCGTGAGCCATCGATA
The DNA here is from genome assembly GCA_036649035.1 of Raoultibacter sp. Classification (GTDB taxonomy): domain Bacteria; phylum Actinomycetota; class Coriobacteriia; order Coriobacteriales; family Eggerthellaceae; genus JAVWGW01. The sequence goes on from JAVWCK010000020.1 coordinate 7,856, forward strand.
TAGAGGCACCCATATCCACGCAGGTATCCATACCTGAAAGTGGCGGAAGTGCCCCGAGAGTGTAGCATCCGATATCGCCGGTTACGATAGCGTGGAGGCGCTTGAGTTCCTTGAACACCAATCTATGCGGGCATCCCGGGCAGAGCGCCGGCGGACGACCCGGTACATCATCGGGTGCTTGAAGGTGGTCGGGTTGAGATGCGCCAAACGCAAGGGAAATAGCCTGGGGTGTCAATTCGCCATTGCGAGGGAGAGAATCTTGAGGCGGAACCGAAAGGGAAATACCAAAGGACTTCACCTGTGTAGAAAGATAATCCGAGGCCTCTTCGATCACGAATACCTTTTGAACGCTTTGCGCAAAAGCACGCAGAGCATTTTCTGGAAGCGGCCAGGTAACGCCTAATTTAAAAACACTCGCTTCCGGTAAAGCCTCGACAACATACTGATAAACCGCGCCCGAACAAATGATACCGATATCGCTTGAGCGGTGTTCGGCGATATTGAACGGGCAGTTTTCAACCCATGCCTTCAATTCATCAACGCGCGCATCCTGTACCTTGCGACGAGGTTTTGCAAAAGCGGGCATCATAACCCACTTCATCGGGTCGGTTTGATATTCTTTAAGGGGGTGCTGCTGGCGATCCCCTACTTCTACCAAGGTTTTTGTATGCGAGATGCGCACGGTAGAGCGTATGAGAAACGGCGTATCAAAGCGCTCGGAAGCATCAAAGGCCTCACGGGTAAAATGCAGGGCTTCGGCGGAATCCGCTGGTTCGAGCAGGGGCAAGCGGGCGGCAAGCGCATAAAAACGCGAATCCTGCTCGTTTTGGGATGAATGCATACCTGGATCATCGGCGGCCATGATAACCATGCCACCACCGATGCCGGTGTAGGAGGAAGTAAACAAGGGATCCGCTGCAACGTTGACCCCCACATGCTTCATGGTTGCTAAAACACGGGCACCGCCCGCGCTGGCGCCAAGCCCCACTTCAAGTGCAACTTTTTCATTGGTGCACCATTCGGCATAGACCCCTTCTTTCTTTGCGAAGGATTCCATCGTTTCGGTTGAAGGAGTCCCTGGATAGGCAACCCCGATATGGGCGCCCGCCTCCCAAGCGCCTTGCGCTATAGCCTCATTTCCTGACAAAAGCAGCATAAAAGATCCTTTTCGTCCGAAGAGCGCTTCTGTGAACGCCCTGCTTATTTCAGTTGGTTCAAGATAGTGTACATGCGCTAATTCTTTTCCTCGTAAACAAGGCAGAATGCGCCGATTTGGACGATGTCACCTTCTTTAAGGAGGGCATCGTTCACACTTTTGTTGTTTATCCAGATGCCATTAAAAGAATTGGTGTCAACGATGCAATAACCTTCTGCAGTCAAGCTTACGGTGGCATGCTGACGAGATACTGTCATATCGTTGAGAAAGATATCGCATTCGGGACTTCTCCCTATCGTGAGCGGATCCTCGCCCAGATTGAATATTGTTTCTATCTGCGGACCGTGCACAACGCGCAGCATGGCTTTGTAGTCGGTGATCGGAGCTGCCGCCGAAACGGTTTCGTGGGAAAGATCGAGCGGCGTGAAACTCTGTGTCGAACCGAAGAGTTTGAATCCACATGCGGGACACACGGCATCTTGCGCATTCACGGGGTTGTTGCATATGGGGCAGATATCGTTCATGGTTTCTTTCACCCTTCCTCTTCACCGGTTGATCTATATCGAAGCATACCTTATCTTGTGCCTGATGGAGCTGATTTATCGACGATAAGCGGTGTTTGGTTCACCAAGACGCTTTCGGCGACGGTTTCCTTGTCTGAAAATCCTCGAAAAAGGCGATCCCACCAAATACCGACCCCTTCGATAAGGTTGGGAGCTGCTCTATCTTCGCAAGCAATCAGATCGGCTGTCGCCAAAACAACATTGCGTTGCTTGAAGGAAATCGTACCCACTTTATCACCCGCCTGAACATTTCCTGTCAGCTTGTGATATTCGACCGATTGGCTGACATTGCCATTGATGTCAAAAACAGTAACGGCTGCTGTGGGATCGGCGATGGTTGCAGGAACGGTAACGTCGATCCACTCAGTATGGGCAACGCGAGCCAACAAAGGAACATTAGCCGCTGCTCCATCGATAGTCGAATCAACGGTTTCGGGGCTGTGAACCAAAGGGTACATAACGTTGTGATCATAGACCCATTGGAGCAGAGTCTGTGCATCAACGAAACGCTGGGCCTCACTGGACGAATGGATGACCACCGCATACAAGTCACCTTCCCCCCTGTTCGAAGCCGCGGCAAACGAGGGGCCTGCAAGATCGGTAAAACCCGTCTTAACACCGCAGGCACCTTCAAAAGCGCCAAGAAGTTCGTCGGTCGTTTTTAAATCGAGCGCAACTTGAGCTCCCGCGCGGGTAACGGCGATAGTGACGTTTGGCTGTCCCACACAATCGCGAAACGCCTGGTTTTTCATGGCATATTTAACCATCAAGGCAACATCGGCAGCGCAGCTATGCTGATCTCCTGCATAAGCTCCATCGTCGAGACCGTGGGGATTGGCGAATACACTATCTTGCATTCCGAGGTCTTTTGCTTTTTGATTCATGTGGTCGACAAAAGCCTGCACGCTTTGGGCCGCTGTCGCATCAGTTGTGCCGCTTTCGGCAAGAAAGGCTGCCCCAAGCGTTTCAGCGATTGCTTCGGCAGCATCGTTGCCCGATGAAACAAGCAATGCTTTAAGTGCATCCGACAAGGTGAGGGTATCCCCCTCGATCAGTTGAGCCGAAGATTCCCCTACGCTTGCCGCGGTGGCACTAACCGTAAGAGGGGTATCGAGCGCAGTTGAATCAAGGGCAACTATGGCGGTCATGACCTTTGTTATCGAAGCGATTTGAGTGGGGTGAGATCCGCTACGTTCGAAGTAGACCGTACCTTCCGCATCCATGACCAGCGCGTATTCCGCATCAATACTGGGACAGGTGCTGATTGAAAGACCACGCGCATCAACGGTTTCACCCAAGATCACGTCAGCTTTGCGCACATCGGCTGCGGCCGAGGGTATGCAAAGAGTGCTTGACATGCCGATGGCCAAGACGCAGGCCAAAAAAAGACCTGCACACGAAGCAAGCGATCGATGGATCTTCGAAGAATCAATCAAGCGCATAAATATCCTCAGGGTTCACCAAGGTATAAGAGGTGGCCGCCAGTTTTTCTTCAGCGTGCGGATCACTGACCTTAAGCACATCGATGGCGCGTTCGTCGTTGAGGGAAAAGCAATATCCGTATTCGATATTGATATTTTGCGCATCGAGATATCCGAGCAGTTCAGCCAATCCGCCAGGATGATTGGGTACCTCTATACCGATAACGGGAATGACCGTCGCGCGATACCCTTGTTCAACCAGCACTTCAGCAGCTTTATGCGGAGTATCGCAAAAAATACGCGCCACGCCGAAATCCTGTGTATCTGCAAGAAAAAGAGCATGCATGTTGATATGTGCTGCGGCAATGACCTCGCAGGCGCTTGCAAGACGACCCTTTTCGTTCGCGAGAAATACCGTTAATTGATCGATCATGGCTACTTCCCTTCCCCTCTTAAGTCGATAACGCGATGAGCTTTGCCCTCGCTGCGTTCGATGGTTTTAGGTTCCACTATCTTGATTTCAACCTGTACCTGTAAATTACTCTTCAGTTCGGCACCTAAGCGCTTCTTGATGTCTTGCAGTTTGCGAATTTCGTCGAACGGGAATTCAGGAACGGTTTCGACTTGCAGCTGCACATGGTCGAGCGGTCCTTTGTTGGAAAGTACGATTTGGTAATGGGTGGCGATTTCGGGGAACGTCGTGATGACTTCTTCGATTTGCGAAGGGAAGACATTGACGCCGCGAATGATGAGCATGTCGTCGGTGCGCCCCGTGATGCGGTCGATGCGCCGAAACGTGCGGCCGCATTCGCACGTGCCCGGCACAATGCGAGAAATATCACGGGTGCGATAGCGGACGAGCGGAGAGCACTCTTTGACGAGCGTCGTGATCACCACTTCACCCCATTGCCCGTCGGGTACCGGCTCAAGGGTGGCGGGATCGACAATTTCAACGATGAACTGATCTTCGCACACGTGCAATCCGTTTTGTCGTTCGCATTCGCAGGCAACGCCCGGTCCCATGATTTCGGAAAGTCCGTAAATATCATGTACGCGGATACCTAATTTATCCTGTATTTCTGCCCGCATTCCCTCGGAGTAGGGTTCAGCTCCCATGATGCCCGCTGAAAGGGGGAAATCATGCGCAGGGTCATAACCTTCTTCGATTGCCGTATCGGCGATAAGCAATGCGTAACTTGGGGTGCAGCACAAGATGTCCGTGCCGAAATCGTGCATGAGCTGAACCTGGCGCTTCGTATTGCCTGAAGACATAGGAAGGGCGACAGCTCCCACCGACTCAACACCGCGATGCGCGCCAAGGCCACCGGTGAACAGGCCGTATCCGTAAGAAACCTGCACAATGGATTTTTTGGAACCGCCTGCAGCGATAATGCCGCGACCGAAGCAATCGCCCCAGTTCTGCAAATCGTTTTCCGTGTAGCCGACAACGGTTGCCGTTCCGGTGGTACCCGAGGAACAGTGGATGCGAACAACTTCATCATTGGGAACAGCGAACATACCGAAGGGATAGGCGTCGCGCAGGTCCTGCTTTTTGGTAAACGGAAGCTTTGTGATGTCTTCGAGGCTCTTGATATCTTCAGGTTTTACGCCTGCAGCATCGAATGCTTTTCGATAATGAGGAATGCGCTCATACACATATGCCACAAGCTTCGCCAAACGCTGCGTTTGCAGTGCGCGAAGATCTTGAGGAGTCATAGTCTCAAGTTCTGGTTGGAAATACACGGTTGCACCTTTCTTCTTCGCTTATACGCATCAAATGAAATCACAAGATCAAAAGGAAATCAGCGAACGCTCGTTTCGGTGGTCTTGGGTATTACTCCGACAACTTTCACTTCATCTTTAGGATCATACTGCGATTCAAAAATGTCCTCATGGAGTAAAGCGCCGTTTTTGTCTTTAACCGTCCGGATGATTGTGATTTTACGTCCATCCGCACCGGAGGTTTTAATATAACTTGCGCCCTGCTGCATCGTGTCGTTTTCAATGGTTTTCGTTTTGAACTTTGCGCCTTCAGTCCACTCACCCTCCGTGGTTTCAACGCTATATTCAGGATTCACTCCGTAAAGTTTAGCGACAACGGTGGTATCGGTATAGCTCATCTGGAAAAGTACATCTGAAGCACTATCGTTTTTCCACACCAAATCAAGATCGGGGTAACTGACGGCCGCATCGCGTCCCGCCGGATAACTCGCTATGTAGAGCGAGTGATTATGGCGTTGAACTACAGGAAATCCCGCATTGTAGACGGCGTTGAACACCGTGGTGGCAACCTGGCAAATACCTCCGCCGATTTCATCGGTGTATTCTCCATCGACGATCGATCCCGCTGCCTGAAAACCGGCCTTTTCGTTGCAATTGCCCGCAATGTCATTAAACGACCAGTTCGATCCGCTTTTGATAATCGAATTATTCAGCAAATCTGCCGCGAGGTGGATATTGTGATTGCGTCCCGCAATACCTGCCGTATATTCAGTCGTGTAATCGGCAAAGCAGGTGACAAGCCCATAGCTAAGCGCATCATCGAGACTGAGAAGGTTCGGAATAGAAACCTCCTCAACGGGGATATTCACTGTTTCGGTTGAGCTTCCCTGCTCGAAAAGAAGAGTGTTGAGTATCTCGATCGCCCCTTGCACCTGCGGCATGGTTTCCTGAGAATTTGTTCTCACGGAAATATCATCTCCCGATTCAACGAATTCGAGATGAAGATTTTCTCCCGTAAAAACTACTTTTAAATTATCGATAAGCGAGGGGGCTGCCTTATCGGTGTCGATAAAGGGTTCAAGCGTATTTCCTGCATCCTTTTCGACGATACGCGTTTGCACCCATGACCCCAGCAGAGTGGCATCGGCATGAAACACCGTTTCCTTGAAGGAGAAATCAGCACCAGGAGCGATGGCGGCATTTATCACATCACAGGTCGCCTGAGCGGCGGCGGCATCGATACGAAGGGGTGCATAATCGACATGGGTGAAACAGTGGGCGTCAGTGGTGTCGCTTTGCAAAAAAGCCATGTTTAACTCGTGTTGCAAAGTTGCACGGTCAACCATATAGCCGTCATGGCCCATCACGACCGAGGCATTCCCTTGAGTGATGCTAAGAGAATAATCAACGCGCGGGTCACCGATGGATTTATCGATTTCCTGAGCAAATGCCTCAAGGGCATCGGAAACATAATCGACTTCCGGATCGAGGGCAACACCGAAGAATAAAGCATTCAACCGCTGGATAAATCCGCCCGAATCACGCCCCACCTCAAGCGCTTGCCGTGCGGCTGCGTGTGAATCATAGGTAGCTTGCAACTGAGACGCATCGGTCTTCCAGTTTTTTTGCTCGGCACGCACTTCCTCCACCGATTGCTGTTCTTTTAAGTTTTCATCCGCTGTCTCTGAAGCGTTTGTTTCCCGGTGATTGTCCTCGCCAGCATAAACGGTAACACTCGTTTCATCCAGCTTTGCCGTATAGGTATTCGACAGGAGAACCTCTGCCTCCTCAACGCTTTTGCCTCCCAGATCAACCATGCCGACTTTAACGCCAGGGTAGACCTTCCCCCAATTCATTCCCGTGTCTAAAGCACCCCCGAGCAGCGCGACGGCAAGCAGCACGGCAACAACAAGGGCGATCCGATTTTTTCGTAGGGCGTTGAAGAGACTGCCCCCTAGAAAACGAATGACACCTCCGATACCCGTAAGCAAAAATAGCAGTCCTGATCCGATGGCCTTAAATCCCGCCACCACAGGATTGGTCGGTTGTGGCGTATTTTTTGTCCAAAGGTGCGGTTTGTTGTAGGTTGAATTTGATTTACTCGACTGCCGTGACCCTGTGGGCTTCTTTTTCGCTTTTCGAGACGAAGAAGTTCGCCGCCGCCCGTCCGCAGGGGTGTCGGCAGGAACTCTACGACGTTTGCTCGCGATGCTTTTTCGGTGCAGTTCGCTCATACCGTCTCGTTTTTATCCTGTTCGTTGATCTGCCCGAGACGCTTGCGTGCCTCAAGCAGATAGAAAACGGTTGTGACAAGGGAGAGGATAAGGCCAACATAGACAAACCAAATACCCCACGAAACCATAGGCGCACTGAAGCCGGGTAACCAGGAAAGATCACATACACCCAAACCGGGTATGATAGGCCAATTCAAAAGCATGCCTGCAAATCCTACAAAAAGGAAAGTTGTTGCAACTTTCCCAAGATAGATAACGGGAATGCGAATACGATAGCGCTTAAGCAGATAGCTGCCGCCTATCAATAAGAGCAGATCACGAATTAGGACGATCGCAACGATCCAAAAAGGAAGGCGCCCCACCATCAACAATCCACCAACACCGGCGATCATCAAGATGCGGTCGATGGCAGGATCGAGCAGTTGCCCTAGCTTTGAAACGGTATTGGTTCGACGGGCAATCTGCCCGTCGAGAAAATCAGTACCTGCAGCAAGTGCGAACAAGAAAGCAGCTGCACTATCGTGACCGTCTATAAGCAGAATCAAAAAGATAGGAACAAGACAAAGACGTATGATTGAAATTACATTGGGAATCGTGAATATTTTGTCAGTCACGACTTCGGATGCGGCAGCATCATTCGTATTTCGATCGATCTGTTTCATTCTTTATTATGTCCTTAGTACCGAAAAAACCGGGTATGAGGTGAGCATACCCGGTTCATCGATTCCGATAGGTTCCTCTGTGTAAGATTATACCTGTTCGCGAGCAGCCTTCGCTTCCAATGCTGCTTTCAGTTTAGCAGCTTTTTCCGCTTCCTTGACCGCCTTCGCCATTTTTTCTTCTTCTGAAAGCGCAGGTTTCTTTACCACATCAATGCTTTTCTGCGTTGCCGGCGTTGCATATGTGGGCAACATGGCCAGGCAATCTTTCGGGCATTCCCGCGCACAAGAACCGCACTGTACGCAACGAAAACGATCGATCTTCCATGCCTCACCCGGCTTATCGACGACAATAGCCCCAGTCGGACACCGTTTTTCGCAAATGCCGCACAGGATGCAGTGCTCTATATCGACCTCGATGTGCCCCTTGAGCCCTTCGGGAACAAAGCGGGTCTGGCTTGGATACTGAATGGTTTCCGGAGTTTTGAAAAGCGACCGCAACGTCATTTTCCCTAATTTAAAACTACCCATGTCGCCCTACCTTTCCGTACAGCTGATACAAGGATCGATGGTCAGTACGATCATGTTGACGTCAGCCAAATCGCACCCAGCCAGTGCCGTGGTCATGCCTGCCAGATTTTGCGAGGTAGGTGTGCGCATCCGCATGCGTTCAAGATTCTTTGTACCGTTGCCCTGTGCATAGTAATAGCATTCACCGCGTGGCTGCTCCACCAGATTGCACGCTCGTGAGCCCGCAGCGGGTGCACCTTTGACATCGACGGCGATTTCACCTTCAGGGATTTTAGCAATCATTTCCTCGATGATATCGATCGATTGCAAAACTTCGAGTGCGCGCACCTTCACGCGCGCATAGCAATCCCCCTGCGTGTCGAGAATTGGCTGGAAATCGGCAAGTTCACCATAGCCGCCATTGCCAAGACAGCGCGAGTCGTTGTTGACGTTTGAAGCGCGAGCGAACGGTCCGACCATGCCCTGAGCAAAGGCCGCTTCGGCGCTGATGTGTCCCACGCCGACCGTACGATTTTTAACGGAGCTATCTTTGAGAAACGCATTGCATATCTGAGAATAATCATGCTTGATACCCTCAAGCGTATCGACCATGCTGCGCAGCATGGTCGAATCGATATCGCGCACCACGCCGCCCACTTTGACAACGGAAAAGATTACGCGACCGCCCGTTGTGGCTTCGAATACGTCCAAGACGCGCTCGCGCAAACGCCAGCAATGCATAAACAGGCTCTCGTAACCGAAGGCATCGGCTGCTAAGCCCATCCATAAAACGTGGGAATGGATACGCGAAAGCTCATGCCAGATAACCCGCAAGTATTCGGCTCGGCGAGGAAGTTCTATTCCCATCAGGCGTTCAACCGTTTCGGCATAGCCCATTGAGTGACCAAAAGCGCAGATACCGCAAATACGTTCTGCTACATAGATGAACTGGTTGTAATCGCGCGTTTCAACCAGTTTTTCCAACCCGCGATGGATAAAGCCAATCTGGGGAATAGCTTCGATGACGGTTTCATCTTCCACCACAAGATCGAGATGTAAGGGTTCGGGCAATACGGGATGCTGCGGCCCAAAAGGAATGACGGTTGCTTTTCCCATGTTATTCACCTTTCCCTTCAGCAGGTGCTTTTTCGTTTTCCTTAGCAGCAGCTTCCTTCGCTGCTTTTGCGGCGGCGAGCTTCGCTGCCTTATCTCGCGCTGCTTTTTGTGCAGGTGAGATAACGGTCATCGGTTCGTTTACCGAAACGTCGTAAAAACGTCCAGCGAAATCGATGGCAATGTTTTCAATCTGCACACCGAAAAGGTCATGCGCTTCATTTTCGAAAACGAAAGCAGCAATAAAATCACCGGTGATGGAAGGAACCTTGGTATCGTGTTTCACTGCGGGAATCGTATAATTTTCAATCACCGCATCTTTTATGAACGAATACTGGAGATCTATGCCCTCTTCAGTATTGACGCACAGCATTTGCACAAAGCGATACCCATCAGCCTTATGCTTGGCTGAACATGTCAGCAAATCGTCAAGTTCCAAGGGCAGAAATTGCATATCCAAACTCATGTTATGCCCCCTTTTTCTGTTCGTTGAGCGCTTTTGATTTTTCATCGAGAATGGCCAGTCCTTGAACGACGGCATCGATAATCGCCTCAGGGCGCACCGCGCAGCCAGGTGCATAGACATCCACGGGGATAGCCTGGTCAACACCGCCGATGACGTTATAGCAGTCATGGAAAATACCCGCCGAGCAGGCGCAGATGCCACAGGCGATAACAACTTTCGGCTCAACCATCTGGTTGTATATCTCTTGTACTACTTTGATATTGCGCTCGTTGACGCTTCCGGTTACCAAAAATATATCGGCATGTTTAGGATTGCCGGTGTTGATGATGCCGAAGCGTTCGACATCGTAGCCGGGGCACAGCGCCGCAAGCACTTCGATGTCGCAGCCGTTACAGCTGCTGGCATCGTAGTGGATAACCCACGGAGATTTTGTTGCGAAAGACATATGCTCACTCACTCCTTACAGATACACGAGGATCGCGATGTTTAAACCACCGAGTACAAGAGCTACAATCCAGGCTGATTTCAGCATGAGTTGCCACTTGACACGGGCAAAGTTGTTGTCAATCCAAATTTCAAGAAAGTAGATCACCAATACCGCAACGATGGCAACCAAAAATGAAATCGGATTAGCCCAGATGAAGAACATGCCCGTCCAGCCAAGGAACAAGATGTTTTCACACCAATGCATTATTTCCACCTTGGCAAGTGTTTTGCCGCTCATTTCGGTCGTAATGCCCTTGACCAGTTCCTGGTGTCCATGGTGCGAATAGGAAAGGTCGAAGGGAGACTTGCGCAACTTGATGGTCAGTACGAATAAGAAGCCCAAGAAGATAGCCCACACGTTGCAGATAATCGGATGTGCAAGGTTCATAACCCCGCCGACATCGAGGGTGCCTGTTGCGATGAAGAACCCGACCGCCACGAACAACACCATCGGCTCGTAAGCCATAACCTGCACAGTTTCACGGCTTGCGCCTAATTCGGCGTAGGGCGAACGACTGGAATAGGCTGCTACGATAAAGAACAAAGCCGACAAGGTGATGACGAAGATCGACATAAGCAGATTCCCGCCAGCGAAAAAGATGCCGCCTGCCAAGACAGTGAATACCAGTGCACACGTAAGATAGGTGCCTTCGGTCGAATTGACCGATACGTTATCTTTTTCGATGAGCTTGCGCACGTCGTAATACGGCTGCAGCAGCGGAGGTCCAACCCTGCCTTGCATACGCGCGGTAATCTTTCGATCAAGACCGGCAAGCAGACAACCCAATACCGGAGCCACAATGGCAAAGATAATAGTTGCGATGATGATGGGGATGATATTTCCAAACATATACATAGTAGTCTTCCTCCCCTACATCAATCCGAGCATCGAGGTAGCCGCCGCTGCAAAGGCGACGATCATCACCAAGCTGCAACAGATCGAACCGACCGGTGCTATACGTTTTTCACCGAAGATGGATTCCATATACCAGTTACGTGCCGTAGCGACCGTTTCCTGCGACATCGAGTTGCGGAACGTACGGCTATCGCTATCGATTCCAACACCGGAAAGGTAGATGTCGACCTTTTTAGCCTTACTCTTGCCCAGTCCGGCAAACAGCACGACGGAGATGAAGATAACCGCAATGCTCGCAATCCATAGGTTGTCGGTTGAGATCGTCCACGCAATGGCACCATACACCCCGAAAATATAGGGTTCGACAAGTAACCAGGAAATGATCGGTAAGCATACGCAGCACGTGATCAGCAATACCACCATAAGACCGATGGCGATCCATTCACCGCGATGCACCGTTTTTTCCTGATCGTCAGGCTGTCCGGCAATACCGGCAAGCTTACCGAGCCATTTAGCCCAAAACATAAACGTCGCAGCAGATCCGAAGGCAAGCAAGATGATAAGAGCTACTTGACCGGTTTCCACAAACGAAACAAGCGTGGCCCACTTTGCGATCAACATGCCGAAAGGTGCTATGAACATGCACATGATACCGAGCATCATTGCACGCGCAAGGCGCGGCATGCGCTCGAACAGCAAGTCCATGTCTTCAATATTACGGCTACCGATGTGATGTTCGGCGGTACCGACACACAGAAAGAGGAGGGACTTGGCAATAGCGTGGAACAACAGAAGGAACATACCGGCCCAAACCGCTTCGGGAGTACCCACGCCCGCGCAGGCCACGATCAGACCAAGGTTGGCGATAGTCGAGTAGGCCAAAACCCGCTTAGCGTTACTTTGCGAGATTGCCATAAACGAGCACAGCGCAAACGTCACGCCACCAACGATGACGACCATGACGCCGGGAACCAGGCATACTGAAAGAATCGGTGCCAGCTTGAGCAGCAAGAAGACACCCGCTTTGACCATGGTTGAAGAATGCAGCAACGCCGAAGTGGGCGTGGGGGCAACCATAGCACCGAGCAGCCAGGTGTGAAACGGCATCTGAGCCGCTTTGGTGATACCGGCAAAGGCCAGCGCGGTAACCGGGAAGACAACAAGAGCCGGCATCGTTGCGCCCAAAGCAATAAATTCAACAAACGAAAGATTGCCTAAAGAGATCGCGCAATAGTAAAGTGCGGCCAAAAAGGCGATGCCACCCAACATATTCATGATGATCTGACGGAAAGCATTGGTAATGGCTTCTTCGGTTTTCGCATAGCCAATCAACAAGAACGAACAAACCGTCGTGACTTCCCATGCGGTGAACAACCACACCATGTTATTTGAGAACACGATACCGAACATCGCCGAAAGAAACAGAAACATCAATGCGAAGAATACGGGACGACGGTCGGGTTGGTCTTCGTGATGAGCCTGGTAATCCTCCATGTAACCCAGTGCATAAAAGCAGATGGCGGAGCCGATGACACCGATGACAAAAGCCATAAGCAAAGAAAGCGAATCGATATAGAGACCGTTTGCTACGGTAACCCCATGAGCGAAAAAAGCCTCAAAAACAAGAGCGCCAATCGTCTGCACAATGGCCAAAATCGCCGCCCACACGTTTTTATAACGAATACCGTAGGCTAAAACACAGACACCGATGATGACGCTTACACCCGTACAGGCGTAATCGACGATGGGTGACGAAAACTCAAAGAACACCCCCGCCGTACCTAGATACACTCCCACCAGCACAAGCGACACTATGCCGACGGCTAGAGCGGAAACTCCCACGATCACTTTTCTCGCTTGATTGTTCTTCACGCACAACAGCACTGCGGCAACAACAAGCGGGAACAGGATCAGAAATCCGATTAGTTCCACGTGTCTTCCCCCTTCAATAAGCGGCTAACAAAAAAAGCGACAGAGGATGTCGCTCGCCAAACACTTTAGCAAAGAAAAGTCCCCTGGAGGCTCTTCGCTAGCATAGGGGCTTATCCTTCGGTAAATGGAATCCGCTTGCTCCCCTATCGGTCACCGACGGTTTATCTCATCGGGCGGACGGTATAATAATATTAAATAAAGTTTCGTAACACAGATAAGTTGTGCGAGAACTATGATTGCTCTTCCCTTGCTTGATAGCTTCTTTATACTGAAATGAACTCGGGATGACCCGAGCGAAAAACCGTGCTTTGCACCTCTGTTATCCGGGACAACCCGGCAGTCCCTCTTATGGAATTACACTCGCACTGCATCTGAACTTTTGATGCGTCGGGCATTTTTATGGTGAAGATATGAAAAATGATCCACAAGCCACTGATGGCACAAACTCCGATATCGCTCAGCGTTCAGCTGCGAAAATCAACCGCATGGGAACGGAAAGCACCTTCAAGCTTCTGTTGGAGTTTTCAATTCCTGCCGTAATCGGCGTTTTAGTGCAGATGCTCTACAACGTTATCGACGCCGTCTACGTCGGGCATGCGGTTGGACCCGATGGGCTGGCTGCCACCACGGTGGCCAACCCGACTATGACCGCAATTGTGGCCTTAGCTATGCTCGTCGGTGTCGGCGGCAATGCGGTATGCGCAATAAAGCTCGGTGAAGGCAAAAAACACGTTGCTGAAAGGGTTTTAGGTAATAGCTTTACCCTTCTTTTCTTTGTTTCGGTCGCTGTTTGGATTATCGCCGCCTTCGCCATGGATCCTATTCTGCGATATTCAGGTGCCGATGATAGGGTTATGCCCTATGCCAAGGTATTTCTCACCATTATCATCATCGGTTGCCCTTTGCAATTTATCAGCTTCGGCATGAACAACTTTATCCGAACGGCAGGACACCCCAATCGCGCCTTGGGATCCATGCTTATCGGCACCGGATCCAATATCGTGCTTGGATACCTTTTCATCATCGTGTTTGGCTGGGGTATGCTCGGTGCGGGATTCGCGACGGTGCTTTCCTGGGGCATTTCAGCCCTTTTCGTTATGCAATTCTTTCTATCGAAGAATTCACCGATGCCTCTTCGTAGAAAAAATCTAGTTATCAAACCGAAAATCGCGCTGCGTATCTTTGCCTTAGGGGTGGCGCCTTCCATTATGGAAATGGGTTTTGCCGTATCGAGCATGATAGAAAATAACCTACTTACTCTCTACGGCGCAAGCGATCCGCTTGGAGCCGATGGAGCTTTGGCGATGATGCGCGTGCTTGCAAGCGTAGGGCTGCTTATCATCATGCCTTCCATGGGTCTTTCCATGGGTTCGCAACCCATCATCGGCTACAACTATGGGGCTAAAAACTACCGACGGATGAAAGCTACGCTACGCCAAGCCATTTTCCTCGGCATCGGCATCACCACTCCATTATGGCTTTCCGTTATAGTGCTACCCGATATGTATTCTCATCTTTTCGGTTTACCCGAGCAATACATCGCAGCAACCAGTTGGGCGTTAATCGCCTATCTCATCTTCATTCCGATATTGCCGATAGCCATCATAGGATCGAACTATTTCGATGCAACCGGACAAGCTTTCAAAGCGACGGTGCTTACCTTGACGCGTCAAATACTGTTCCTTATACCGCTGCTGCTTATCTGCCCACTTGTGTTACCGCAGATACTTCCGGTTACCGCACTCCAAAGTATCTTTATCGCACCGTCGATTTCAGATATCGTATCCACCCTTCTCGTTTCCGGCTTCTTGTTTGCCGAATGGCGACATCTCGACAAACAGATAGCAGCCTCAAAACCTCCTCCTATTCTCTGAATAGTTTGAGGACGTAAGAAAATCGCTTATCCCTTTCCCTGTTCACACTACTCTTAAAGGAGGTACGGTTTCGTGCCAGTATGCTTCGGCACCTGCCGTTCGCGGATTCGCCATGGTGGGGCTCCTTTTTCGGTTGGTACAAGACTGCTGGATTTGAGTTCAAAAAAAGCTCTTAATCCCCTGTCCGAAAAACAGTCCTAAGCCCCTTTTATCCTATAAGCCGAGATGGCATGCACAGAAGTGATCGGGCTTAACTTCGCGTAGTTCAGGTTCGATCTGACCGCATATATCCATCCGCTTGAAGCAGCGACTCGCAAACCTGCACCCGGGAGGAGGATCGATCGGAGAAGGAACATCTCCTTCCAAAATAATACGGTTTTTCCTCGTCGAAGGATCGG
>JAVWCK010000021.1:0-19471 GCA_036649035.1 Raoultibacter sp.
ACAGGTATCCCCCGTTCTCGTCGTTCACACCGGACCGGGACTCATCGGCATCGGCGCGCAAGTACTCGACTAGCTATTCGGTGCCCAAAGTAAACGAATAGCGGGTAAGCGCCACGGCATTGACCGCATCATCGTCAAGATCGCAGCCCAGCCCAAAGGGGTGCTGCGACGTGTTAATCATCACGGCTCCCCGCTCAAGCGCAAACGGAGGGATGGTGATATCGCGGGGGAAATAGCGTGCCGAATCGTTAAGGTCCCCGGGGATGGTGATATGAGGTAGCGTCTGGAAGGCAGCATGCATACGTTTTGAAACGCCCGTATCGTACATGCCGCCCAACCACACCTCTATACCGCGCTTGCCCGCCCACTGGCAAAAGGCAAGCGCCACCGCGATGCCTCCAAATTTGGCAATTTTCACCACGAAACAACGCAGTTCGGGGAAGGCAAGCGCCGCCCGCACATCTTCTAACGTCACAATCGATTCATCCAAGCACAATGTCGTCGTCATCTGACGCTGCAAAGCGGCCAATCGCGCATACCATGAACTATGATTCTCCGCCGGGTTAAGGCGCAAAGGCTCCTCTATACAGCGCAAATTCAAACCGTCAAGCTTTCGCAACGCCTCAAGGTCCTCTTCGCCATAACTTTGATTGGCATCGGCCATAAGCATCACATCGGGAAACGCTGCGCGCACCGCCGCGAGCACTTCGAAATCGTTGCCGGGGCAAATCTTGATCTTCACGCGGGTGTAGCCGGCATCGCATGCGTGCTGCACCGCAGTAAGCGTTTCGGCAACATCGGCAATTCCCAGCACGATGCCACCGAGCACCCGACGGCCGCCCCCTGATCCCTCTTTGCGATAATCGGTCGCTTTCGTGCCGCCCTTCGCACCTTCAGGTTCAACTGCGAGAACATCCTCAACATCTACCACGCTGCCGCTGTCGTCATCGAACACCCTCACAGCCGCAGCATCATCGATACCGCCGATAAGCCGCCACAGCGGTTGCTCGACGATCTTGCCGTAGAGATCCCACAGCGCAGGCTCCAGCGCCGCACACGCCAATGGGTGGGTGGCCGCATCTTCACATACCGCAAACGAAGCCGTCACTTCATCGGGATGCACATAAACGCTGCGCAACACCTGTGGGATCAACTGATCTTGCAGCACGCGCGCATCGTCCTCGATCGTCTCAGGAAGATACCAGTCGCTCGAAAACGCCACGCACTCACCCAAGCCCGTGCGTCCCTGATAATCGGTAACACGCACGATCAACGATTCGCGCTCTTCCAAAACAGTCTTTGCCGTACGTATCGGTGCCACCAGCGGTTGCTTGATGCGGAAAAGTTCAATACGCACCACCTCGAGACGTTCACGGTAAAGCTTGCGCAATGCCGCACGATCTACTTTGCCAATCCCCGTGCGGGGAAAGACCTCCATCGCACAGATGCACTGCGGAAAATACAAGCGGGAGAGTTCCCCCTGCAAAGCGCCTTCTACCTGCGCCGAAAAACCTTGCAGCGAAAGGGGGCTGGAAGGGGCGACAGAATTGCTGTCGTCATCCCTGTTTCCTTCCGGCTTTGCCTCCGCCCCCCGATCGGCTCGTTCCACAAAAGCGACAGGACGACGACCCCACACCTCATCGGGCACACCGAAGACATAGGCATCGGTCACCCCTTCAATCTGCATAAGTTTTGCCTGAATTTCGGCAGGATAAATATTTTCACCGCCAGAAACAAACATATCCTGGGTTCGTTCAGCCACGCGCAAGCGTCCGTGGCGCATCCGCGCCGAATCCCCCGTGAGAAAAAACCCATCGGCCGTGAATGCCGCGCGCACGTTTAAATACCCGGAAAACACCCCTGGCCCCTTAACGGCAAGCTGACCCACCCCTTCGGCATCCGGACCGATAATGGTGGCTTGATATCCGGGCAACAGATCAAGTTGACCCGCAAAATCCCTTGTCACCAACCGCGAGGCAATCTGGCTTGACGTTTCGGTCATGCCGTAGCTCGCATAGATTCGCGCACCCGCAAGCACCCCCCGCTCAAGCGTGTGCGGATTTGGCGCTGCGCCGCCCAACAATACGCAGCGATAGCCGACAAGCGCATCGCTCGCTTCGGTATCCTGCAAAGCTAAGCTCAGTACGTCTTGCAGCATCTTATCAACCACCGAAACGTGCGTTGCTTTGAAAAGAAGGGCATCCTGCAACATTTGCACAGCTTCGAAGCGCCGATACAGCACGAAGGGCATATCGTTGCACAGTGCGCGCACCATTACCTGAAAGCCACCGACGTGATAGAGAGGCAAAACCAGTTGCCATACCCCCTGTCCGGGCTCGTTGAGTATCGCGTTGGAAGCCTTCGCCGAACCAACCAGGTTCTCCCACGAAAGCGGCACCGCTTTCGGTTTGCCCGAAGTACCCGAGGTAAACATGATCAAAGCGATTTGCTGCGGAGAAAACATCGCTGCAAACCGCTGGGCATGGTGAGTAAGCGTGCTTGCCGCTCCCGCCCCCCGCGCTTCATCCACCAGCCGCATCACGCCTGCTTCATCGAGGTGCAACGCAACGTCGACGCCCCCCGAGCGCTGCAGATTCGCTATCCGCTCAGCCTTTTCCCCTTTGGTTAATCGGTGATTAAGCGCCACAAGGGAAAACCCGCCATAAGCCGCAGCAAATGCCAGAAAAACAAAGGCCGGACAATTTTCCATATCGCAGACAACGGCAGATTTCCGTTTCACACCCCGACGTTGCAGAGCGTCGGCCAGCCCAGCCGCATAAAGACGCACTTGAGCATACGTGAAATTATGGCTTTCGAAGGTAAAACAGGTACTTCGAGGATGTCGCCGCGCTAACTGTTCAAAAAGATAAATCATAAATCAAACCGCGATTCAAAAGATGCCACACGGATTATCAAGGGAATTTCGGAAACCGGTCAAAGTCAGGCATGCGCTTTTCCTTGAAAGCATCACGCCCCTCTTTGGCCTCATCGGTAGTGTAGTACAGCAGCGTCGCATCGCCGGCAAATTGCTGCAAGCCGGCCAAACCATCGGTGGCCGCATTGAACGACGACTTCAAAAAACGCAGAGCAGTCGGGGAAAACTGCATCATTTCCTCAGCCCACGAAACGCATTCCGCCTCCAAATCATCGAAGGCCACCACCTTGTTTACCAACCCCATATCAAGCGCTTCTGCGGCCGTGTATTGGCGACAAAGATACCAGATCTCGCGCGCCTTCTTCTGTCCGACGATATCGGCTAAATACCCCGCGCCATACCCTGCATCGAAACTGCCCACCTTCGGACCCGTCTGCCCAAACTTGGCAGTTTCAGCCGCAATCGAAAGGTCGCACAAAATATGCAGCACATGCCCGCCTCCGATAGCGTAGCCATTGACCATGGCGATAACCGGCTTGGGTACGACCCGAATCAAGCGCTGTAAATCGAGCACATTGAGCCGCGGAATATTGTCAGCTCCCACATACCCTCCATTACCGCGGCGCTTTTGATCGCCCCCGGAACAAAAGGCTTCGTCTTCGTTGCGGCCGCCATGATTCACTCCGGTAAGGATGATCACGCCGATGCGCGCATCGTCGCGAGCCACCGTAAAAGCATCATAGAGTTCATTGACGGTCAACGGGGTGAACGCATTGCGGCATTCAGGTCGATTGATGGATATTTTTGCAATACCCCTATAGGTTTCGTAGATAATTTCCTCATACGTTTTCCCCGGCTGCCAGGGAAATGTCTTCGCATCGCTCATAGCGTTCCTTTCAAAAAGCGCTCATCGCACCCACGCAAGAACGGGTCCACGTGATCGTAAAATGACGCCGGATTTTCCACGTGAACGTTATGCCCCGCCGAAAGCAACGAGCAGGTAGCCGACTCGCAGGTTGCAAACGTTTCTGCAACTTTAGTATATTTTTCATCGGCCATGCCGGCAATATATAAAATCGGCATCGGCAAAACGCCAAGGGATTCACCAAAAAGCGGCATGGTATGTTGCCCGGCAAAACGCACACTGCGGGCAAGCGCATCGCAGCTATTGTCAAGTCGTTCTTCGTGGAGGCGCTGTCTCACTTCTGCGCACAGATGATGCTGGGTTTCAAAAAGAGGGATATTTTCCCAATATTCCACAAATGAAGCGATGTCCTCTTTATCCAACCGCTCTGCCAAAAGAGCATCGTGCGCGTTGGAAACCGCACGCTCTTCAGGCGTTTCGGGTCCTATCGCCGCACTTTCCAGCACAAGGGACACCAAACGCTGCGCCTGTGCGTTGGCCCGGGTATAGGCAAGCGCCACGCGACCGCCCATCGAATAACCCAGTAGGTGCACGGGAGCTCCGATGGCGCTGATCAGGGCATCCAACACCGCCACCCGCGTTTCCAGGCGATACGGCTCATCGTTTTTCGGTTTATCGCTTTGTCCGAAACCGGCAAAATCAAGGGCGAATACCGGGCGGGTCTCGGCAAGTTGTGGTGCAATATCGCACCACGTTGCCGAACTCTGCGCAAAGCCATGCAGCAGCAGCAGCGGTACCCCATCAGCCTCTTCCGACCACGTACGCACGTGATAATTCACGCCTTGAAATCGTAAACCTTCCATGAGCACATCCTATTGGTAGGGAGCGTAACGTTGTGCCACACCCGCAAGCGGCACGGCAACTTCAATCAAACTGATACCAGAAACCTCTTCTGCCTGCGCATAGGCACCAATAAACTGAGAAACGGTTTCAACACGACGATACGGTATATGAAAACCCAACGCGATCGATGCGAAATCGGCGGTCTGCGGCGTGATGAAAAGTCGCTCAAAATAAGCCTCGTCCGATTTTTGGGGAAGCGTATCGAAGATACCACCTCCCTGATTATTGAGCAACACCACAACGAGGTGTGGCACCGAATAGCCATCACGCGTCTGTTGAGCAATCATTTCCTGCTGAAGCGCAAACGCAGGAAGATCATGCAGCAAGGTTAAATCCCCCGTTAGAAAGGTCGCATTCTTAAAGCCTTGAGCGGCACCAAGCGCAGTGGAAAGCGTACCATCGATGCCGTTAAGACCACGATTGCAAAGCACGCACAGCTGCTTGGCGCGCTTGGTATAGAAGGTGTCGAGCGCGCGAATGGACATGCTGTTTGCCGAAAACAGCAAAGATTTTGGCGGCACGCATTCCAACAACGCATGCACGAATGCTCCCTCGAAGCCACCGGAAACCGCGGAGACCGCCTCAATCCGAGGGCGCTCGGCATCGTTGGAATCGATCCACCTCTGCGCGTAGGCAGATTGCTTCGGATGAAGGGTATCGACTACAGGAGCCACCCTCATCGAAGCCACGAAATCCTCGGGGGTCATCTGCACGAACACATCGGTGGCCGCATTGAAGTCGCGTGTTTGCTCCGGATCGACCACGATTTGCACGGGGCGCGCTTGAGCCAACGCTACCGTGGTGCGCTTGGAAACCGGATAACGACCGAAACGGATGAAGAGCTCCACCGGCGGACAATCCGGCTTACTGAAAATATTGTCGTAGTTGTCGATAACAAGCGGGTCGGAACAGGTGCGCAACCCGGATAGCGGGTCAGCCAACAACGGCAGCCGAGCCTCATGCGCCCACGCCAGAAGCGCACGCCGATGCGATTCATTGGGACATGAGCCCTCTCCACACAGAACGATCGCACGATGCCGCTGCAGAAGATCCTGGATTGCCGCCACCTGCACCGCGGCAAGCCGCTGCGGTGCGCGCATGAGAGCGCGCGCCGCACCACCAACCGTGCTGCGACCACACTCGAACAGCCCCGGCGTGGACAGGTCGGGCTTGAGCGGCTCGTCAAACGGAAAATTAACATGCACGGGGGCTCCGGTGCCGCAGGCACCGGCGGCGGCGCACGCAAAGTCACAGGAATCCACAAGGGCAGAGGCCGCATCGCCCGCTGAGCCCTCGGCCCGCGCCGCCGCATCAACCACGGCAGGGCCGCAGGTTGCAGGGCCGCAGGCGCTTATGAGCGCCTGGCGCGCCACCTGGCGCGCAAACGCGAGTGCGGCGGGATCGCTGGTGGGTAGCGGCATCTGCTGGAAGAAGCGTGCATGATCACCGTAAAGCTTCAGCTGGTCGCACGTTTGAGGAGCCCCGAGACCCTGCAAGCGAGGCGGGCGGTCTCCCGTCAAGATCACCAAAGGCACTCGAGAAGATTCCGCCTCGAGAACCGCTGGATAATAATTAGCGGTAGCGGTACCCGAGGTGCAGATCAAACACACGGGTCGCCCGCTCGCCTTTGCCATCCCCAGAGCAAAAAACGCAGCGCCACGCTCATCGATATCGATAAATACCCGCAGATTGAACTCGGAACGACGACTTGCCTCGAAGGCTACCATGGCAAGCGGGGTCGACCGAGACCCGGGGCTTATCACTACTTCGCTTACGCCCAATCGCATCAGTTCATCGAAAAACGCCGAAAGGAACAATGCCGAATCGGCACTCGTATCACCTTGAGACATCGCCAACCTCTTCTCCGTCGAAAGCGGTCAGAATGGTCTTCAGCTTCATATCGATTTCATCATATTCCGCCTGCGCAACACTTCCCGCCACGATGCCGCAACCAGCATAAACCCAACCGGTTTCACCATCGAACACACCCGAACGGATGGCAACCGAGTATTCCCCGTTGCCATCGCCGTCCACATAGCCACAGGCGCCCCCGAAAAATCCACGGTTATAGGTCTCTATCCGCCGCAATAACATGAGCGATTCGCCCACCGGCGCACCACACAGCGCAGGCGTCGGATGCAGCTGCGTGCGCAAATCGTCAAGCGTTACCCCTTCAAGCACCCGCGCACAAGCGGACGTATAAAGGTGCTGGATATGCTGCAGCGACAAAATACAAGGAGAGGAGGGGATATCCACGTCGTAACACACCCGCGAAAACACCTCTCGCACGAAATCTACCACGTGGGCGTGTTCCCGTAAGTTTTTCTTGTCGCACAACAGCTTCTCAGCATTGAGCCTGCGCTCATCCTCATTCGTCCCCGCCGAACAGGTACCCGCCAAGCACATGCTTTCCACCTGATTGCCAGCCTTACGAACGAGCAACTCAGGGGTGCAGCCGCAAAAAAACACATCGCCGTAACGGTACATGAGCACCGTACCGCGCGCGGGACCGTCTATTAAATTGATAAGCAAATCTTTAGAGGAAAACGGATGAACCGCCCTCAGGAATTGTCGGCGCGAAGGTACGATTTTCTTCACACGACCTTCCTCTATCGCCGTAAGGGCCTGCCCTACCGCGCGTTCCCATTCCTGCCGCGAATCGGGCTCCAACACAAAAGGCACGCTTACCCGCACCCTGTGCGGAGCACATGAAACCTGGCGGAGAAAACGCTCGACCCGTCCCGCGTACACCGGGCCCAAACTATTGACTTGCAAAAACACGCCCTGTTCGTTTTCGATCAAGACCACTTCGGGCAGCATGAGCGCAAGACGGGGAAACGCAGCAAACATGTCGTCGGTCGGCTGGGGATTGTTCGCATCGAACCGATTGAAGGAAAAAAAGCTCGGTGGCAGCAAGCAAGCCCCCGCAACCTCGTATTCTACTTCGGAAAGCGACGGCACAGCGATACAACGCCCCAACCCCATAAAGCGGCAAGCACGCGTTTTATCGTAATAGACAAACTGATCGGTGAATCCTTTCTGCAGCGCGCAGAATGCATCCACCATATCAATCTCAAGCGGCACCGAATAGGTATAGACCTTGGTCATTTCCTGCCCCCTGTGCGGCAGCTAGATTTTGTACATAAACTGAAAAACATCTTCACGTTGGATAATCGTTTGCACGCCGAGCTGCTCGCCAACCTGCTCAAGCTTTTCCTGCACGGCATTGAAGCCGCCTTTTTCTTCATCGAGCGTCACCATCATGGTCATCGAAAAGATGCCGCTCAAAATGGTTTGGCTGATGTCGTCGATGTTGGCTCCGCATTCCGCCATTACCCGAGACACCGCCGCAACGATACCGCTTCTATCCTTACCCAAAACCGAAATGACACAACGCATGGAAATCCCTTCTAAACTATTGTCGAGCAAACATAAGTGACAGCGCTTCGGAACGCGTCGCTTGATTGCGAGCGAAAATGCCCCGAACGGCACTGGTGGTGGTTTTCGATCCTGCTTTTTTCACGCCGCGCATACTCATACACAGATGCTCCGCCTCAAGCACGACGATAGCCCCCTGCGGGTGCAGCTGCTTAATCAACGTATCGGCGATCTGCGAGGTCAGACGCTCTTGCACCTGCGGACGTTTCGCGAAAAGATCAACGAGCCGCGCCAGCTTAGAAAGCCCGCAGATATGTCCGTCAGCTGCAGGAATGTAGGCAATATGAGCTTTGCCGAAAAAGGGCGCCAAGTGATGTTCGCACATCGAGTAAAAGGGTATATCGCGCACGAGCACCATTTCTTCGTGATGTTCGTCGAAGGTTGTTTCGAAAAACACTGCCGGATCTTGTGTCATTCCGGCAAAAATCTCTTCATACATCTTAGCCACACGTGCGGGGGTTTTCTCTAAACCCTCACGGTCGGGATCTTCGCCAATCCCTTCTAAAATCATTCGTACGCCCTGCTCAATTTTATTGGTATCCATGTTGCTCTTTCACTCGTCACCGATGGCATTATCATACCATGTTCACCTCTGCGAAAAAGCAACCGCATACGCATATCGTCTCTTCTACAGATCGATTTCCAGCGCCACGGGGCAATGGTCGCTCCCGAAGACTTCGGTATAGATGGCCGCTTCTTCGATGTTCGGTGCAAGGCTTTTGCTGACCAAGAAGTAATCGATACGCCACCCCGCGTTGTTGGCGCGCGCATTGAAGCGGTAACTCCACCATGAATAAGCATCTTCAACATAGGGATGCACCTGACGAAACGTATCCACAAAGCCCGAACGCACCAATTCGCCGAATTTGCCGCGCTCCTCATCGGAAAAACCCGGGTTACCGCGATTGGAACCAGGATTCTTCAGGTCGATTTCCTGGTGAGCCACATTGAAATCGCCGCACATGATAACGGGCTTCGGTACAGAGGGTGCATACCCCTCAGGCACTACACCCTGTTCAAGGCCGGAACAAAAGTCGCGAAACGCATCATCCCATGCCATGCGATGGTCGATGCGAGCCAATTCACCCTGGGCGTTAGGCGTATAGACGTCGACAAACCAAAAGGCAGGGAACTCGAGGGCGCACACGCGACCTTCCAGATCCAGTTCGGCAACACCGATTTCATGGATGGTCTGCAAAGGCTCTTCACGCGAAAATACCGCCGTACCCGAATACCCCTTACGCTGCGCATAGCTCCAAAAATCATGGTACCCCGGCAGGTCAAGATCAATCTGCCCCTCTTGCAGCTTCGTTTCCTGCAAGGCGACGATATCGGCATCGAAAGCCGCAAAGATATCGGTAAATCCCTTTTTCGCCACCGCACGCAATCCGTTGACATTCCAAGAAACACATCTCATAGACGCTCCTCTTCGCTTGTTTTCGCTCACCAGTATAGCGGAAACAACGCAAAGAAAAGACCGCTGGATTTTCTGTTCGGCAGGTAATAACAACAAAGCAAAGCGCGCCGCAGCGGGTGAGCCGCCGCAGCGCGCCATCGGGTTAAACTAGGCGATGGCTTTGGCCACCACTTCTCCTACATTTTTGCCGAACACCGTGATATCGCACACCGCATTGCCGCCGATACGATTGTTGCCATGGATGCCGCCGGTAACTTCACCCGCCGCATACAAGCCTCCAATCGGTTTACCGGAAGCATCGAGCGCTTCGTTGTTGGCATTGATTTTCACGCCGCCCATTTCGTGGTGGATGCCCGGAGCAACTTTAATGGCATACATGGCGCCCGGAGCAAACGTGATAATACCTTCAGTGCGACCGAATTCATCGGCGGCACCAGCCGAAGTGATGGCGTTGTAGGCATCGATGGTGCCCTGCAAAACAGCAGCATCAACCTTGATAGCGGCCGCCAAGGAAGCAACGTCGGCACCCTTGACAACCAAGCCGGCCTTGTCGTATTTCGCAACGGCCTTGTTGGCGTCGTAGACCTGTTGATCGAAAACCTCCCAGGCAAACGATCCCGGCTGTGCGAGTTCTGCGGCAGAAACCTTATCGCGTGTTTTCATTTCATCGAAGAAGCGCTTACCTTCTCCGTTTACCAAGATAGCTCCCGAACCGCGCACTCCTTCGGCGATAAGCGTCGAAGTGCCTTGTTCTACCGTGGGATGAATTTGAATCTGATCCATTTGAATCAGTTCAGCACCAGCACCTTCGGCCATTACATACCCGTCACCTGTAGCGCCGGGCTGATTCGTGGTCACGTAGCCCGCCAGGTCGGGGCGATACTTCGTCACCATTTCGGCATTGGCGCCCAAACCGCCGGTTGCCAAAATGATTGCCTTGGCGTTGATGACTTCTTCTTTGCCGCCTACTTCAACCTTGACGCCGGTTACCGTACCCTTGTCGTCTTTAACAAATTCAGTGGCTTTGCAATCCATCTTGATAGGAATCTTGCGTTCGTTCACCTGACCGAGCAAGCCGGGAACCAGTGTCAAGCCGACGGCAGATCCATCGGTGGGACGATGGCAACGCTTAACCGACATGCCGCCCGTCAACGTGATGTTATCAAGCTTGATACCCAAACCATCGAGCCAATCGATAGCTGCTGCGGAATTATTGCACATGAAATCGACCAATTCCCTATTGGCGGTATCGTGTCCTCCCTCAAAGGTTTCCTGAGCAAACAGCGCATTGGTGTCTTCAATACCCTGTTCTTTTTGGAACTTCGTTTCCGAAGCATTCATGCCGGAAGAAGAATAGTTCGTGTTGCCGCCATTGACTCCCATTTTTTCAAGTAGGCACACATTTTTCGCGCCGCTATCATAAGCGGCAATAGCTGCCGACATGCCGGCACCGCCCGTACCGATAATCACGATATCGTAATTATCTGCCCTACCCTGCGCAGAAGAGGCCCCTTTGGTTTCTTCCGCTTTAGGAGCGCAACCTGAAATTCCCAGGCTGCTCAGCATCGCCAAGGCTCCCATCGCGCCGCTGCCCACAATAAAGCTACGGCGGGAGATGTGCAAAGGCTCTCCATTTATGTTCTTTTCAGTCATATTTATCCTTTCCTTCTTTGCAAGCAATACACTTGCAAGGGCACTATGCGCACCTCCCCCTCCTGGAGAAGCGCACGCAGTATCCCCAGGTTAAAACCCTGCCAAATATTTCCTACACCCAAAAAGGGGGTTTTATAGGAAAGTCACCTATAATAAGAAAATGGAAACAAGAAGAAATATGACACAGCAGACAATACGTCTCTATGCAGGATTTGGCCTTACTTGCCTCTTTGGAGGCCTGTGGGCAAGCGATGCTTTGGCGCTTTCCCTGCCCAACCAACCTGCAAGCGATTTCGATATGCGCGTTATCACCTTTATCTTCTACGTTGTCTTTTTCGGCGCCGTTATTCTTTCCGGAAAACGGGGCAGGCGCCACAATAGGCGCTTTCTCATGATGTCTTGCATTGGGTCTCTTGCCCTTTACGGCATCGGTGTCGCCCTTCTTTTTATCGGAATAGAATCCACCCTTTACACCGCTCTTGTCCTCACCAAAACCCTGGGTGCACCTCTCAGTGTCGGCATCATGTGCCTGTGCGCTTCCGTTGATAGGGAGGCGTTTCCTCGTATCGCCCTCGTCGGACTCTTGTGCGCCTTTATCGTCAAGGCGTTTCTGATGTGGACCATCAGCAAGGGATTTTGCAACCCCTCGGCCATTCTTCTCGTTGCCTGCGTTTTGGTATTCATGTCGTTTTTTATTTGCATTGTGCCTTTTAATTACGCTGGCTCTTCCTTTTTCGGCGGTGACCAGTCCGAAAGCAAAGACGCGGCTCTTTCCCCTATCAAACGTTCCTCGGAAAAACTGCTCACCCCGAGCCTTATTATCGGCATGATTATAGCCAGCATGATGATGGGGTATTTGCGAAGCGGAATCGTTGGACCGGACCCCCACGCCTTGCGCTTAGTTGTTTTCACCTTGGTTGTCATCGTTCTTTTAGGATCGCGCCTTTCCGTCAATTTGCCCTGGATATTTAACGGAGCGGTGCTGTGTACCGCCGCAGGCTTCCTTCTCGGTCCTAGCCTTGCCCACATCGTGCTCGATGCCCCCGCTGCGCTGTGCGGCATCGGGTCAACGCTGTTTGAAACCATCATGCTCACCTTGGTTGTATGGGCTACCCGAAACGGATCCGATCCTTTACGCAGCGCTGCAGGCTCATTGCTCGTTGTCATTACGGGGCATCTCTGCGGAGCCTTAATAGCTCAATCGTCAATTCTTGTTTTCGGCAATGAACTCGCCTTCCATGAAGGCTCTCTTATTCTTGTTTTCTTCTATGTCGTCATGCTGGTTCTGCTTTTCAGAAGCACTTCGTTGCATCTTCCCTTTTTACCGCAAAACTTCGATGATCTTGAAAACGCCCGCCCAGCGGAAGAAGAAGATAGCGCTCTTTTACTCGACGAGAAGGAAGGGTCTAACACCTCTGAGCCCCGCACAGACGCTTTTTCCCTTCCTCTCTCCGAACAAAATACCTCTTACTGGGATCAGCCCTGCGCCTGTGTTGCTCGAATGTACCAGCTTACCCCCCGCGAAATCGAAGTTCTCGAACAGCTCGCGCGCGGACGAGATTTAAGCTTCATGGAAACGAAGTTCATGCTTTCCCGCAATACGGTCAAGATGCATATCAAGCATCTCTATACGAAGCTCGACGTGCACAGCAAACAAGAAGTCATCGACCTTGTTGATGAAGCACGCAAAATCGTGTAACAAAACCAAGGGTCATACCCCGAAAATCACCGATGAACAGCACTGACTCCGCATGATCTTCCCGAAAGCCCCCTGGGCTCATCATCGTCAGACAACCGAACGCCGCCTTGTCGGCCGATGAAAATATGTGCCGCATCGCACGAACCGAGCTTTGCCCCCCCCCCCTAACGAATAAAGCCCACCTTGGGGGTGAGCTTTATTCGTTAGGGATTTGCTTATTTATTCACACAGGGAGCGCTTATCACATTTAACCTGCCTGTGCGATCTCAAGACCGTCGCGGTGGGCTTGCGTGACATCAGCCAAAGACACCTGCACCTTGCCTTCGATGCCGATGCCGGATTCGGCGGCAACCACTTCGCCGATTATCGAATAGGGAACCTCGGCGGCAATCAGGCGTTCGATCAGTTCTTGCGCTTGCAGGTTTTCAACGCTGACGATAAAGCGCGCCTGCGTTTCCGAGAAGAGACTTGCCACGGCGGGCAGCTCGTCGTCGAAAGCGACTTCAGCGCCGAGGCCGCCGGCGATGCAGCATTCGGCCAGCGCAACCGCTGCGCCGCCTTCGCTGATGTCGTGGGCGCTGGCGAGCACGCCATCGCGCACCGCATCGCGCACCAGAGCGCTCGTATCGCGCTCCAGTTCCAGGTCGCACGCGGGACACGCACCGCGGTTTTCGTCATAGAACACATGGATATATTCGCTGCCACCCATTTCGTCGGCAGTTTCACCGACGAGGAAAATGGTATCGCCTTCATGCTTGAACGCGGGCGTGGCATACTTCGTGTAATCTTCCATCACGCCCACCGTGCCGATTGCCGGCGTAGGATAGATGGCGTTGCCGAAACTTTCGTTGTAGAAACTGACATTGCCGGAAACCACAGGAATGGTGAAGAATTTGCAGGCTTCGGCCATGCCATCGATAGCGTGTTCGAACGCGTAAAACACCTCGGGCTTTTCAGGATTGCCAAAATTCAAACAATCGGTCGCCGCGGCAGGGGTCGCACCGACGCAGGCAAGGTTACGAACGCTTTCGGCAACCGCAATCTTTGCGCCCACGTAGGGGTCAAGCCAGCAGTAGCGTCCATTGCAGTCCGTTGTCATCGCAATACCGCGCTGGCTGATATCGTCGCGTCCGGGCATGCCGACACGAACCACCGCAGCGTCGCCGCCGGGAAGCAAGGCCGTCGAAGCCTGAACCTGGTGGTCGTACTGGCGCCACACCCATTCGCGAGAACAAATATTCGAGCTTCCCAGCAAATCGATGAGATTGCGGGAAAGATCCTCTTGGCTTTCGGGAAGCCCCAGGCTATAGGGATCAAACGCAGCAGCTTCATCCAGATACGCCGGACGCGTGCTTGCAGGATGATAGAGAGGAGCATCTTCGGCCAGCTGTTCTGCCGGCATATCGGCCACGATCTGATGACCTTCGGGCAAATCGGTATCGCGCACCACGAAGCGTCCGGTATCGGTGATCTGCCCTATGACCGAGCACTTCACGCCCCAGCGCTCACATGCTTCAGCCACGTCTGCCACATCTTGCGGCGTGACAACAGCCAGCATGCGCTCCTGGCTTTCAGACACCATGATTTCAAACGGCGTCATGGCCGTTTCGCGCTGCGGCACCTGACGAACATCGATGTCGATACCCACGCCGCCACGGCTTGCCATTTCACTGGCTGAACTGGTGAGACCCGCAGCACCCAAATCGCCCAAAGCGACGAACTTACCGCGTTCAAGCAGTTCCAGGCACACTTCGATCAGCAGCTTTTCCTCAAAGGGGTCGCCCACCTGTACGGCAGGGCGCTTGTTTTCTGCGGCTTCATCGAATTCCTGGCTAGCCAAAACACTGGCACCGCCGATACCGTCGCGCCCGGTCGAATTTCCAATGAGCACAACGGGGTTACCCGGACCGCTGCCCACAGCTCGCGTCAGGTTCTTTTCGCGCATGATGCCCAGTGAAAACGCATTGATCAGACAGTTGCCTTCATAGGCCCTGTCAAAATAAATTTCGCCGCCCACGGTGGGTACCCCTAAACAGTTGCCATACCCGCCGATACCAGCCACCGCACCATCAAGCAGATAGCGTTGTCGCGGCTTGTCGAGCGTGCCGAAACGCAGACTGTTCATGGAAGCGATTGGGCGCGCACCCATGGTGAAGATATCGCGGATGATGCCGCCGACACCCGTCGCCGCACCCTCGTAGGGTTCGATTGCGGAAGGGTGGTTGTGGCTTTCCATCTTGAACGCAACCGCCCAGCCGTCTCCAACCGAGATGACGCCGGCGTTTTCGCCAGGACCTTGCAGCACGAACTCACCTTCGCTGGAAAACTTACGCAGCTGTTCTTTCGAATGCTTATACGAGCAATGCTCAGACCACATAAGCGAGTAGATATAGAGCTCGGTCAAAGAGGGTA
Source organism: Raoultibacter sp. (assembly GCA_036649035.1). GTDB lineage: Bacteria > Actinomycetota > Coriobacteriia > Coriobacteriales > Eggerthellaceae > JAVWGW01. Next base: position 15,263 of record JAVWCK010000021.1, read on the forward strand.
CGCGACCCTGCGTTTTAACCACGTTGTTGTATTCGTCGGGAGCAAGACCCAGCTCTCCTGCCACCTGGGCAGCAAGCTTCGGTTCAAGCATTTCCACGTTATCGCATACCGGTTTTGCAATATCAGTCATGTTGGTTCCTTTTCGATAGCTTTATTCAAACCGCTTGGCGATGGCCTGGAAAAACGCCTGGCCCTGGGTAGTACCGGACACACCATCGACCACGCGCTCGGGATGCGGCATAAGACCGAACACGTTGCCCGCAGCGTTGCAGATGCCCGCAATGTTTTCGAGAGACCCGTTGGGAGCGCTGTCGAAGGCAATGCTTCCGTCAGCTTCGCAGTACCTCAACACGATTTGGCTATTGTCCTGCATACGCTTCAAGTCGTCGGCACTGCACGTATAGTTGCCGTCGTGATGGGAAATCGGAATATCGAAGGTGGTACCGGCAGCCGCATCAAGCCATTGGCATACCGAATCTTGCACCTGCACATGCACCGTCTGGCATAAAAACTTCAGTTTTGCATTGCGAATAAGCGCACCGGGAAGCAGATGGGCTTCGGTCAGCACCTGAAAGCCGTTGCAGATGCCAATGACGGGATGACCCGCTTCGGCAAAGTGCACCACTTCGTTCATGATGGGAGAAAAACGCGCAATGGCGCCACTGCGCAAGTAGTCGCCGTAGGAAAAGCCGCCAGGCAGCACGATGGCGTCAAATCCTTCGAGACTCGATGCTTGATGCCATACGTAATCGGCTTCATAGCCCATATGGGTAAGGGCGTGCACCGCATCCTGTTCGCAATTGGTGCCGGGGAACCTGATAACACCGAATTTCATAAGATCCCCTACTCTGTGATTTCGTAGTCTTCAATGACGGGATTGGCTAACAGCTTTTCGCACATTTCCTCAACCTGCGCGCGCGGCACACCATCTTCAACTTCAACCTGGATAAACTTACCGATGCTCACATCGACAACGCCGGTATACCCCAAGTTGGCTAAAGCCTTTTTCGAGGTTTCACCTGCAGGATCGAAAATACCTTCTTTGTTGGTAACGAAAATTTCGTAGCGCTTCATCTATTTCCCCTTTTCTTCAGTAACAGCTGGCTTTACCTCGACGGCAGCTTCGGTATCGGCCGTGGCATCAACAACCTCTGCAGCCTGCTCACTTGTCGTTTTATTCTTGCCCCCGGCCAGGCGCGACAAAATGGAATTCTTCTCGCCCTTCTTGGCAGCTGCCTCGGCCGCTTTGGCTGCGGCGGCCGCCTCTTCGGCTTCGGCGAGCTTTTTCGCTTCAGCTTTTGAAGCTTTCGTTTTCTTGGATTCCATTTCGTTTTGATAGGCACGACGTATCTTGCGAATCTTGCTGAAATCGACGTAGAGAGCAGCGATGATCATGATATACGCGAGTCCCAAGGTAACCATACTGACCGTTTCCGCAGAAGGCATCATCGTACGAATGCCCCAGGAAGCGGCCGTCATGGCAATGGCGCCCACAAGCAGCACCCACCAAACACGACGCATGCGCTTGTATTCCTGCGTGGGAGGATTATAGTATTCGCTCTTAACGCGCCCGCCGGAATTGCTTGCGCTTCCACCGGTCTTTCCGCTCGACTTCGCGGGAGCCGGAGCCGCCGCCTTTGCAAAAAATCCCTTTTTCTTCGGCGGATGCAACTCTTCTACATGCACGCTTGATGCCGCCCTGGTTTTTGGCTTGGCAGAAGCCGCGCTTTTGCGCGTTTGGCCTTTTATCTCATCGCTTTGATAGCGATCGTTCATGGGGTTGCGCTGGGTCATGCTTTCTCCTTGTGTACGTTCTCGTTAACGGCGAATGCGGGCGATCAGTTAAATTTTACGAACGGTTTCCCGGTAATCTTTTCATATGCCTGGATATACTTGGCACTCGTCTTGTCGATAATATCCTGCGGCAAGCGCGGCGGCGTACCCTGACGATCCCAGTTGGCATCCAGCCAGTCGCGCACGAACTGCTTATCGAAGCTGGGCTGGTCACAACCTTCCGTATATTCATCGGCACCCCAGAATCGAGAAGAATCAGGGGTAAGCACTTCATCGGCCAAAATGGTGGTTTCGCCCAAGCGACCGAACTCGAACTTCGTGTCGGCGATAATGATACCCTGGGAAGCGGCGTGCTCGCTTGCTTTTGTGTATACCGCCAAGGTCAAATCGCGAATGGTCTGAGCGGATTGCTCCCCGATGAGCTCAGCGCAACGCTCGAAGCTGATGTTTTCATCGTGGTCGCCGATATCGGCCTTGGTTGACGGAGTGAAGATAGGGGCAGGAAGCTTCGATGAGTTTTTAAGCCCCGCCGGAAGCTGAATACCGCACACCGTGCCCTGCTTGGCATACTCCTTCAAACCGCTGCCCGCAAGATACCCGCGCACGATACATTCGACAGGGTACATTTCCGCTTTCTTGACCAACATGAAACGCCCGGCAAGATATTCGGCATGAGGTTTGAACGGTTCGGGAAGATCTTTTACCTCAGCGGAAATCAAATGATTCTCAACCACGTCTGATAACAGGTCGAACCAAAAACAAGAAAGCTGCGTGAGCACCTGACCCTTATAGGGAATCTCATCTTCCAAAATGAAATCGAACGCCGAAATGCGATCGGTTGCCACGAGCAAAAGCCTGTCGCCTAAATCGTATAAATCGCGTACTTTCCCTTGCGCGTCGGGCTTGATATCGATCCCTGCCATTTCGTTTCCTTTCGATTACCTCACACAAGCCCTTCGCGTTCCGTTATGCAACGGGGACGTAAAGGGCTTGTGTACTGATTGCTTTGTATTATGAAGCATTTTTGTTCTTGAACTTCATCTTTTCGCGGTTCTTAGCCGTTTCTTCATTATAAAGAGGTACATAAATGGTGAAACAGGCTCCTTCGTCGAGCTTACCCTCCACGCGCACCCATCCACCATGGCGATCGACGATTTCCTTGACCACGGCAAGACCAATACCCAAGCCACCACTGGCGCGATCGCGCCCCGCATCGGCACGCCAGAAACGGGAAAACACCATTTTTATTTCTTCGGGAGAAAGACCGATGCCCGTATCTTGCACTACGATACACGCCATCAGGTCGCCTTTGGTAACCTTCACCGTGATAGTTCCGCCCTCTGGGGTGTAGCGCACAGCATTCGAGATGAGATTAGCGGTCGCCTGCCTCAACATATCGGCATCTCCGCAGACAAAAACATCATCTTCTCTTTCGTAGCGAAGCGTCAAACCCGAATCAGCCACAAATGCTTCATGGGTCGCGATGATGCCCGAGATAAGATCGCCGACATCGATGACTTCCTTGCTCATCGGTGACGAACGATTTTCAAGACGAGAAAGCTTCAACAACGCTTCCACCAAACGGCCGAGACGTTGCACTTCGGAGTTCACCGTTTCCAAGCGTTCTGCATTGGCTTCAAACACGCCATCGACCATCGCCTCCACCGTAGACTGAATAGCCATAAGCGGCGTACGCAACTCATGCGCCACATCGGTGGTCAAGCGCCGCTCAAGTTCGCGATCCTTTTCGATCGACTCGGCCATTTCATCAAACGTTTCGCCCAGGCGCGCCACTTCGTCATCACCCGTAAGACCCGTGCGTGCAGAAAGATTGCCTTTCTTGATGTCTTTCGCCGTCTTCGTCATGCGATTGATAGGGTTAACCAATCCGCGCGCAAATAAAAAGCCGATGCCCAAGGCCAATGCGATGGCAAGCGCTGCTGCAAAAATCATAGCCTGATAGGACTGTTCTCGGAACATCACGTCGCCCTTGCTCAACATTAATTCCGAACCGGGCACCCACATGCGCACCGTGCCCACCGTTGTGCCTTCAGCAATAATGGGAGATGAAACCACGTTGGCACGGCTGGACGGCGCCAACGAAACCCCGCCCTCGCCCTCGGCCGCTCGCGTATTGTCGTAGAGAATGCTCTCGTTTACGGGATCGAACCCCCCCGCAATAACCTGAATACCCAAGCCGGAATTGAGACTCGTGGCAGATTCCGCAGGCGACAAGGTACCGTCGCGGCGCAAATCCCCCCCATTGTTCGTATATTTCGTTGCTATGGATACCGCGACATTATCGGCCTGTTTTTGCAGGTTATCGCGCGTGTAGGCCTGAAAATGCTGCTCCCACACGAAAGAAAGCACCCCGATAGCCACCAGCGCCGTCATGGCGGCTATCAGGGCAAACGA
>JAVWCK010000022.1:0-17764 GCA_036649035.1 Raoultibacter sp.
CCACGATGCTGGTCGGATCCTTCCAGGTACATTTCGGCAGGAAAATGCAGGTCCGCACGTTTCTTGCAAACGCTGGTATGGGAGACACCGCTTTCCCACCAAACATCGAGAATATCTTTTTCGGGAAGCACTTCGGTACCGCCGCACACTTCACAGCAGGTGCCCTTGGGTAGGTAGTCGGCCGGATCGTGAGTGAACCACGCATCGGCGCCCTCGTGATTGAAGAGCTCTATGACCGCATCGAAAGTTTCCGCGGTCGCGACGGTGGCGCCGCATTTCGCGCATTTGAATACGGGGATGGGAACACCCCAGGAACGCTGGCGCGAGATACACCAATCGGGTCGATCGGCAACCATGGAACCGATGCGATTCGCTGCCCATTCGGGCACCCATTTCACCTGTTCATCAATGGCCTTGAGGGCCTTATCACGCAGACCGTTTTTATCCATAGAAACAAACCATTGATCGGTGGCGCGAAAGATCACCGGCTGATGGCAACGCCAGCAATGAGGGTAGCTGTGTGAAATTTCCTTAACAGCGACAAGCGTGCCTTGCTCTTTCAACCACGCGATAATGCGAGGGTTTGCATCGTCAGTGTCAAGACCTGCAAAAATACCGGCCTCATCGGTTAAAACACCGTTATCATCAACGGGCATAAGGATGGGGATATCAAACTTCATAGCAACCAAATAGTCGTCTTGACCATGGCCGGGCGCGGTATGAACGCAACCGGTACCGGAATCGAGGGTGACATGGTCGCCATAGATCATCGTTCCCTTAAGATCTTGGCGTATCGGACAGGTATAGGTGATACCCGACAGTTCGATGCCCTTGACCATAACGGGTTGACCGGATTCGTCGCTCACGATTTCGTAGGCTTCCCAACCGGCCACCTCCGCAACCGCCTCAACAAGCTCAAAGGCCATGAGCATAGTGGACCCACCTACCCGCACCATGCAATAATCGGCATCGGGTGCCACGCTTACCGCGGTGTTCGCCGGCAAGGTCCAGGGGGTTGTCGTCCAGATCAAAACCGACACGGCCCCTTCAATACCTGCCGCAGCAAAGGGAGCCGGCACTTCATCGAGCAAAAAGTTCACAAAGATAGAAGGCGATACCTCATCGCTATATTCAATTTCAGCTTCCGCCAAAGCGGTATGGCAACGCTTGCACCAGTGAATCGGCTTGCGGCCGCGATAAACGGAGCCATCAAGATACATCTTCTTGAAAACCTCAACGTTTCCCGCTTCATATTCAGGTAAAAAGGTAAGGTAAGGTTCTTCCCAGTCGGCATTGACACCCAATCGCTTGAAGCCCTCACGCTGCACATCGACATACTTTTCCGCCCACTCACGGCAAAGACGTCGAAGGGTCGGTTGATCTATTTTGGCCATTTTTTCAGGACCGAGCTTTTTTTCAACCATATGCTCAATCGGTTGACCATGGCAATCCCAGCCGGGGATATAAGGGGTAAAATAACCCCGTTGTGCGTGGCTTTTGACGACAAAATCTTTAAGGATTTTATTGAAAGCATGCCCGATATGGATAGGACCGTTGGCGTAGGGAGGACCATCATGCAAAACGAAGGGCTCCCCTTCCCTATTTTTATCGAGTACTTTATGATAAATATCTTGCTCTTCCCACTTCGCGAGTCGCTTTGGTTCATTTTCGGGTAAATTAGCCCGCATAGCGAAATCTGTTTGGGGTAAATTCATCGTATTTTTATAGGTATTTCCCACGTGAATCCATACCTTTCTCAAAGTGTCATAAGAGCAATATGTCTATTATAAGCGAATATATCTCGTGGCGTTTCTGCGGGAGAAGAGCTTCAGAATTGCGACATATAGCAAAAAATGATAATACCGTATAAACTATCCGTTTGGGACATGCATACAACTTTACCGCTAATTAACGCGCCTAGGCTCTAACCGGAAGGATCTTTCATGAGTTTTGAAATTGTCACCGATTCAAGCTGCAACCTGACAGAAGAGATGATAGATGCCTGTGATTTACACATTCTCCCCCTGATGTTCATGGTCGATGACAAACAATTTCAAAGTTATCTCAAAGGAGAGCATACCGACCTCAAACAGTTCTACACCATGATGCGTCAAGGCAAGGTCATCACCACCTCCCTGCCAAATCTCGCTGATTCCGAAGCGTTGTTGCGCAGTCGTCTTCTTGCGGGCAAAGATGTACTCTATCTAGGGTTTTCAAGCGCCCTTTCCGGCACTTATGAAGCAATCGAGATTTTATGCAAAGATCTTCAGCTTCAATTCCCCAACCGTAAGATACACGCCGTTGAAACCCTTGCCGCATCAGGCGGCGAAGGATTACTGGTCTATCATGCCGTCCAGCACGCACGTGCGGGGAAAACGCTGGAACAAGTCGCTTCCTGGGTTGAAGACAATCGCCTCAAGCTGGCCCATTGGTTTACCGTTGACGATCTAATGTTTCTCCTTCGTGGCGGACGCGTATCTAAGGCGAGCGCCTATGCGGGCACCATGCTTAATATTAAACCCATTTTGCACGTTGATAACGAAGGGCGCTTAATAGCTAAAGAAAAAGTGCGCGGTCGCAAGAAATCATTGCAAGCGTTGGTGGGACACATGGCTGACACCGCTACGCGCCCTCTAGAAGAACAAACCATTTTCATCACCCATGGCGACTGCATCGAAGATGCGGAATATGTGGCGCGCTTGTTGCGCGAAAAATGGGGAATCACCAAGATCATCATCAACTACGTCGACCCCGTTATCGGCGCACACTCGGGACCGGGTACGATTGCGCTGTTCTTCCTTGCGAGCCAGCGCTAAACACTGCGGAGCAAGCGGCTTACGAACAGGAGATGATTTTTTTCAATCCGGCCAACAGGCGCTCGTTGTCGGGGCGATTGCGAATACCCACGCAAAAATAGCGGCTATCCTCAAACCCCTCAACACCTTCAAGATCGCGCACCAAAAAACCTGCAAGCTGCAAACGCGCTATGAGATCGGCAGCGTTGACTGCCCCAAGCTCCATCGACGAAGAGCTTTCATAGGTGCATAGCACGTAGTTGGCCTCGGCGGGAAACACCTGTATACCGGGAATCAGGCTCAACATGCATTGCGCCCAAGGAATCTCGGTATCAAGAAACTCATGGGTTTGATCGAGGAATTCTTCTTGGTCGCAAAGCTGACCCGCCAATACTTCAGCGAACATAGAAATGTTTGAACGATCAAAAAACTGCTCGATATGGGCAATCGTTTGGGGATGAGCTACACAGTAGCTCAAGGGGATGCCCGCCATGTTAAACGAAGAAGAGATAGATCGCACCACGATAAGATTGCGATAACGTTCGGTAAGCGAATAGAAAGATTCGCCGCCAAGTGTCAGCTCTATATACGATTCATCGACGATGACCCAATGACACGCTTCAAGGTAATGCATCAACGTCGTTTGCGGCAACAGACGACTTGCGGGATAGCTGGGATTGGCTAAAAGCGCAGCGTCATAGACAACACCATCGCGCCTGGCTGCATAGGGATCGCGTGTGACGAAGGACTGCGGATTGGAAATGCCGGCAACGGTATGTCCGGCATTGGTAAGCGCCAAGCCGTATTCGGGCAAAGTGGGAAGGGCGACTCCAACCTTGCACGGTTGAAACGCCTGGGCAACACTGCGAATCATTTCAGTCGTGGAAGCACAGCACAAAAAAGCTTCCGGACATAAACCAAAATACTTTGAAAGAGCTTGGCGCAGGGCGTAGGCATCATTATCCGGCTTGTAAGCCACTTCGCCATCAACGAATGCCGTATGAATGGCATTGATGAAAGACCGCGGCGTGCCGAGAGGATTGGTGACACAGGAAAAATCAAGCCAATTGACTTCAGTGCGCATTTCGTAAGGCAAAGCAACCGGCTGTTCGGGAACGACAGTGGCCACCGGCCGCTGATCGAGATGAAGGTTGAACCCACGTAATGCCGGCATTGCGATTCCCCTTCTGTATCGGTTCCATCAAGAACCTATTATCCTAGCACACTACACACCTCCCAAACCAGACCATGTTAAACTTGTTATATGGAAATATACGACCCGATATATCTTGATTGGCAAGGACCGGCTATCGCGCTGGTCGATCTCGATGCCTTCTTCGCGTCGGTCGAGCAATTCGACCACCCCGCATGGAAGGGGTTGCCCGTTATCGTAGGCGGCGACCCCGATAGGCACGGTGTCGTATCAACCGCCTCCTACGAAGCGCGCGCCTTCGGGGTCAGAAGCGCCATGCCTTCTTCTATGGCGCAGCGTCTCTGCCCCGACGCCATTTGGACTCGCGGGCACTTCGATCGCTATCGTCATATGTCGCAACAAGTGATGGATATTCTTGTCAGCGAAACTCCCTACATGCAACAGGTGAGCATCGATGAAGCCTTCCTCGACATCAGCCCCACTCCGCACAGCAACGAACACCCCATCGAGGTTGCGCAACGTATCCAGGCGCGCATCGCCAAACTGGGCATCAGCTGTTCTATCGGACTCGGCACGAGTAAAACCATCGCAAAAATCGCATCGGACCAAGACAAACCGCAGGGGTTGACCATCGTCTACCCCGGGCGTGAGCTCGATTTTCTCAGCCCCCTACCCATTCGAGATTTAAGCGGTATTGGACCGACCTCCGAAAAGGAGCTGCATCGGCACAATATAAAAACACTCGGCGATCTGTCCCGCGCCGACGAGCTGCTGTTATCCCGTATCTTCGGAAAGAATGCACCCATGATGCGTCTGCGCGCCCTAGGTAAGGATACGACCCCCGTAACGTGCGGCGACCCGATGAAATCCATTTCCAACGAGATGACGTTTGCCCACGATTTAACACAGCGTCAAGATATCGAAGCGGGTATAGCAACCGCAACCGCTAAAGTCGCACGCCGCATGCGGATGAAGGGCGTCAAAGGACGCACGGTTAGCTTGCGCGTCCGTTTCGACGACCGCACCTGTCGCAGCGTGCAAAAACGACTCGATCAAGCCGCAGACAACGAATACACCCTCACCCCCGTACTCTATCGGATGCTCGACGAAGTATGGAGCCCCGGCATGGCACTGCGACTGGTGGGCGTGGGAATGAGCGGGTTTTGCGATGTCGACTCCGTGCAAGAATCGCTGTTCGATATCGCCACGCAGGCACCCACGACCGATGAGGTGCCGCCCCTGATAGCGGATTGCGCTAAACGGTCGGGCTTGGTGAGCGCCACCGACAAGGTGAAGGACCGCTTTGGGGAAGAAGCCCTTCACTTTGGACGCGAGCTGCGCAGCAAACACAACACGACCGGTTCCGCCGCCAAGAACCCGGAAGACTATAAATAGCTTTCGCATCCGTACGGAGCGGTTAAGCGAATCCTTAGTTAAACTTGAATATCTTTTGCGCCACACGATAGCCGGAAAGACCTATGCGACGACCGAATTCAGTAGGCAGGTTCGTACCCAGGTTGAGCGCATGGCGCCTCACGCGGCGATAGAGCGTTGGGTTTTCCTGTTCGAGATAGTTCCAGATACCTTCAAGTTTATCATCGTCTTCCGGCGTTTTTTTCATACGCAAAAACACCGAGCAGATGCACATCATCATGGAAAGATAGTTTTCCATGTAGTGTTCGAGCTTTTTTTCAGAAACAGCTTCGGGAAGCTTCACTGCATCGATCATCTCACGGGTAACACGCAATTGTTGATCGAGACGGGTAAGCATAACCGTTTCATTCACGGACTGGTCTTCGCGTCCGATAAAATAGCGATACATATCGACATCGCGATAATAGATCGTCTTCACATACGGCAAGGGCACATAGACGAAAATATTATCGACGTAAAAGCAATGTTCGGGCAGCTTCAGACCGATATCGTTTAAGAGACTGCGACGATAGATAACCGAATGCATCAAAAGATACTGGCTTTGCAGGAAGTGGCCCAGATCGCTCCACCCGAATTCGCGACCCTCGGGAAACACGTTGCGATAATGCATGACGGTTCGAGAATCTTCATGCACTTTTTCATAGACATAATTGCCGATGAAAAGATCGGTAGGATTTTCCCGCTCGACCTGTTGGCGCAAGTACTCCATGACCGGCACCATCGCGGTGGGGTCAAGCCAATCGTCTGAATCGACCACTTTGAAGTAAAGCCCCGTCGAGGCAGCCAGCCCCGCATTGACCGCCGAGCCGTGCCCTCCGTTTTCCTTGTGGATAACCGAAATGATTTCAGGATGGGAAGCTTTCCATCCATCGGCTTTTTCAGCGGTATCATCCTTTGTCGATCCATCGTCAACAAGGATGACTTCAATATCGTCTCCGCAGGTGAGAATCGATTCGATACAGGCATCCATGTAGGAAGCTGAATTGTAGCATGGTACGACAAATGAAAGAGTTTTCATGGTGTGGTTTACATCTCCGCTTTTCGCTAATCGCACAGGTGATCGACAAGATCGAGCGCGCGCCCGATGATGACATCCATATTGTAGTAACGGTACTCAGCCAAACGACCGAGAGGATGAAAATTCGTCAAATTCGCCGTCAACTGACGATAGCGATCGTAGTGCGCATTGTTCGTTTCATTTATGATGGCGTAATAGGGAATCTGCTTCTTGGGGTCATCGTAGGCGTGTGAGTATTCCTTCATGATCGTAGTCTTGTCCGACTTCTGCCCCGTTAGATATTTGAATTCGGTGATGCGCGTGTAATCTTCGCTGACGGTGAAATTGACAGTGCCACAGGGCAGCACGTGATCGGCGTCAAGGGTTTCATAGGTGAAATCAAGACTGCGATACGGAAGGCGTCCAAAGCGCGACAAGAACAACTCATCGAGCGGTCCGGTATAGATAACCGGTCCGGTAAAAGCAGCTCCCTTGATCTTGATAGCACTCAGCGGTGCCGTTTCTTCCTTGCTTTCGAAATCCAACTCGAAGACGCTTTCCGCTTCAACGTCTAGGCAGATGGTAATGTTTTCATGATCAAGCATATTCTCGAATAGAGCCGTATACCCTGCGGCGGGTAATCCCTGATAGGCATCTTGAAAATAGCGATTATCGCGCGAAACGAATACCGGTACCCGCGCAGTGACGCTGGGATCGACCTCTTCAGGAGTAAGACCCCACTGCTTTTGCGTGTAATGAAGAAAAACGTTTTCATAGATGAAATCAGCGATTTCGGTTAAGTCGGCGTCTTCCCTGCTACGCAATTCATTGATGGTCACTTTGCGCTCATCGCCAAACGTTTCGACAAGTTTTTCGGTCAAACGCGCGGCCTTTTCAGGTCCAAAAGCGATTTCCATCGAATTCTTATTGAAGGGCACCGGCAAATAGGTCCCGTACCAATCGGCGAGAACTTCGTGTTGATAGTCACGCCACGGGGTAAAGCGATTGAGGTAGTCGAAAACTCGCTTATCGTTGCTATGGAAGATATGAGGGCCATAGCAGTGCACGAGCAATCCGGCAGCATCATGATAGTCATACATATTTCCGCCGATATGGGAACGCTTCTCTATGATGAGAACGTTTTTATGTGCACGCTCCGCAAGCTCGCGTGCAACAACACTTCCTGCAAAACCGCTGCCTACAACCACTGCATCATACTCTTTGATGGAGACGTCTTTAAACTCGAGATACTGGAGAGCCATAGCACCCTTCCTTTTACGCAGTAAGGGACCAGCACCAAGCCGGCCCACTCAAAAAGTCTTTAATTCTACCGAGAAGCTATTTTACCGAGAAGCTTACCATTTGAGTGCATTATCATACAAATCGGATAACTGAACACTAGAAAGGGACCCCTATGAGTGCATTTCTCGATTCAATTTTGAACCGCGCGAAAGCCGACAAGCAAACGATTGTTTTACCTGAGGGCAACGATAGCCGCACGCTTGAGGCGGCACAAGCCATTCTCGAGCAAAATATCGCACACCTGATCATAGTGGGTGACGCATCCGCTATAGCCGAGAGTCCCTATCGTCTCGATGGTGCGCAAATCATCGATCCGCACACCTACGATAAACGCGAAGAAATGGCTTCAGCTCTCTACGAACTGCGCAAAGCAAAGGGTATGACCGAACAGCAAGCCCAAGAGCAACTTGATGATGTATTGTACTTTGGCGTTATGATGGTCAAGCTGGGTATGGCCGATGGCATGGTTGCAGGCGCCTGCCATGCTACGACCCAAGTGCTAAGCCCTTGTCTCAGGATTCTCAAAACCGCTCCAGGCATCAAGTTGGTCAGTTCGTTTTTCATCATGGTTGTACCAGAGTGCCCCTATGGGCAGCAAGGCACCTTCCTGTTTTCCGACTGCGGCCTCGAAGTGCAGCCCGACGCCGAAAAGTTGGCGCATATCGCTGTCAATTCCGCAAAATCGTGGCAAACGCTCATGAACACCGAACCGCTTGTTGCTCTGCTTTCCCATTCAACCTTTGGATCGGCGAAAAACGATGACGCGACCAAGGTGTCGCAGGCTGCTGTTCTCGCCCACGAAATAGCACCTGAGCTATCGCTTGATGGCGAACTGCAACTTGATGCTGCAATCGTGGAATCGATAGGGGCATCGAAAGCACCCGGCTCACCGGTTGCCGGCAAGGCAAATGTATTGGTCTTCCCCGATCTCGATGCGGGTAATATCGGATACAAGCTTGTACAGCGTCTGGCGCGCGCCGAAGCCTATGGACCGATAACCCAGGGAATCGCCGCACCGGTCAACGACCTTTCACGGGGGTGCACCGCCGACGATATTATCGGCGTTATCGGCATTACTGCCGTACAGTGCCAAGCACAAAAAGCTGCCGAGTAAAACGATACCGCAAAGAGATAAACTATCTCGCTGCGACAACGCAGGAATAAGAAAGGGAGCGCATCTTCGGAGCGCTCCCTTTTTTGGTATGGTGCCTTTTATCGCTTCGATTCGATAGCCTGGCTGCAAAGAACCTAGCTGCGTTCGTGAATGATATCGAAGGTATCGAGCGCAATCATCAGCTCTTCGTTCGTAGGGATAATGATGATCTTTACCGGGGAATTCTCGGTCGATATCTCCCGCTCGAAGCCGCGCTGATGGTTTTTTTCCTCATCGAGGATGATGCCCAGAGGCTGCATGCCGGCAAAAATCATGCGGCGCATCTTCTCGCAGTTCTCACCCACGCCCGCCGTCAAAACGATTGCATCGACACCAGCCATGATAGCCGTGTACTGACCGATATATTTTTTGACGGAATTCGAATACATATCGTAAGCTAAAAGCGCCCGTTCATCACCGCGCTCGGCAGCATCTCGCACACTGCGCAGGTCATTGCTGATACCCGAAATACCGAGCAAACCCGATTCTTTATTCATGAGGTCGTTAACTTGAGCCGTATCAAGGTGTTCGTGCTCCATGATAAACGGAACGATGGCGGGGTCAATCGCACCACAACGCGTACCCATCATCAAGCCATCGAGCGGCGTAAGCCCCATGGAGGTATCCACGGCAACTCCATGGTCGATAGCCGACATGGAGCAACCATTGCCGAGATGGCACGTGATAAGCTTGAGCTCGTTGAGGGGTTCATCCAAAAGCTCTGCTGCGCGCTGAGAAATATAGCGATGCGACGTACCATGAGCGCCATATTTGCGTATACCGTATTTTTCGTAGAGCTCGTAGGGCAGCGGATACATATACGCCTTAGGAGGCAACGTCTGAAAAAAGGACGTATCGAATACTGCCACCTGGGGAATATCGGGCATTTGAACCGTGCAGGCATGTATCCCCATAAGGGCTGCCTTATTGTGAAGGGGCGCCAATTCTGCCAGTTTATCGATTTTTGCTATGACGTCATCATCGATAAGAACAGACTTCGGAAAATAAGGGCCCCCTTGCACGACACGATGACCAACGGCATCGATATCATCAAGCGAATCAATCGCCCTATCAGGACCTTCAACCAAAGCGGCCAACACCAAAGCCATGGCGTCATCATGGTTCTTCATTTCCGCATCGATGACAACTTCGTTTTTGTCGATACCGTGTTTGTGAAACGCTTCCGCAGAACCAACACGTTCGCAAATGCCCTTTGCCAACACTTTTTGCTGCTCGACGCTCACGAGCTGATATTTCAAAGACGATGAACCTGCATTGACAACGAGTACATTCAAAGAGTGCCTCCTTAAACGTTTTCTTTCAAAGATACTATTTTAGGCATCAAACGTTTCAACAACGAACAAGACCGCCTCTGTTTCGGCAAACGGTGAACGGTTATAGAGCACTCACTCCTGCGCTACCCCTCGATTGCGGGAGAGCCGCTATTCATCGGTGCGCCCCCCAAAACGTGGACGTGGAGATGATGCACGCTTTGCTGCGCGTTATCTCCGGTATTAACGATCACGCGATAGCCACTCTCATCGATTCCGGTGATATGTGCTACTTTTTTGACCGTGTTGAAAAGATGTCCCATCATGTCATCCTCGATATTATCGCCGATATCGGCATAATGGCGCTTGGGAATAATGAGGACATGTACTGGCATATGCGGGCTCAAATCGTTGAAGGCAACAACGCGCTCGTCTTCATAAACTTTTGTAGCAGGTATTTCACCTGCGGCGATTTTGCAGAAAACACAATCTTCCATAAGGGGTTCCTTTCTTTAGCGAACAGGCACGCGCTTTGTTTTGCAAAGCATCCGGTATCGGTCGATGACGACCTAGGCTTTTTGCAAAGTCGAATCAATGGTGTCGTCATCGACCGAAGCATCAAGCTGCCCCATTAATACCTCGACTTTTTGTTCAGCATCAGTCAAGCGGCTTCGCAGTGCGGCCAACAAAGCAACGCCGCGCTCATAGCGCCGCAAGCTTTCTTCAAGTTCAAGCGTATTGCTTTCAAGCAAACCGACGATACCATCCAGTTCGTTCATTGCTTCGCGAAAGCTGAGTTCTTCGATTGGTTTCAGATCAGAAATCATACGTCCTCCAAAATAACCAGTGCATTTTCAATATGTTCAACCCGTTCGATTTCGCAGAACAAATCACCATCGGCCACATTGACACGAACGTGCTGACCAGGGGTAGACCCGTTCACCGACTTTAAAATGCGACCTTCCTCATCACGGGTAACCGAATATCCACGCGCTAAAATAGTCAACGGCGACAGATCATGAAGGCGGGAGGCGCGCAGTGCCATCTCATTTTCAAAACGCGGTAAAAGCGAACGTCCCGCCAAACGCAATCGCTCACTTTTACTGTTGAGGCTAGTGGCATCGCGAGCAAGCGCATGAGGCATGGCTTGCTGCATACGCGCTCGCAGGGTGGTGAGCTTTTCACCATCACGGGCAAGACCCTGGGGAATGATGCGGTGCAGGCGCTCTTCGATCATGTCGAGTGTTTGAGCTTCCGTTGCGAAGAGCATGTTGGAATCAAGGAAGATAGGACGCGACGCGATACGTTCCCAGGATTGCTCATTGCGTTCGATAAGACGTTTCAGCGCAGCGTGAAGCGCGGTCGTCTTGGCATCGAGGGCGAGTTCCAGGCTTGCGCGATCAGGACTGACCGCTTCGGCTGCAGCTGTTGGCGTGGATGCGCGCAAGTCGGACACCATGTCGGCAATGCTCGTATCAGGTTCATGCCCGATACCGGTCACAACCGGCACGCTGAGCGCGGCGATTGCCCGAGCAAGAGCTTCGTCATTAAACGGCATGAGGTCTTCGAACGAGCCACCACCCCGCACCAAAAGCACCACTTCGGCGCCGGCGCATTCAACAGCGTGCAAGGCTTCTATCAACTCCGCAGGCGCACGATCCCCTTCAACGGGAACACCCGCCACCACAACGCGCGCCACAGGAAAACGCCTGCGTAAGGTGCGCAGCACATCATGGACAGCCGCACCGCGCGGAGAAGTGACCAGGCCGATTATTGCCGGCATCACTGGAATTTCCCGCTTGCGCTGGGGGCTCATCAGCCCTTCGGTCTCAAGTTTCTTCGCAAGGTTAGCCACCCGCAAGCGCAAGTTCCCCTCCCCCGCCAGGGCAAGGGAAAACACGTCGAAATTCATGCGTCCTTTTGGCGCATAGAGGGTGAAGCGGCCCGTCATTTCCACCAAGGATCCCACCTGCACCGATACCTTTTGGGCTTCGTAGCGGTTGAGCCACATCATGCAGGGCAAGCTGGCCCCGGCGTCTTTTACCGTAAAATAGACCGCCTTGTAACCACGCTTGTGCGAAAATTCCGACACCTCCCCGATAACGGTGAGCGTGCAGCTTTCAAGGGCGCCCTTGGCAAGCGCCATAGCTGCCGACACGGAAAGGGGCGCCTGCTGAGTGGTGTGCGTATCTGCCACGATAAAGAATTCTTAGTCGCGTCGCTGGGCAAGCAGGTAGAGCAGCTGCAGAATCGAAGTCAAAGCCGCAGCCACATAGGTGAAAGCGCAAGCGCGCAGAACGGAAAATGCGCCACCTTGTTCCGCCTGGGAAATACCCGTGGTCCCCACATAGGCCATAGCACGACGGCTCGCGTCGAATTCAACCGGCAAGGTCACCAGTTGAAAGATAACAACTGCGGCGTACATGATGATGGCGAGCGTCGTCAATCCGGAAATATTCATGAAGATACCGATCATCAGCAAAAACATCCAGGCATTCGATGCAACGTTGACCACGGGCACAATGGTGGTGCGGATTTTCATCGGTGCGTAGCCCTTGGCATACTGGCACGCATGGCCAACTTCATGGCAGGCGGTCGCTGTCGCGGTGATAGAGGTGCCATCGAAGGCTTCGGGATCAAGCGTTATGCTGTTGGTGCGGGGGTCGAAAAAATCCTGTCCTGGACCACCGCGCTGTATTTCCACACCGGTAACGCCATGGAAAGCCAGCATGCGCCGCGCCGCTTCCGCCCCGGTGATACCCGACGAAATGGGCACTTTGGTATATTTCTTTAATTGTGAATTGACATAAAATTGCGCTCCAAATCCGATAAGCAACGTCACCGCGATTAAAGCGAGATAGGATCCTGTCATTGGCAAACTCCTTCATATTGTGTTTGTCATATTATACGGATGCTGGTGATAGGGTACGATAAAAACAGATTACTGTGAAATATTCGTAACCTTGAGTTTACCTTCTTCGATACTGAGCGTTATCTTCCCTGCAAGAAGATCAAGTAATTCATCCCCTATCAATTCTTTGCGCCATCCGTGCAGCATATCGACTTCTTCGTAGTGACCCCGTGCCATCTGGACAAGATCGTCACGAGAAGAAAGCGTTTGGAAGGCCACATTATTTTCCTTCGCCCGCAGTCGAACGAGCGCGCACATGAAGTCGACTTCGACATCGACGTTAGCCTCGCCCTTTTTCATGTGTTTCATATGCGGCCACGTTAGCTCATCGGCATCAAGCCCCTTTTCAATCAACGCCACCACCGTACGCGCCTGAGCCGTCGAGAGACTATCGCTGAGCCCTCGCACCATGAAGAGCTCATCGATGCTGCGCGCGCTGCGTTTGCACACTTCAACGATCTGCTCATCGGTCATCACCCACTTGCGGGGCAAATCACGCTTACGAGCAAGCTCTTCACGCCACGCCGCGACCTCACGAGCAGCCGAAAGCTGTCGCGGCCCCAATTGAGAGGCTCGCTTGAGGTGTTTGTAGCGTTGCCGCGGATCGCTATCGTAGCGTTGGGGGTTTGCCAATTCACGGAAATCCTGATCAAGCCAATGCAGTCGCCCTTTTTCAATAAGCGATGCCTTCATCTGCTCGTACATTTTGGGCAAATAAATCACATCTTCAGCAGCATATTGTTTTTGAGAATCAGAAAGGGGTCGACGCGACCAATCGGTGAACGAATCGATTTTCTTCAATACCACGCCGCACTCGGATTGCACGAGAGCCCCATAACCGACCTGCTGCGTCTGACCCAACAAGGCTGCAGCAACCTGGGTGTCGAAAAGCGGCGTAGGCATCACGCCCACTTCCCGATAAAGTATCTCGACATCTTGCGACCCCGCATGAAAAAGCTTAACGATATGCTCATCGCTTAAGAGGATTCCCAAAACACCGAGATCCTCGACTTCAAACGGATCGACCACCACCACTTCGGTATCAGTCGCCATCTGCAAAAGACAGAGGCGGGCATAGTAGGTTTTCTCCCGAAGGAATTCGGTATCTATGGCTAAAACCGACGAAGCGCGGGCGCGTTCGACAAAACTTGTCAACATTTCCTGGTTTGCTATGTACAACTGACGGACATCCTTCGTTTTCGTATTCATTTTGCGGTACTATCATAATAGCTGAAAGGGAATATGTGAAACTACTTATCATCAATAATTTGAATTCAGGGTTCGGCGAAGGCGCGATTTATGATTTTATGCGCGCTTTTGCCCAGGACGGCGATGAACTCTGCCTCCGTTCGACCGATGGCACCAGCGAAGTAGCCGACCTTTTAAAAGATGCCGACAGCTTCGATGTTGTTATAGCCAGTGGCGGCGATGGCACGGTGACTGCGGTCAGCTACCTCTTGCGCAACACCAAAGTACCCATTCTCCCCTTTCCCGCAGGCACAGCGAATCTTCTTGCTCTCAATCTCGCCTCGCCTATCGAAACCCATGCGTTGGGAAAAATGGCACGCACGGGCAAGCAGCTGGATTTCGATATGGGTGAAATCCAAGTGGGGGATAAACATTTTGGATTCTCCATCATGGCAGGGGCAGGTTATGATGCCGCCATCATGCACGGCGCCCAACATACGAAGCGCTTTTTGGGTCCCATGGCCTACCTATCGGCGGCAATCGCCAATCCTATGCCGCAAAAATCACACTTTACGCTCAAACTTGATGGTAAAACCATCGAAAGCGATGGCCTGGGCATCCTCCTTATCAACTTTTCCAAGATTCAATTCGACCTTTCTGTCACCCACGACAACCGCCCCCGTGACGGAATACTCGATGTCGTGATTCTGAAGGCAACATATGCCCTTCAGTTGGTTCCCGCCATCGTGGCTGCAGCGCTTGACCGCGAAGGGGATTTTCCCGATCGCAGCGATGCCCTTGAAATCCACTCAGCCCGCGAAATAGAGGTCATCGCCGATCCTCCCATGGAAGTACAATACGACGGCGAGACGACGGGTGTGCTCACCCCCTTTACCGCGCACGTACTCGATAAGGCCACCCGGTTGATTGTTTCCGATGAAGGTTACAACCTGTTCACGTAAACTTGCCCGAAAGCTCTACCTGCTCTTTCGAAGACGTAAATAGCCCCCGAACCTACCCGTAGGTGATTCAGGGGCTATTTTATATACCTAAAAAACTCGGAAGTTATTCGCCTTTACTCTCCGACTTTGCGGGCTTTGCATCCTCCCCGCTCGCTTCCTCGACAAGTTCACCTTCGATTTCGATGGTTGGCTGCATGGGCATCGCTCCCTGTGCTGCGGCAAGCTGCCTAAATGAGTCAGCGTCTTCATCCTCTATCGGCATCATAATGTAGACATTGCTGCCGATGAATACCGGGGTGATCCGCTGAACCGAGGAAGCTTCCTGGGCCGGGACGTTTCCCTTTTGCTCTTCTTGCTCATTTTCAAAACGTTCGAGCATTTCTTGCTTGACGCGTTCAATCTGACTGGCAGTATCTTGCTTCCAGCGATCTTTTTTCCAGGCCAATAAATTGGAATTGTATGCCATCTGGATAAGCTCTAGCACAAAAGCAAACACCATAGCAAAATATACCATTAACTTCTCAGCATGCATGTTGAGCACTTCGATACCCGAGTTGATGCCCAGACTATCAAGAAACAGCAAAATGCCGATGACAACGATGAAGCACAAGGCAAGAATCTTCATCTCGGGGTGACCGTTGATGAACTTCGAGATGGGGTCGATGAACACCATCATAAGCACCACAGCGATCATAACCGCCAAGATCATGATGATCAGATGATCGGCCAAGCCAACCGCCGTAATAACCGAGTCGATGGAAAACACGAGGTCCATGACCATGATGGTACCAATGGCCTGCGGAAGCATGAGTTGATGAAGCTTCTTGTGCTCGTCGCTTCCGTGAGCTGCTTTTTCCTCGGTCAAGCCCAGGACGCTTCTCAGTTCGGAAATCCCCTTATAGATAAGATAACCGCCACCCAACAGCAACACGATATCGCGTACCGAGAAACCATGGGAGAACGACCCGAGGTTGATGTCAAAAAGCGACGTCGTCATGTGAATCAGATACGACGCGAAGCACAAAAAGACGATACGCATCACCAAGGCGCCCGCCAAACCAAGCTTGCGACCGATGTGTTGCTTTTCTTCAGGAAGGCGGTTAGTCGTGATGGCGATAAAGACGATATTGTCCACACCGAGAACTATTTCAAGGAAAATCAGCGTGATAAGGCTGATCCAGGCCTCCGGCGTTGCGAATATTGATAAATCCAATGCGTTCTCCTTTTTCTCTCGATCATATACCTGCAGGCCGAAGCATAAAAAAAGACTCCGGTACAGCTTAACTGCACCATGAGTCTCGTTATTTAAAATACGTCCAGGCGCGGTGGCCATGATGTTGAACGTATCGCACGTTTTCGGTGCTAACTACTCCCCCACGGGTTGGAAGGTATCCTAACACGCTGATTTATCTATGCCTACCCCGCACAATGCTATAATGCCCAAAGTACACAATGCTTTTGGGAGGCTCGATGAGCAAACAGCAGAACGGCAGAACGGTGTCTGGAGAAAAACCGCGTATCAACTATCCTGACGGATCAGGTCTGCAGCGCCCTTTCGACCTGCCACGAAACCAGCTTTCCCTACTTTTGGTTTTCGTTATCGCGGCCGCGATAATAGGTGGGATATTCCTTTTTCAAACCTACGATAGCGTCGTAAACGGCAAAGCCCATGAAGCCGCCGCTTTGGAAGAAAACATCAATAAACCGATTTCCCTTGATTTACCCGTACTTGCAAACCTCATGATACTCGATGATGCCACTATCGAAACAGGCTTCACCGATGCCGGGTTGATAACCTATAGATTCGGTGCAGCAAACGAATACGTAGGTGGGCTCGATCTCATCAAACTACCTGCCGATATCTCGCTGGCCGATGCGGGAGTCGCCTACACCACCGGCATCGATAAACTTTCCGCTTCCAACGCCGCAAAATACCTCAATGGCTCCTGGCGCTTAATGGTAGATCGCGGAGAATATATCGACATGAGGGTTAAATATGCCGACTTTGTTTCTGCAGACCCGGCAACCGCTCTGCAAACCACCTTGGTTAGCGAAGGTATCGATCCTGCTACCGCCGGTGAAATCGCAACCGATGAAGCGGGCAACACGTTTTATGCGGGAACGTTTGATACCGGTGATACCCCCTATAAATGGAAAGCATCGGCATGTTCGCTTTCCGATATCTACCGCATCGACGGTCTTCCTTCGACAGCACTATACATCGTCTTCCGTATGTATCAATAACGGCCTTTCGGCATACTGAGGGCTATGAAAAAAAGCAAAGGCCAGACGCTATAGTGCGTCTGGCCTGATATTTAATGGTGGGCGATACAAGATTTGAACTTGTGACCCCTACCGTGTCAATTGTTTATAACCGCAGGTCAGAAGCTGTTTTTAGAGTGATTTACGTGTGTCTTGGCTATAGGTAGCTATAGGTAAAACTAGGTAGTTTCGTGCTCGTTGTGTCCTGGTTGTGTCCTGAGATACGACGCGCAGAATGGCGCTCCCGGTGGTCAGGCTGGGGCGCTGTTGTGTTGTGCGGGGTATGCATCTAGCGCACATCTTTCATAGCGGCGGATCGGTCGTGCTTTGAGGCAC
>JAVWCK010000023.1:0-17354 GCA_036649035.1 Raoultibacter sp.
CGGCATGTCGCGGTCGGCCCATAAAATACGTTCGAGACCCGCATCGGCGAGTGTCTTGTCGTGAATATCGCAGTCCATATTCTTCCTTCCAGGTAAACCTTCTTTACCATCTCAGATTATCACATAGACGATACGGTGGAATCCCGTCCTGAAAAGCGCTCAAGAAACGCTCAATAAATATGGAAGAGATGTGGTGAAGCTATGCCAAATCGGTAATTTCATTCGGTAATAGCACCCTTAAAGGTAACGAACGGCTTCCAGCCCGGCAAGCCCTCGTTAAAGTAGCTATAATCTGTGCAGTTTAAGTTCCTCGCTCTACCGCGAATGGCTTGCTGCGCATAAGCGCGTGCCGTGTCATCCTGCCGAAATGTTTCATTGGTGTCGCTCCCTTAAGGCAGCGCATGTTAAGGAGTCGTTGGTGTTGGATCAATTCTTCTCGCAGATTTCTTTCGTGGATATCTTTAATTTCTGCGTGTTTTTGGCATTTTCGCTATGTTATATCTATCAGCTTTATTACGTGTTGGTTGTGCTTACCCGGAAGCCGAAGCAGCTTGTGGCCAAGAAGAACCATCGGTTCGCTGCCGTTATTTCTGCACGTAACGAAAACGCAGTGATTAGCGACCTTATTCATTCCATCAAAGTGCAAAATTATCCACAGGAATTGATCGATGTCTTTGTCGTTGCCGATAACTGCACCGACAACACCGCCGAAGTTGCCCGTGAAGCGGGTGCTATCGTGTTTCCGCGCTTCAACAAGAAGGAAGTGGGCAAGGGCTACGCGCTCGATTATTGCTTTTCCTGTATTCGTGAACACTATAGCGATGCCGGCTATGAAGCCTATTTTGTTTTCGATGCCGACAACGTGCTCGACGTGAACTATTTCCGTGAAATGAACGCCACGTTCGACAATGGCGCGAAGGCGTCCACCAGCTACCGTAACTCGAAGAACTATGATTCAAACTGGATTTCAGCGGGCTATGCGGTGTGGTTCTTGCGCGAGGCGAAATACCTCAACCAGGCACGTCTTACCTTGAACACAAGCTGCGCGGTTTCCGGTACCGGGTTCTTCGTGTCGTCCGAGCTTATCGAACGCGCTGGTGGCTGGAAATGGCACCTGCTTACCGAGGATATCGAATTTTCCGCAAATACCATTTTGCAGGGCGAACGCATCGCGTATTGTCCGACGGCGATTCTCTACGATGAACAGCCCATCACGTTCAAAGACTCCTGGAATCAGCGTTTCCGCTGGGCCAAAGGTTTTTACCAGGTGTTCGGCAAATACGGCGGCCGCTTGGCAAAGGGCGTCGTCACCAACCCGAAGGGTTCGCGTTTTGCCTGCTACGACATGCTTATGACCATTGCGCCGGGCATGTTGCTCACCATCGTATCCATCACGTTTAACGCCATCATTTTGGTGCTTGGCCTTACCGGCGCGATGTCCACCGGCGTCATGGTCGCCTCTTCGGCCTCCTCGATCTTCTTCTGCCTGTTCAACTATACGATATTCATGTTCGTGTTCGCGGTGCTGACCACATTCACTGAATGGGACAACATCCATTCCACCACGGGTAAAAAAGTGCGCTACATGTTCACGTTCCCTCTGTTCATGCTGACCTATATTCCTATTGCGCTGGTCGCTTTGGTGAAGAAGGCCAAGTGGAAGCCCATCCAGCACAGTATCACGGTCAATGTGGAAGAGTTTTCGGGAGCAAATGCAGCCGAAAAACTCGATCGCGTCTAATCGTATACTTTTTTCGATCTTGCATCTGGCAAGGAGGGAAACATGGGTGGAGCTCTTCTTGGTATTGATATGGGCGGCACCACCACAAAACTGGGTCTTTTTTCTCGCGAGGGAAATCTTTGCGCTAAAAGCGATTTCGTAACGCGTTCAACTTCTGATCCTCGATGTTTTCCCGCGCTCGCACAGGCCCTCGACGCCTTGTTGGAGTCGTGTGGTGGGGCATGCCGCGATATTGTTGCTCTGGGGATAGCCGTACCGGCTGTTGTCGACACTGCCGGATTGCTTGGGCTGTGCACGAATATCGATCTCGATCTGGAATCCTACACTTCCTTTCTCGCTTCCTCTTTTCCCGGTGCTTCTTTTGCGGTGCTCAACGATGCGAGCGCGGCAGCGAAGGGGGAAGCGTGGCGGGGGGCTGCCGTGGGGGTTGACGATTTTATCCTTGTCACGCTCGGTACGGGAATCGGAGCTGGCATAGTGGTTGGCGGCACCTCGCTCGGCGGTGCCCACGGAGCAGCGGGTGAAATCGGGCACTTGCGTGTGTGCTTCACCGAAACCGAAGTGTGCGGCTGCGGGCAGAGGGGTTGCTTGGAGCAATACGCTTCGGCAACAGGCGTCGTGCGCATGGCTCGACGCCTGTTGCGCGATACGTCGAAAGCCCCTTCTTCCCTTGCCTGCGTCGATGATTTGACGGCGAAAGAGGTTTTTGACCACGCACGTGCCGGGGACGCGCTTGCCGAGGCGGTCGTTGGCGATTTTGCTGAAGCGCTCGGGTTCGGTCTTGCTCAGATATCCTGCGTGTTTGACCCGTCCTTGATAGTGATCGGGGGCGGAATGAGCGCAAGCGCTTCGTTCTATCTTCCTGCCCTGACCGCCGCTTACCGCAGACATGCTCTCAGCGTATGTGCCCAGACCCCTCTTGTGGCGGCGCACCTGGGAAACGATTGCGGCATCTACGGAGCCGCCCTCCACGCCCTCAAAGCGTTGGAAAGCGACTTTTTATAGCGTTCAGGGCAATTTCTTGCATCCCGACGCTGCTATTCTCGGGTATCATAAGCCCCAAATGAGGGCGGCAGGCGGGGAGGGTTCTCGCGCTTTCCATCATATAGTTCACCGAATCTTATCGTGGATGGGTATCCTGCGCGGTGATGCCCCTGAAGGTACAGGAGATTAGGCTATGGATATAGAGCGCATCGTGCAGGGTATGACCCTCGAGGAAAAATGCACTCTTACTACCGGCGCCGATTACTGGCATCTTGTCGATTTGGAAAAGTGGGGTATCAGCTCTTTTATGATGTCTGATGGACCGCATGGTTTGCGTAAACAGGCGGGAGCGGGCGATAACCTCGGCCTGAATCAAAGCGTTGCGGCGACCTCGTTTCCCACGGCTAGCGCAAGCGCCTGTTCCTTCGATGTCGACTTATTGCGTTGTATGGGTCGGGCACTGGGGGAGGAATGTCGCAAAGAGGATATTGCGATGATTTTGGGTCCGGGCGTCAATATGAAGCGCAGTCCGTTGTGCGGTCGTAATTTTGAATACTTCAGCGAAGACCCCTATCTGGCCGGTCATTTGGGCGCGGCTTATATCGAAGGCGTGCAAAGCTGCGGGGTGGGTACATCGCTCAAGCATTTTGCAGGAAACAACCAAGAAACGAATCGCCTTATCATCGACTCGGTTATCGATGATCGTGCGTTGCGCGAGGTTTATCTTCAAGCGTTTGAGATTGCGGTGCGATCGGCACAGCCCTGGACGCTTATGACGGCATACAACTTGCTCAATGGTAGCTATTGTTCGCAGGATTCTTGGCTTATGAACACGTTGGCGCGCGGTGAGTGGGGTTTTGAGGGAGCGTTTGTCACCGATTGGGGCGCGCTTAATTCCAATACTGCAAGCTTGCCGGCGGGGCTTGATTTGGTGATGCCGGGAATGCGCCCCGATTATCGCATCGACGTGGCGGCAGCGGTGGATGCGGGAGAGATTTCTATAGAGGACCTCAACGCTGCGGTGCGCCACGTGCTCGCTTTGTGCGAACGTGCCGATCGCGGTCGGAAGATTCCTTTCGTGTGCGATATGCAGCAACACTTGCAGGTCGCACGCACCGTTGCCGAGCAGTCGGCGGTGTTGCTCGAAAACGACGGTATTCTGCCCCTTGACGCTTCGGCGCACATTGCGGTTATCGGTGCGTTTGCCAAACAGCCGCGCTATCAGGGAGCCGGTTCATCGAAGATCAATCCTATCGCGCTCGACAATACGTGGGATGCTCTGATTGAAGCGGGCATCGATGCGACCTATGCCGCCGGCTACGATCGCGAAACGGGTGAAACCACCGATGATATGATTGAGGAAGCCGTGCGGGCGGCAACGGGAAAAGATGCCGCTTTGGTGTTTATAGGCTTGCCGGATTCATTGGAGTCGGAGGGCTACGATCGCAATGATATGGAAATTCCCGCGGCGCATGCAACGCTGGTGGAGCGTGTCGTTGCGGCCAATCCCCAGACGATCTTGGTTATGCAGGGTGGTTCGCCCTTCGTCATTCCGCATAAGGAAATGCCGCGCGCTATCCTTCTCAGCTATCTTGCGGGGTGTCAAGGCGGCCATGCAACGGTAAATCTCTTGTTCGGACGGGTGAATCCTTCGGGTAAGTTGGCCGAAAGTTGGCCGGCTTCCTTGGCTGACACCCCTTGCGGCACCGCTTTTCCTGCGCCGGGGCGCCAGGCGCTCTACACCGAAAGCATCTTTACCGGATATCGTTTTTATGATGCTGCCGGTATCGATGTTGCCTATCCTTTCGGCTATGGGCTTTCTTACACGAACTTCATCTACGATGATCTTGAAGTGATTGAGGAAGATAAGGGCAACGAGAACGCTTCCGTGCGCGTATCGTGCACCGTGCGAAACGGCGGTTCATGTGCGGGTAGTGAAGTCGTTCAGCTCTATGTAGCCCCTCTTGATCCCGGCGTAATCAAAGCGCCTCAACTGCTGAAGGGGTTCGCGAAGGTTGCGCTCGAGCCGGGGCAGGGCAGCACTGTTTCATTCAATCTTGACATGCGCGCTTTTGCTCATTTTGATGTTGCAGAACAAGACTGGCGTATCGAGGCGGGGGAATACGAGATTCGTGTGGCGGCTTCGAGCCGTGATGTACGTCTTACCGCCCGCATCATGCGCTTTGGTGCGGAAAAACCGGCAGTCGATACCATTCCCGCTTCGTATCGCGAAGTGCATCCCCAAGGTTTTTCTTCTGAGGATTTCAGGCAGTTTTTCGGGCGTCCGTTTCCTCGGCAGTTGACGTCGATGCGTCCTTATACCGTCAATGCCACTCTGGGGGATTTGCATACTTCGACCCTGGGTAAAATCGTTCATATGGGATTGCGCATCCTGTTGAAAAAGATCGTTAAGGATAATCCCTCGTTGCAGGAAGAACTCAACGATACGGCAATGGAAACCCCGCTGCGCTCGGTTGCCATGTCGGGCATGGATATGAATATCATTTTCGGTTTGGTCGATGTTTTAAACTATCATTTTATCAGGGGCTTTCGCACGATCCTAACGAAAAGGTAGCCGATCTTCGCCTCTTTTTTACCAGACTCGGGCAAACGTTGTGCAGCGCACTTCGCCAACCCCGGCCGCCTGGAGGGCATCGGTGGCGGCGCAAAGGGTTGCTCCTGTAGTGAACACATCATCGACCAGCAAGATCGATGAAGGAAGCGGAGAGTGCAGGGCGGCGTTCACCTGAAAACGCTCCTTCATGTTTTGAGCTCTCTCGCTTTTCGAAAGACCGCGCTGGTCTTTGCTGCGCGGGCGCGCGAGTGTGGGTACGACGGGCATGTTGAGCGCGTCGGCAAGCGCATCGGCGAGAAGGCGGGCGTGGTCGAATCCGCGCCGCCGCAGCGCGTTTGCACTGGCGGGTATAACCGTAATAGCTTCGAGCTCGATCGGCCACCTCGGCGGGATAACCTGCGCCATCATGTGTGCGATACTTTGCGCCAGCCGCACTTCGCCTCGATCTTTATACGTGGTTATCAAGCGTGCGGTCGTGGGGGTGAAGGCTGCGGTGCATACACAGGCCGAAAAGGGAAGTTTTTTTCGTGCAAGGGTTTTCAGGGCAATCGGATTGCATTCACTGCACTGGACGCTCCCGTGCGGAGCTCCGCATAAGGGGCATGCACGCCAAAAATCGATGAAAGCAAGCGCACGTTGGCATTCGTCGCACAAAAGCGTGCCGGGCATATCGCACAGGGCGCAACGTGTTGGCCAGAGCGTTTCGGCCAGCGCTTCGGTTGCGGCATGGGCGTAGTCGTGTACCAATGCACGGTATTGCGCGGAGGCTTCGAACGTGTGAGCTTTTCCGGTCATTGTTTGATCTTACTCCGTCAATCTTACCCATCACCCTTGAAAACCTTACCGTGTTCTGCCAAAACCTTACGGGGTCTAACGGGACGCGAGGGTAAACTTGCAAAATTCGCGCAGTTTACTTCAGGTCTTTTCTTATCTGGTACACTGAAGCCTGACTTCTTTCGAGTCTGTAGTTGCGGGAGTAATCCCAAGTCCAGGGCAGATGCGGTCAAAAGGATCCACGTAAGCTATGCGGGCTTGCCCCGCAAGCGAGCATGGCGCATCCTAGAAGTAAGACGTACCGCCCGCTATTGCGGCATTCGGCTGCACGGGCGAGAGGGTAACAGGTCGACAAGGCTTGCCCCCGGTACGCGAGTGTGGGGGCAAAGACTAGGTCAGTCGAAAGAAGCATTACTGTTTAAGAGGTAAAGGGAGGAAGCCTGTATGAAGCGTTCGATAAGGCTGATGTTCAGCTGCGCCGTGGCTGCGTGTATGGCAGTTTCGTTATGTGCGTGTGCCACGCAAAGCTATACGCCACCGACGAAAACAGCGAGCGTAGACACTCCGACCATTGGGGAAAAGAAGACGCTTCGTGTGGGTGTCAATGCGCAGAATCCGCCGTTTGCCGCGCAGGTTTCGGGTAAAATTGTCGGTCTTGACGTTGATGTCGCTGCTGCGCTTGCCGATGAGTTGGGTCTTGATTTGAAGGTCGTCGATGTGGGCAGCGATCCTGAGGGTTCGCTTACCAAGGGCGATGTCGATATCATCATGGGTCTCGATAAAACGACGACGGCGTTTATGTGCTGGCTTTCCGAACCTTATGTTCAGACGTCGATAGCGTTGTTTGCCCCTGCTTCCACCACGGCACTTCCCACCGCCGAAGCAACGCCGCTTATTGCAGCGCAAACCTCTTCGATGAGTGCATGGGAAGTCAATAACCAATTCAGCGATAAGGCCCTTGTTGCCGCACCCGATTTGAAGGCGGCCTTCGGGTCGGTCGAAACCGGCGCAGCTGCCTACGTGGCTGCCGATGCCGTGATCGGTTCTTATGTGGCGCACAGTAACAGTATCGACGTGCATATTATGGCGCTTTTGAAGCAGGCAAGCGGTTACTGTGTGGGCGTTGCGAAAACGAACACCGATCTTTCGACAGCTATCAGCGAGTCGCTTAAAACGATTTCCACCAACGGCACGATAGGGGTTATCGAAAGCAAATGGCTGGGTTCCCCGCTTGATTTGGCAGCGGTTCCTCTTACGGAAGCCTCGAAGCAGGCAACCACCGAAGCGTCCGCCAAACCGGCTCCCGCAGCTCCTGCTCCCGATGCTGACGCCGGTGCCAATGCCGTAGCGGCGGCTTAAGGCATCGCCTGTAGGTTTTTTTGAGGCGTACGCTTCATCATCTCAGCGTACGTCAAAGCCCCGACAGCATCTGTCGGGGCTTTTTTTAAAGAAAATAGTTATGCGGCGCAATCAGTTTAAAAAGTCTTCCAAGATTTCTTTTTCAGCTTCTTCTTCGGTCAGACCAAGCGTCATCAACTTGACAATCTGGTCACCGGCGATTTTCCCGATGGCCGCTTCATGCACGAGCAACGCATCTTCGCAGGCCGCTTCGATGCCGGGGATAGCTTTTACCGTTGCGTGCCCCATGATGATCGCATCGCATTGCACGTGACCGCGGCAAGCCGCTTGCCCGATAACGAGGGGATTGAACACCTGCACCGAATTATCTTGGGCAACGCTGCGAGAAATAACCTGCACGCTGGAATCGTCGCCTTTCAGTTCGATTTTCATATTGGAAGTGGCCACTTGGTTATCGTGCGTCAAGAGCTTCTCGGTCAACACCAGCCGTGCTCCCTGCGCCAGTTCGGCATTGGTGTCGCGCACGGTGGAAGAAACACCTCGTAGCTGGGTCAATTCCATTTCGCAGTGCGAACCTTCTTCCATAAACACGTTGGTTACCGGATTCAAAATGCGATCGCCGGTGCCCGATCCTTCACCGTAGTGTTTCTCGACATATTTCACGCGCGAGTTTTTCCCGCAATAAAAGCTGTGAATGCCATCGTGCTGCGAAGCCTGGTGGCTTTCGTTGTGAATGCCGCAACCGGCGATAATGGTGACATCGCAGTCGGCTCCCACGTAAAACGTGTTGTACACGACGTCTTTAAGGCCGGATTGGGTGACGATGACGGGGATGTATACCGTTTCGCCTTTCGTGCCCGCCTTGATGCGGATGTCGATGCCTGGGTGGTCGGTCTTGGTTTCTATTTCGATATTGGCCGACGAATGCCGTTCGACCAGTTTGCCGTCTTTACGGATGTTGAATGCGCCTTTCGGCAGACCATGCATACCGGCTATTTCTTCCAAGAGGCCGGCGTCGATGGGGGATAGGTCTACAGCCATGATTCCTCCTTATAGTTAGCAGTTTGTCGAGATTTCGGTCAGGTGTAATTCGGTCGGTTGCGTGAAGGTGCAACTGGGGTTTTCTTTTGCAATAAAACCCAGTTGGGGCAGGATTTCGGCCGTGGGGCCGGTCGCTTCTATATGCCCTTCGCGCAACAATATGATATCGTCGGCGAGGTTGATGATGCGTTCTTGATGGGAAATGATCACGATGGAACGCCCATCACGTGCGGCGTGGATATCGCGAAACGTTTCAGTAAGGCGGTCGAAGCTCCACAGGTCGATGCCGGCCTCGGGTTCATCGTAGATGGCCAGCTTCGGATCGCGTGCAAGGATCGTGGCGATTTCTATGCGCTTGAGTTCGCCCCCTGAAAGGCTCTTGTCCACCTCGCGGGTAAGATAGCTTGCCGAGCACAGACCGACCTTGGAGAGATATTCGTTGCAAGCCAGCATGGGTAAGCGGCGACCAGCTGCGATTTCGAGCAGTTTTTTCACGTTCATGCCCTTGAATCGTGCCGGCTGCTGAAAGCCGTAACCGATGCCCAGTTTGGCGCGTTCGGCGATATCGAGAGTGGTGATGTCGGTGCCATCGAAGAGAATCTGACCCGAGGTGGGAATTTCGATTCCCATGATCAGCTTGGCCAACGTCGATTTGCCACCGCCGTTAGGACCGGTTATAACGGTAAACCTGTCGTCATCGATCGTGATCGATAAATTATCTATGATGCGTTTTGTCTTGCTCGAATCTTCCTTAAGCGGAACCTCGAACGAGATGTTTTTAAGTTCTAACATGATGATCGCTCCGTCTCGTCATGAATTGATACTGATTTAATACCATTTAAGATATACCGAATCAAGCGATATATTCCCCAAAATTTCTCAATGGCAATTCTATCTCGAAATCTCCATGTTTCAAAGGGAAACATAAGGGGCCTATGCCAGTAGATCGATCGGGGTCAGGTTGGCCGAGCTAGCTTCGATGATCTCTCTGCTGCCGAATACGCACGTTGCCTCGGTTGCGGTAATTTTGTCGAGCGCTCCGGCAAGGTTGTTTAAGCGCGACCCGTCGGTTTCAAGCACTTCGGCGCGCAGTGTGGCACGATAGTCGGGTGCGAAGTGGCTCAAGTAGGCGATGTCTTGGCGTCGGGCGATTTCGCGGGCCTTTTTAGGTGCATCGATGCCGGCAACCGAGCTGATGAGGTAGCCGCGCATTTCCTCTTCGTCGGGAGAGAAATCGGCCAGCCACGCGCCTGCTTTCGCGAAACGCGCAAGCGTTGCGTCCAGATTGGGATCGCGATACGAATAAAATTGCACGCCTCCGGTGCGGGCAACGCGCAATCCGGCACCGTATGCGCCGCCTTTCACGCGCACCTCGTTCCAAAGGTAGTCATAGGAAAGTGCGCGACTTGCGACCTGCCAGGTGCCCGAATAGGGAGTATCGATGCTGCGCAAATCGCCACCCATCGCGGCAAAACACACATCGGCGGGCACAATGAACGCTTCATTGCGCATGACGGGTGCGGGAATCAGCAAGCGGCTGCCTGCTGATTTCTGGGAAAACGCGAACAGTGGTGCATTTTCCCAGAAAAGGTCATAGTCGTGCGCCTCGCCGGTGAAGCTTGCCAATGCGCCGTCTTGTACGAAGATACGCGCAGATATGTCACGCAGGTGCGCCATGAGGTTTTCGGCTTCATCGTCGAAGCGGGCGATAAGGTCTTTGAGGAAGCGATAGAAGTTCACGCCGGTCATTTCGTCGCGCGCAACGGCGGCGGGAGTGTAATACGATCCGATGCGTGCCGTGGCCGCGCTGTGACCCGAAAGCGCGAATTCCTGCTCCATCCCGATGCGCAGTTGCATAAGGATGTCTTTGATCTTCGCGCGATCATCGAATAGCGTTGAAGACCACACTTCCGCCGGCAGGGTTGCGGCATCGATCACGTTTTCGGCAAGGGCAGAGGTGCCCACCACAAACGTAAGGGTAACCGCTTGCGGATCCGTTTCGCTTTCGTGCGCTTCGGTGAAAAAGCGCAGGGTACCCAAGCGCGATTGAATTAACGTATCCAATTCGGCAGCGGTGTGAGTGCGTGTTGCGAGCTTGCCCAAAAGTCGGGCGAGGAGGGTGGCATACGGCAATTCTTCGAAGGCGAGCCCTTCTAAGGGAAAATAATGGTATACGTAATCGATGCGCCTGGTAGGGGTGGTGTGGTGCAGGCAGTCAAGTGCGACGTCATGTCGCAGCGTGCAGGCCGGTTCGGGCGAGGCGGCGGCTATGTCGGTTAACTGCAGCAGGGGCAGAGTGGCCAGCGCTTCAGGGCTATCGGGGGTTTCCTGCAAGCGATGCAGCGCATTTGTCTCGTCGATGGTTCTCTGAAGGCCCGCTTCGTCCAACCCAGCCTTGACGGAGGCCAAAATCTCCCCCTCATCGGAAAGACCTTGTGCTTCGGTGGGCAGTACTTCCGCCAGAGCCATATGGTCGTTGTCTAAAAATATCTCGCGCGCAAGGTGCTCGAAGTATCCTGACGGTATCTTTTCATGCATATGGGTGAACGCGTCTTCGTAGCGCAGGTAGGCGGTGGGATCGCTGTCGTCGTAGAGCCACCCTGACAAGCATTCCATCGCGTACACGACACCATCGGCCGTGCCGAAATCGCCTTCGCGCATATAGAATTCAGCGCGCGATAGCGAAGCTTCAAGCAGTTTAGGATCGATGCCCTCCGTGCAAAGGCGTTCTATGGTTTTGGTGACGAGGGAATAAAAAGGTGCTGCCGTACCGGGTTCGCATCCTTTGATTTGAATGAGCACCATCGGTTGCAGTAAAGCATCTATCATCTGCGCGTAGGCATCGCCGGCAAGACCCGCTTCCAGCAAGGCGCGCTTGAGGGGGGCTTCGTTGCTGCCCATAAGGGTGTCTATAAGGATTTCAATATCAAGGATTCGCTCGCGTTGGTCTGCAGTGCCGATTATGCAGGCAAGCCCCGCACAGCCGTTTTCCGGTGCAGTTTGCATCGTGCGGGTGATATCGAGGCGACGAACCGGTTTTTGCAGCACCAGCGGGTTGGGCGTCCCGGTGGGCTTTTGCGCGCAAGCAAGATAGTTTTCGTCGAGAAAAGCCAGTTCGCGCTCCACCTGCATATTGCCGTATAACACGATATAGCTGTTGTCGGCGCGGTAGTGGCGGCGATGGGTGTCAAGGAAGGCTTCGTAGGTGAGCGTCGGTATCGCTGAGGGGTCGCCTCCTGATTCGAAGGCGTAGGCGGTATCGGGAAACAGCGAGGCAGCCAGCGCGTTGTAGAGTACGGCATCCGGGTCGGATAAGGCCCCTTTCATTTCATTGAGCACGACGCCGTTGTAGCGCAGGGGTTCTGCGGGATCATCCAGTTCGTAGTGCCAGCCTTCCTGCTGAAATATCTCGCGCTTGCTATAGATGGCGGGATGGAACACGGCGTCCAGGTAAACATCCATCAAGTTGAGTAAATCGGTCTCATTGGTGCTGGCTACCGGGTAGAGGGTCTTGTCGGGAAATGTCATCGCATTCAAAAACGTTTGCATCGATGATTTGAGTAAGTTGACAAACGGCTCCTTGGCGTTAAAACGATCCGATCCGCATAGCACGGAATGTTCCAAGATATGGAAGACGCCGGTATCGTCTTGCGGAGGCGTTTTGAAGCCGATGGCAAACGCTTTGTTTTCGTCATCGTTGGCCAGGTAGATCGCTCGTGCGCCGCTTGCTGCATGGTGCAATACGTAAGCGGTTCCTTCGATTTCAGGAAGTGCGTGGGTGGACAGAACGGTGAATCCGTGAAGGGTATCGTTGGGGGTAAGCTGCAAAACAAGGCCGCCTTTCGTGGGGGATCCGTTGTCGCAAGCTCGGTTTTAGCTTTGCTTAAACCGTCTTACTTGTGTTCCCTTCCAGCATAACGCAACGCCACTCGCCGCGCGCCGTTTATCGCGTAAATCCAAGATTTCAGAGAAACGGCGAAAAATATCTTTCCTTTACCCTTGTTTTATGGTTACATGGGTTAATCCCGAAATTGAAAGGTTTCATGTGACCGCTTTAACCAACAACGTTTTTGTGAACACCGCGCCTGTCGCGTGTGTCGTTGGTGCGTGGTGGTGGAACAAAGGCTGATCTCGGGTTATCGATACCTTTTGTTTCCGTATGCGAAATCAAATGAGGCCCTCGGTAATCCGAGGGCCTTTTTCGTTGTGCGGGAAGCGGTTGGTTTCATCCTTGCTCTCACTCAACGATACGGAACGAAACACCAATACGTTGTCAAGAGAAAGGAAAACAGTATGCAAGCCACAGTCCCTCATCGCCTCTACCTCTCCGAAGAACAGATTCCGACGCAATGGTACAATCTGCGCGCCGATATGCCCGAAGTTCCCGAACCGATGAGGCTTCCCAATGGTGCGCTTGCGCAGCCTGAAGATATCGCACCCGTGTTCTGCGATGAACTTGTGCGCCAGGAGCTCGATGATACGACGGCGTACTGCGACATTCCCGAGCCGGTGCAGGAAATGTATCGCATCTATCGTCCGTCTCCCTTGTGCCGTGCCTATAACCTGGAAAAAGAGCTTGGTACGCCTGCGAAGATCTACTATAAGTTCGAAGGCAACAACACCTCGGGGTCGCATAAGCTCAACTCGGCTATCGCACAGGCGTATTATGCCAAGGAGCAAGAACTGGACGGTATCGCGACTGAAACCGGTGCAGGGCAGTGGGGAACCGCTCTTGCGGAAGCGACGAACCATTTCGGACTCAACCTTGATGTATTCATGGTGAAGTGCTCCTACGATCAAAAACCCCATCGCCGTGCGGTCATGGAAACATTCAAGGCCACGGTGACCCCTTCGCCATCGAACACGACCGAAGTTGGGCGCAAGATGCTTGCCGAACACCCCGATTCTACCGGCTCGCTCGGTACTGCCATTTCCGAAGCGGTTGAACGCGCGCTCAATATCCCCGACAATAAGGGGCGCTACGCCTTGGGCAGCGTTTTGAACCAGGTCGTGCTCCATCAGAGCATTATCGGCATGGAAAGCTATACGGCCTTTGAAGAATTGGGCGAATACCCCGATATCGTTATCGGCTGTGCGGGTGGCGGTTCGAACCTGGGGGGGATCATCGCACCGTTTATGCGCGACAAGCTTCAGGGTAAGCGGGACACTCGCTTTATTGCCGTTGAGCCGGCTAGCTGCCCAAGCTTGACGCGGGGTCGTTATGCCTATGATTTTGCCGATACCGGCCAAACGTGCCCGTTGTGCAAAATGTATACGCTGGGAAACGGTTTCATGCCCAGCCCCAATCATTCGGGCGGGTTGCGCTATCACGGCATGTCCCCGATTGTTTCCAAGCTTGCTCATGACGGGTATCTCGAAGCGGTGGCGGTCGAACAGACCGAGGTCTTCCAGGCGGCAGTTGATTTTGCCCGCCTCGAAACGATTCTGCCGGCCCCTGAAAGCGCCCATGCTATCTATCAAGCCATCGTTGAAGCGAAAAAGTGCGCTCAAACCGGCGAGGAAAAAACAATTCTGTTCGGGCTGACCGGTACCGGGTATTTCGACATGGTGGCCTACGAGGCATTCAATAAGGGCACCATGACCGATCACGTGCCGACTACCGAAGAACTCGAAGCGGGTTTTGCGACGATTCCAGCCGTTTTTGGTGTTCAGGAAAAAGGTGGGTTTCCTCTCGCATAAGCAAAGTAGCGGTATCGGCTTGTGCTAGCATGGATACATGAAATTATTCGAAGCACATCATCTAGCGGCATCGTATCCTCGCGAGGGGAAGGCGGTGCCGCTTTTTTCCGACATTGATTTCGAGCTCGAAGCGGGCTCCGTATACGATTTGATAGGTCCATCAGGTGCGGGGAAATCGACGCTTTTGCGGGTGTGCGCCCGGATGCTCGATCGCGATGAGGGAAAGCTTTATCTCGATGGGTGTCAAAGCGAGGAGTTTGCGGCAACGAAATGGCGTTCCTTGGTATCTCTTGTGCCGCAGAAGCCCTCGCTGCTTCCAGGCACCGTGGAAGAAAACCTGCGGCTTCCGTGGAAGCTTAAAGTGCGTGAAGCGGGGTCGTCTCCCACCGACGACTATTTGCGTCACCTTCTCGATGAAGCCGAACTTTCCGGTATCGAGCTCACCCGTGATGTCTCGCAGCTTTCCGGCGGGCAAATTGCCCGGGTGGCTCTTTTGCGCGTCTTCGTTACCCATCCGCGCGTGCTGCTGCTCGATGAGGTGGATGCGGCGCTCGATGATGCCTCTGCTCTCGCCATCGGTCGCCTGACGAAGGATCTCATCGGCGACGATATGACCTGTCTTCGTATTCGCCACAGGGCGAGCGATGGGTTTTCGCGAGGAACCTTTACTCTGACGCGGGGTTCCTTAGTCTATTCCGAACAACCTTCGACCAGGGAAGGGAGGCACTGATGGGCGGCGTTGTTGAAATCGGTTATTTTGAGCTTTTCGCCGCGAGTGCTCTCATGTTGGTTGCGGGATTGATTTCGTGGAGGCTCGAATTAGGGCAAACGAAGCGTATCGTCGTCTCCACGGTGCGCATGTTTTTACAGCTGCTTGCGGCGGGTTTGCTTTTGGGCTATGTGTTCCAGCTGCAAAGCTGGTGGTTGGTGGTCTTGATTTTGATCATCATGCTGCTCGCGGCTACCCAGATCGCCACCAGCCGCATGAAATCACGCCCGAAGGGCTCGACGTTGCCCGTGCTGTTTTCGCTGGGTGTCTCGAGCTTTGTGGTCGCGTTTATCGTCACCCAGTTGGTGATGCATATCGATCCGTGGTATTCGGCCCGCGATCTTATTCCCATCGGGGGAATGATATTGGGTAATGCGATGGCTTCGGTGGCGGTGGCGATCGATCGTCTTTTCGCCGATCTGGATTCACGTTCAGACGAAATGTTCACCCTGACAGCGCTCGGAGCTACGCCCCGCGAAGCGGCAATGCCTTCGCTGCGGGTCGCCATCGGTGCCGGCATGACGCCGATTCTTGCCAATATGTCGGCAGCGGGTATCGTGACTTTTCCCGGCATGATGACCGGTCAGCTGCTTGCGGGTGCCGATCCTCTGGCGGCGGCGAAATACCAGATAGTCGTTATGCTCATGCTTTCTGCAGCCAATACGATCGCCATCGTGCTGGCGTGCTTTCTCACCTATAAAAAACGGTTTTCAACCGATGGATATTATTTGGATAGAGCCTTGCGTGGATAAGCCTTCCGTATAATCCTTATAAACGAAAGGGGCTTTTGTGCCAGACGAAAATAAATACACGATCATTTCGGTTTCGGCTGATGATGAAGATGAAATCGTGATTCAGGCGGGAGCGCCAGCCGCCGGTCGAAAGAGGGAAGCCGCCAAGCGCGATCCGTCTTTTTCTTCCGTTGATCCAGATTATGACGAACCGGTTCGCAAACAACCTGCTTCTGACGTTTCTGCCGCATCGCCTCAATCTTCAACGGATGCTTTTTCTGCGCCAGAAAAAGCGACAGCCCCGATTCGTCAAAGTAAACAGGAGCGTTTTGCCTGTGAAGTCGAAGAGTTAAATCGTACTCAGGAAGACCTCGATAACGTCCCGCCCATGTCAAAGATGCAAAAAACCATTCTTGCGGTGATAGCGGTATTTGCGGTTGCCGCGCTTGTTTATTACTTTTTCTTTGTTATACGCTAAAATAGAGCACTCCACTCTCGCGCTTCCGTAAGGTGCGTATCAGCTTTGGGTGTTAGAAAGGTTAAACGATGTCGAAACGAACACAAACCGAAAATACTACTACCGACCATGCGGTAAAGAAGCAGGAAAACGTGACCGATGACTTTTCTTTGGCAGCAGAGGATGCCTCAGATGAAGCGATGGCCGAACTGAATGCCATTCAAAATGCCGCTGAAACCCCAGTTGCCGCCCCGGAAGCCGAAACGTTCTGCGAAGAGCAGCCCATCGAGGTTTCTTCCGCACTCAAAGACGTGAAGGGCAAGGGGGATCATGCTACTCATGCAGATCTTCCCGCACATCATAAAAAGTCGCGTCGTATGCGCAAGCTGCTTATCGTGATCGTGGCCTTGCTCGTTGTTTTGATGGCCGCATTGGGCTATCTCACGTACCTGCTGGTGCAGGAAACCCAAAATGCAGCAATGCAACAGGTCACTCAAGATGTTGAAGCGGTGGGCAAGGAAGACACCAAGGATGCGTCCACAAGTGTGGTGAAAAAGACGACGGTACCCGCGCTTGTCGGGGTGTTGGGCAAGACACAGGATGAAGCCGTGAAACTGATCGGTCACGGAGCTTTGCCGGCAACGGCGGTGGAAGTTAAAGAAGAGGGCAACTCCATTAAATCGAAGGTGACCGTTACGCTCACCGATGAACCCGCCGATACACGTTCGGGCGCTCCGACGGTGTACTTGGGGTTCAATGAGGCGGGTGCGGTTATTCAGGTTGGTTACTCTGCCGCAACGGCTAGCCTTGGTTACGGTTCTCTCAGTTTCACCGATGCTATCCAAAACGAAAAGATTATCGAGAAGACGTTTGCCGAAGCGGGGTTGACTATTCCTGCCGGCACCGTGGTGTTGCCAACCGATAAAACAAAATACTGCACGTATGCAACCGACGGAAAAACGCTTGTTAAGGAAAACTGTTCATTTTCCGGTACTGCCGAGGCCAATGCTACCACCTATGCCTGGTCATCGGTGCTTATGTATGATTATGCCGCAGCCAACGCTTCGGGCAACCTGGCGGATACCATTCGTCAGATATATATCTACATCAACGCGGCGTAAGGGTTTCGTACAGGGAAGCTTTGAGGACGTAAAAAGCCCAGAACATTACTCGGATATAGTATACTGTAGGGGTTCAAGGTAAACGTTTATCCTGTCGTTGAT
>JAVWCK010000024.1:0-17173 GCA_036649035.1 Raoultibacter sp.
CATCGAGTTTGAGCGGAAGTTCATTTCCTACGAAGACTATAAAAAACTTTCTCAATAAACAAGACATACGGTGTCGTGTTTATCTGCGATTATTATTTTCGGAGGTAAACACATGCAAAAGAACATTTACGAAAACAGCTCGCTGATAAAACTTATCTTCATCTTCGGCATCCCTTCTATTTTGTCGCTCATGATAGAAATGCTTACGGGAATCGTGGATACCGCATTTGCCGGCAACCTGCCGGGCGTGGGCAGCGATGCTTTGTCGGCCATGGCGCTCATAGGACCCGTTTTAGGCATTTTCACGGCGCTGCAAACCTTGTTTGCCATGTCGACGGGTATTCTGATCGCGAAGTATATGAACGATGCTCTCAAACTCAACAACAGTTACACCACCGGTGTTGTTATGAGTGTCGTGGTGGCGACTGCGACATCTCTTGTGTGCTACGTTGCCCTCTCGGCCATTTTGACGACGCTGGGAGCCGAGGGTCAGATTTTCGATCTTGCGCGCCAGTATCTGCGAATTCAACTTTTAAGCAATATTTTCAGCAGTGTTGGATATACGTTGACCTGTTGTATCCGTGCTTTCGGTTTCCCTAAAGTCGAGGTGCTCATCATCACCGCCGCGGTCGTTATCAATATCGTCTTCAACTTCATGTTCGCCTTTGTTTTCAACCTGGGTATCGCAGGTCTTGCGTGGGGAACGTTTGTCAGCGAAAGCGTATGCGCTGTGTGTTCGGTGCTGTTTTTGATGAAGAAGCGGCTGTGGCTTACGGCAACGCCGATTCCTGCGACCTGTTTTTTCCGCAGCGCGGGGGAATTGTTCAAAATTGGGATCGCGCAAACCGCCATACAGGTGTTGGGTGGTTGCACCGGATTCGTGATCAATGCGCGACTTTTGGAAGTGGGTTCTATGACCTACGTTGCCTCCTGGAGCGTGGTGCAGCGTCTTTATACCTTTATTCTGGTTCCGATTGTGGGGCTGACGCAGGGTGTGCAGACTATCATCTCTTATTTCAATGGCAATGAGGCATCCGAAAAGATAGAAAAAGTTTCGAAGAGCACCATGCTGTTGTGCGGAAGCTATGGGATTTTCGCCCTGCTGATGGTGATGAATTTCGGTCACGATCTTGCCGCTCTTTTCGGTGGCAACAGTGAAATAGTTGCACACGCGCAAACGATCCTGCTCATCGTGTTTCTTGGTTTTCCCTTTATCGGCGTCTTGTACACCGATATGACGCTGCTGCAGGTGACGGGTCATGAGTTTTCTTCGGTGTTGCTTATCTTGTCGCGCCAGGTGTTTTTTCTCATCCCTTTGGTCTATCTCGTCCCCTTTCTTGTCGCTTTGGGACAAGCGCCTATTACCCCGATTATGTCACTGTTTTTTTGCATGCCGATTGCCGATGTGCTCTCGGTTGCCTTCGCCGCAGTGGTGAAGGCGAACATTGTGCGTAAAGGTGCGCTTCCCCTACGGAAAAAGCAAAAATTCCCAAGCGTGCCCAAAGAAAAAAAGGCAGAATTGATCTAGCTGCGTAGGTTTTGTCATTTTGATTTTTTGCGGTCCCCTCCAGCATGAAACTGAGATAATTTGTGAAAGCTGACAAGTTGCTTAATAGCTTAATGGAGGAAGCTGATGAAAGGTATTGTTTTAGCGGGCGGATCGGGGACGCGGCTCAATCCTCTGACAGCAGTTACTTCAAAACAGCTACTACCGGTATACGACAAACCTATGATCTATTATCCGCTTTCCATTTTGATGATGGCGCATATTCGCGACATCTTGATTATCTCAACCCCGCAAGATCTTCCCAATTTTAAAGCCCTTCTGAAAGATGGCTCCGATTTCGGTGTGCGTCTTTCATATTGCGAGCAACCAACTCCCGATGGGTTGGCGCAGGCTTTTCTTTTGGCGGAAGATTTTATCGCGGGGGATAGCTGCGCCCTTGTTTTGGGCGACAATATTTTTTACGGCAATGGCTTGGGGTCTTATCTGTCTCAGGCGGTATCGCGCAAGCATGGTGCGACGGTTTTCGGTTTTCATGTTGATACTCCTGAGCAGTTTGGTATTTTGGAGTTCGATGAAAACGGGCGCGTCGTTTCCATCGAAGAAAAACCGGAGCAACCTAAGTCGAACTATTGTGTGACAGGCCTGTATTTCTATGACAATCGTGTCTGTGATTTTGCGAAGCAGATACAACCTTCCGCACGGGGAGAGCTCGAAATCACCGATCTCAATCGTCTCTATCTTGAAGATGGCAGCTTAAATGTCATTACGTTGGGGCGCGGTTTCGTTTGGTTTGACACCGGCACGGTCGAAGCGCTGTTCGATGCGAGCGAATTTGTGCGCGTTGTCGAACGAAGGCATGGGCAGAAAGTGGCTGCCCTTGAGGAAATCGCCTATACGCAGGGATGGATCGATAGTGATACCATTCTCGCTTCTGCGCAGCGCTGCAAAAAGTCACCCTATGGAAAGCATCTTGAATTCGTTGTTAAAAACTCTTCTCTTGAAAACGCGGTTCGCGTTGAAGAAGGGAGTCTGTAAGCGTGAAAACCTACTTGATTACCGGTGGTGCAGGATTTATCGGATCGAATTTTGTCACATTTCTTTTAAATCGTTACGATGATATCCGAGTGGTCAATGTCGACAGACTTACCTATGCGGGTAATCTTGATAATTTAGCTAGTGTCATCGATGACGAACGCCATGTTTTTTGTCGAGAGGATATTGGGGATGAGCGCACGATGCAAAGGCTCTTTGCGCTCTACCGACCCGATTGCGTGGTGAACTTTGCTGCAGAATCACATGTCGATAGATCCATTGAAACGCCGGGAATTTTCGCTCAAACCAATGTGCTTGGCACGGTAATGCTACTCGATTGCGCCTTGCATGCGTGGCGTAATGCAGAGGGCCTTTTCGGTAATCACAAGTTTGTTCAAATTTCGACCGACGAAGTGTATGGATCGCTTGGGGCAGACGGATTTTTCACGGAAGAAACCCCTCTCAGGCCTCGCAGTCCCTATTCGGCATCGAAAGCGG
Source organism: Raoultibacter sp. (assembly GCA_036649035.1). Lineage (GTDB taxonomy): Bacteria > Actinomycetota > Coriobacteriia > Coriobacteriales > Eggerthellaceae > JAVWGW01. The sequence continues at coordinate 3,038 of JAVWCK010000024.1, forward strand.
CGGCTGATTGCTTTGTGAGCGCTTACTGGTCCACGTATGGTCTGCCTATCAATGTTACCCGCTGTTCCAACAACTATGGGCCGTATCAGTTCCCCGAAAAGCTCATTCCTCTCATGATCCTCAATGCTTTACAAGGTATTTCGCTTCCGGTGTATGGTGATGGCTGCAATATTCGTGACTGGCTTTATGTGGAAGATCACTGCCGCGCCATCGATTTGGTGATCGAGGGCGGTGCTGCCGGCGAGGTATACAACATCGGAGGCAACAATGAGCACTCCAATATCGATATCGTAAGGGATATTATCGGGCAGTTGTCCAAACGAACTGATTCATCGATCAATGAGGGTCTCATTACCTTCGTCAGTGACCGTCTGGGGCACGATCGTCGTTATGCTATTGATGCAGGAAAGATCAAACGTGATTTAGGCTGGTCTCCCAAAATTTCCTTTGACGAGGGTATTACTAAAACGATTGCATGGTATCTTACCCACGAAGCGTGGCTGGAGCGCATCGTGACCGGTGCTTATCGTGACGGTTTGGAGTTCGCGTGTGAAACGGTGCCGGAATGCTGCTGACGGGAATAGTTCCTCGATTAAAATCCTGGGAAGATCGCCTACGTCGATGGGAGGGACAAAAGGCGGGACGCGATAAAAAAGTGTTCTGGATTATCTATACCTTATGTTTCGTCATAATCTCCTTTTGTTCCTTGGGTGCCTACCCCTTTAATGGCGCGTCACTAGCCTGGGATGTTGATGGGCTCGAACAGTACTATCCGTTTTTCATCTATGTGGGTCAATGGGTGCGCGGTGTTGTCGGCGGCTTTTTGACCGGGCAGGGGCTGCAGTTTCCTCTTTGGGATATGAGCTTGGGGTACGGTTCGGATATACCTTCCGTCCTCGACGTGATCTACAATCCGTTCTATCTTATTTCGGCGGTTTGCCCCGAACGCTATTCCGAGTATTTTTTCCAGTTTTTGGTTGTGCTGCGGATGTATCTCGCCGGTGTCGCCTTTTCGCTTTTGGCGCGCTACCGAGGCAATGGTCGATTTGCTACCTTATGCGGAGCGCTTGTCTACTCCCTGTGCGGCACGGCGCTTGCCGCGTTGCTGTGGCCCGACGGCATCAATCCTATGATTTTGTTTCCCTTGCTTTTGCTGGGGGTTGAAAAGATATTCAATCATGAAAAGCCTTATCTTTTCATCTTCTCGATCGTTTTCTTTTTCGTAACCTCATATTACTTTGCGTATATGGCATGTTTGCTGCTGCTGCTCTATTGTGGGTTCCGTGTTTTCGTTATCGAACGACGTCGGGGTAATCGCGTAACGGTCAAGTTATTCATCACCTGGGCGGCACGATTTCTCGCCTATCTTGTTGTCGGTATTTTGGTTGCGTGCGTTGTGTTGGTGCCCTCGCTTACGGCTCTGTTCAGTCTTGATCGGGTGTCACACGGCGATGTTGCCGTGCCGTTGCTTTATCCTTTCGGATTTTACCAAAAAGCGATGGCAGGTTTTCTTGGTGCTTCCTCGGTGGGTAGCGATTGTTTTATCGGGTTCGGTGGCATCGCTCTGCTGTCGTGTTTCCTTCTTTTTATTAAAAAGCGAAACAGGAACCTCAAAATCATTTTTCTTGCATTGACGGTCATTTTACTCGTACCCTTTTTGGGAAGCGTGTTCAACGGCTTTAACTATGCGACGAATCGCTGGGTGTGGGCCTACGCTCTCTGCGTTTCCTATATCGTGGTGAAAATGGTTCCCCTGTTGTCGCAGTTGGATCGAAGGGAATTGAAAAGCCTATGCCTGTGCGCGGTGGCGTATGCATTGGTGTTGTTCACCTTTGCAGGTGCTCGGTCGGAATGGAGCGTTGCGGCCATAGCATTCATGTTTGCTTCGTTGGTATTTCTTGGTTGGCAAGGCAGGGATGTGGGGCTGTGGCGCGTTGGTTTTCTTACCTGCATCGCTGCGTGCATAATTTGCAATGCGTTTTATTTCACGTCGCCCGATGAATTCGGGTGGGCGCGATCTTCGCCGAAGCTGGGTTCGATGTATGCGAAGCTGACGCAGGATACTCCCAATCGTCTCGTGGCCGACATAGATGATACGTCGGTGTGGCGCTACGATGTCGATCCCACAACCGGTTCGCGCCCGCGCAACAGCAGCGCGGTACTCGGTATCAACGGATTTGATTTCTACAACAGCGTTTACGAAAACGATATCGATCGCTTCCACACCGAAATGGGCGTTGCAAACACCCATACCAATTTTTCCTATGCAAATCTGGGGGGACGGCCGTTGCTCGAGGTGATAAACGGGGTCAAATATTATGTCATTCCCGATCGTGCTTCGGAAAAAGCTCCCTACAATTATTCCGACCGTCTGAAAATCGTTGCCCAAAAGACGATTGACGAGGTGCCTTACGCGGTATACGAAGGGAGCCATGTGTTGCCCCTTGGCTTCACGTATGCAGGGTATATTCCCCGAAGCGTCTACGAAACCTACACCCCCGCCCAAAAGCAAGAAAGCCTTTTGCAGGGAGTGGTTTTAGAGGATTCCTCTTTACCGAAAGCTTCGGTTGATCTTGACAGCTTTACGGTGCCTTACACGGTTGCGGCAACCGATGGGCTTTCTTTTGAAGAAGGAAAAATTACAGCAATGCGCCCAAATGCAACGTTGACGCTGCAGGTTGAAGGTGCGAAAGAAGCTGAAACCTATCTTGCGTTCAACGATCTTTCCTATAGGGGCATGTCTCCTTCAGAAAGCATGCTTGAGAAAAAACGCAACGAGTTGTCTTGGTATGAAAATATGCTTTTGATGAAAAAAGATATTGAATGGTCGGAACCGGTCGAATACAACATCAGTATGCAAGCCGATGAGGGTGCGGGTCGACGTGTTACCACCAACTTCATCAGCAGCTTGCATCTCTATGGGGGAAAAAGTACCTGGTTGTCTAATTTGGGGTATTCATCAAAACCGCAAAGCACGATAACGATGACGTTTTCTCAGGCGGGAGAATATCGGTTTAAGGGAATCGATGTTGTTTGTCAGCCGATGCACGCCTTCAATGATCGGGTTGATGCTTTAGGTGAAAGCGTGATGGAAAACATCGAGGTAGGCACCAATCAAATCACCGGTTCTATCGACCTGCAGGAAAAAAAGGCGCTCTACTTAAGCATTCCCTATTCTTCGGGATGGACGGCTTACCTTGATGGACAGCAGGTGCCGATCAAGAAAGCGAATACTGCCTTCATGGCTCTAGAACTTGAAGCGGGGCACCACGATATCAAACTGGTCTATATGACACCTGGTCTCGTTGTGGGAGAAGCGCTCTCTTGTGTTGGTGTGGGATTGTGTGTCATTATCGTCATAGGGAATGCGGTGCGCGATCGAAAGAAGAGGCGGATACCAAATGGTGCCTAGCGGTCAGTCGGGTCGACTCCTTGTTTTAGGATCGATGGATGAATTCGTGCCTCTGGTGAAGCGTGCCCGAGAGCGGGGGATCCATACGGTGGTGTGCGATGGATATCCCGAGGGACCCGCGCGCGCGTTTGCTGATGAAGCCTATGTCATCGATCCCCGCGACACCGAAGCGCTGTGCGCCCTGTGCCGTGATCGTTTTATCGATGCGGCCATCGCATCGTTTTCCGATATCTTGTTCGAATCGTTATGCACTTTGACTCATGCGGCGGGGCTTGAAAGCTACTGCTCCCTTGAATCTATGGCATGCCTGCGAAAGAAAGATCTCATGAAAGATTTGTTGCGCTCTCTCGGGGTTCCCTTTCCTCGGAGTCGCATTCTTTTCCAGGATTTTCCCGATGAATCTCTCTCCGATTTGATTTTCCCTTGCGTTATGAAGCCCTTGAACGGATATGGGTCGAGGGGGGTATTTGTGGCGGAAGACATCGGCTGTGTTCGTGAAAAGTTTGCCGATACATTAGAGGCTTCTTCGGGTGCCGCCGATGCTATTGTGCTTGAAGAATATGATTGCGGCCACGAATTCAACATGACCACCTGGATTGTCGACGGTACGGTCCATCTGATTGGCATTGCCGATCGCGAGAAGAGCGAAGAGGTTATCGGCGAGGTTCCCCATGTGAGCAGGATTGTCTATCCGAGTCGTTTTACCCAAGAGATCCGCGAAGAGGCGCTTGCCATCGCGCAAAAGATCGCGGATCGTGTAGGTATAGTAGATGGGCCTTTGTGTCTGCAGTTTTTCTGGCAACCCCATCGCGAGATTCGCGTGTGCGAAGCGGTAGGCCGTCTGTTCGGTTACGAACATGAGCTCATCACATATGGCAGCGGGCTTTTCCTTGAGGATCTTTTGCTTGACCTGCTCTACGATAAGCCCGCTTTGCGCGAGCGGGTACGTGCCCATGATCTTGATCATTTCACCAAACCCAGTTGCGGCCTATATTTTCATGGACATGAGGGCACCATCGCCGATACGAGTGAAGCGCGCGCGGCTCTTGACGAGCCCGCTGTGGTGGAAAGTCACTTTTATTGCGACCAGGGCGACACAATTGTTCATGGCGTCGGACAAAAGCCCTATGTTGCACGGGTGTATGCACAGGCGGATTCGCGCCACGAGCTCGATGCGGTCAGCAAGCGGCTTTTTGAATCATTTCGAATCTTTGACGCGAAGGGTGCTAACCTCTTATATAAAAACCATCTTCCCGAAGAGCTTGAAGCGAACCTTTCCTGCGTTGATGAAAAAGAGGAAAGACACGATAAGGCACATTCTTTTTATCGGGAGGTGAATGCGCATGACTGAGGGCAAAACGAAAGCGTCGGTGCGGGTATCAGTTGTGATTCCGTGTTACCATTCCGAAAAAACTATCGCCAAAGTGGTTCAAGGGACGCGAAATGAGCTGGTGCGTGCCGGTTATGGCTATGAATTCGTTTTGGTGAATGATGGTTCGACCGATGCGACCTTCGAGGAAATAGGCCGCCTTTGCGAGGGGGATAGCGCCGTTAAGGGCATCAATCTTATGCGCAACTTCGGTCAGCACAATGCCATTATGGCGGGACTGCGCGAAGTGAGCGGCGACTGGGTTATGGTGATGGATGATGATATGCAAACGCATCCCTCGCAATGCCCCCTTTTGCTCGAAAAGATGAGCGAGGGCTGGGATGTGGTGTTCGCTGATTATTTCAATCATAAAGAAAGTTGGTTTCGACGCCTGGGATCACGGTTCGCCATGTGGTCGATTCGCGTGCTTGCGGGGTGTCCCAAAAATATCACCGACAGCAATTTCTTCGTTATGACCCGGTTGGTGTGCAATGAATTGACGCGCTACGAAAGCCCCCATGTCTATGTGCAGGGATTGCTTTTTCGCTGCACGAACCGCATCGCCAATGTGACGGTTGAGCATTTTGATCGCGACTCGGGTGATTCGGGCTACACCTTCAAAAGCCTTGTCAATCTTTGGTCTACTATTTTGAACTTTTCAGTGACTCCTTTGCGGCTTTCGTCGTTGTTCGGCATTCTGTTCGCAGGAGGAGGTTTGGTCGGTGCGATTGTTCTGTTCATTAAACGAGTTGCTGATCCTGAAATGCAGTTGGGCTGGGCTTCGACCATGGTGGCGATCTTGGTCAGTTCTGGCGCCATCATGTTCTGTCTGGGATTTGTCGGGGAATACGTCGGCCGCTTGTTTATGACCGCCAATCATCATCCGCAGTTTATCGTGCGTGAAGAAAAGAACTGCATTTCGGCCAAGGAGGATCATCGTGGCTAGTGAGCTCGATCTCAAAACGCCGTGTTTCGTTTTCGACGAAGGGCAACTGAGGGGAAACTTCACCGATTTTCAAAACGCCCTGACCACGCATTGGTCGAGCAATTCTATCGTTGCCTATTCGGTCAAGACGAATCCGCTTGCCTGGGTGCTTGAGGTTGCGCGCAGGGCGGGGTGTTGGGCGGAAGTTGTTTCCGATGAGGAATACGATTGGGCTTTGAAGTGCGGTTATACTCCTGAAAGCATTGTATTCAATGGGCCGATAAAGGGAAAGAGCCATTTTTTAGCAGCGCTGGCTGCAGGTGGGGTGGTCAATATCGATTCTGAGCGCGAACTTGCCTGGCTCGACGAATACGCTTCTCGGGAAACCGCGTCAGTGGCGGTGGGTCTTCGGGTCAATATCGATCTTGAATCTTTTTGTCCTGGCGAAACCGTGACGGGGGCGGCAGGCGGTCGTTTTGGGTTCTGTTTCGAGAACGGTGAACTGGACCGGGCACTTGCGCGCGTGCAGGCGCACGGTGACCGCGTGCGTCTTTCTGGCCTTCATTTGCACGTGACCACGCAAAGTCGATCGGTGGGGGTTTATCGCGTGCTGGCATCACATGCTGCGCGCATTGTGGCCGATCATGAGCTTAATCTTGATTATATAGATATCGGCGGCGGTTTTTTCGGCGGCGGCTCGCTTAACGGTGGCGCTTATGAGCGCTATGTTGAAGCGATTGCGGAAGAGCTTTCGGGGGTATGCGATTGCGCTTCCACGATGTTGATTGTGGAGCCAGGTGGGGCGGTTGTGTGCACGCCGGGTATCTACGCTGGTCGGGTTCTTGATGTCAAGGATACGACTGTAGACCGCTTTGTGGTTACCGAGCTCTCTCGCATCAATATCGATCATGAAATGAAGAAAGAATCTTACGTGCACAGCGTGCTCTATGCCGACAACGCTTCTCAATCGTCTGTTTTGGAAAACGAGCCGCCGGCGGCAAATGATGAGGAAAAGGGGGCATCGGCTTTCGAGAGGCCTAATGTGCGTGATTGCGCCGCAGGGTTTTCTGGTCGGGCCATCAAGCCTCGTCAGGTTTTATGCGGCTATACGTGCATGGAAAGCGATCGGTTGTGCGTCTTGAGCGATGAGCCTGAACTGCGGGTAGGGGATCTGGTGATTATACATAATGCCGGGGCTTATTCGATGTCGTTTACTCCCGAATTCTTTATACAACACCCCCCTGCGGTATATTCAAAAGATGCCACAGGAAGCTATACCCTCGTTCGGCCGTAGCTCTGTACGAACTGGTTTTGAAAATGTTTTACTATTCACCGCTATGAGGAGAGGAAAAAGAGGGAGCGCATGGGACATCCTACAATACAATTCAATGAGCCACCTTTCGTCCCTAGCGCCTATGACTACCTGCGCCAGGCGGTTGAGGCTGGTCATATCTGCGGTGATGGGGTGTTTACCCGTCGATGCAACGAATGGATTGAAGCGCATTTCGGTACTCAGATGGCCCTGCTTACCACCAGCGGAACTTCCGCTTTAGAGATGGCTGCGTGTCTGTGCGGCTTACGGCCGGGCGATGAAGTGATTTTGCCCAGCTATACTTTTTCGTCAACGGCGACAGCATTTGTGCGAGTTGGTGCAAAACCGGTATTCGTTGATATCCGTCCCGATACCATGAACATCGACGAGACCAAAATAGAAGCCGCCATAACCAATCGAACCCGGGTAATCGTGCCCGTTCATTATGCGGGGATCGCCTGCGATATGGACGCTATCATGGATAGTGCCGCTCGCCACCATCTTTTCGTGGTGGAAGATGCCGCGCAGGGTGTTATGAGCAGTTATAAAGGACAGGCCTTGGGCACCATCGGTGATTTCGGGTGTTTTTCGTTCCATGAAACGAAAAACTACTCCATGGGAGAAGGGGGCGCCCTTCTCATTCGCGATGCGCGCCATAACGAAGCTGCTGAGATTTTGCGCGAAAAAGGGACTAACCGTTCAAAATTTTTCCGGGGCCAAGTGGATAAATACACCTGGATAGACAGCGGGTCAAGCTATCTTCCGAGCGACCTTAATGCAGCCTATCTGTGGTCTCAGCTAGAGGTTGCCGACCATATCAATGAAGAGCGCCTGCGAATATGGAATCGCTATTATGCGGCGTTCGCCCCACTTGCCGCTTCGGGGCTGCTTGCGCTGCCCGTCGTGCCTGCAGCCTGCATCCACAACGCTCATATGTTCTACGTGAAGTGCGCCGACCTTGCGGCACGAACCGCCTTCATCGCCTTTCTGAAGGCACGGGGTGTCTACAGCGTCTTCCATTATGTTCCGCTACACTCTTCGCCGGCAGGACTCAAATTCGGTCGTTTTGCAGGCGAAGATCGATTTACAACAGCAGATTCCGATCGTTTGGTGCGCTTGCCGCTTTATTTCGGCCTTGCCGAATCAGACCAAGCGGCCGTGATAGAAGCGGTCTTCGCCTTTTTTGATCAGGAGTAAGTAAAGACAATCATGGGTGTCTCGAAATTCAAAACATTTTTTTCGCTGCATTTTTTCTTGATGCTGTATTCGGTTACCGAGGTTCTAGGCAAAAGCGCGTCGGCCTATCCTTTGACCGACGTTCGATTTTTCCTGTTCTATGGCGGTATCCTTTTGATTTTGGTCGTGTATGCGCTTGGGTGGCAACAGGTCATCAAGCACCTTCCGCTTACCACCGCCTTCGCCAATAAGGCCATTACAGTTTTTTGGGGAATCATCTGGGGTGCTTTATTTTTTCAGGAAGAGATTACGCCGCTTAAGCTTGCAGGGGTTGCCATCATCATCGTCGGTGTGCTGTTGTTTTCGAGCTCCGATGGCGAGCAAAAGGTGGGTGACTGATGGATTTCGAGATTCTGCCCTACGTGCTCATCGCTTTGCTTGGAGTTTTTATCAGTGCGGTATCTCAGGTTATGTTGAAAAAGGAAGCTTTGCGCGAACACGCAAGTTTGCTGGGCGAGTATATGAACCCGCTTGTTGTTGTGGCGTATGCGCTCATGCTGGTCACGACATTTATGGCAATTGTTGCGTATCGAGGCATTCCGCTTTCCATGGGCCCGGTACTGGAAGCAACCAGCTATATTTACGTTACGGTTTTCGGTGTTTTGATTTTCAAGGAAACGATCAACAGGAAAAAGGTCTTCGCTTTAGCTCTTATTGTGCTTGGTGTAGTCGTATATTCTATGGGGCTGTGACAAGAGCCCCCCTTTGTCTTTCGCTGAGGACAACGTCAGTTTGCAGGGAAAAGTTGCAAAAGGGGGGTATATCTTTGCGCTCGATGTGATATATTGTTCAGCTGTACGTTTATGCCCGAAATGGATTGATATGTTTCGGGATTCAACTTGTTTGAAAGGACACATACGTGGCTGAAGCCTCAAAGAAAAAATCCTCAAGCAAAACGATACCCGCAGTGAAAATCGAAGAAAGCGCCTTAGACGATACGTTCGATGGCGACGATATCCTTGATGTGGCAGACCCTGCGCACGATGCGGTAATGCAGGAAAGCACCGCTGCTGAAGCGATTGACGAAGAAAAGCTTGAAGCCGACTTGGATGATGACGTGCTTCTCGAGGGCATCCCCGAAGAAGAACTCAAGGCCACTGTCAACGTGCAGTTGCCCAAAGTTACGAAAAGCAAGGTAAAGGCGCGCAGCAAGCGCACCACCGATACCTCGGTTACCATGCTTACAGGTGACCCGGTACGCATGTACCTCAAGGAAATCGGCAAAGTTTCGCTTTTGACCGCCGCTGAAGAAATCGACTTGGCTATGAAGATCGAAGCCGGTCTTGATGCGGTCGATCAGCTGGAAAAAGCTGAAGAGGAAAACGTTGAACTCGAACGCCGCGAACGTCGTCGTCTTTCCCGTATCGAACAGGTGGGTCTTGACGCCAAGCAGCAGCTGATCGAGGCGAACCTGCGTCTCGTTGTTTCCATTGCGAAGCGCTATGTAGGTCGCGGTATGTTGTTCTTGGATCTTATCCAAGAGGGCAACCTCGGCTTGATTCGTGCGGTTGAAAAATTTGACTACACCAAGGGTTTCAAGTTTTCCACGTATGCAACGTGGTGGATTCGTCAGGCCATTACGCGCGCCATTGCCGACCAGGCTCGTACGATCCGCATTCCGGTGCACATGGTTGAAACCATCAACAAACTGGTGCGCATCCAGCGTCAGCTTCTGCAGGAATTCGGCCGTGAACCCACCCCTGAAGAAATTGGTAAGGAAATGGGTCTTCCGCCCGAGCGCGTGCGTGAAATCCAGAAGATTTCCCAGGAGCCGGTATCCCTTGAAACACCCATCGGCGAAGAAGAGGATTCTCAGCTCGGTGACTTCATCGAAGACGATGCCGCAGTGGTGCCACCTGATGCTGCTAGTTTTTCCATGCTGCAAGAACAGCTCAACAAGGTGCTTGACGGCCTGGCCGAACGTGAGCGTAAGGTGATAGCTTTGCGCTTTGGTTTGGAAGACGGTCATCCGCGCACGCTTGAAGAAGTGGGTCGTGAGTTTGGCGTGACGCGTGAGCGCATTCGCCAAATCGAAAGCAAGACGCTCGCGAAGTTGCGCCATCCTTCCCGTTCGTCCAAATTGAAGGACTACTTAGAAGATTAGGAACTTCGTGGATAACGATGAGTTTTTTGCTACCTGTCCGTTCGGTTTCGAAGCGCAGCTAGCGCAAGAACTGAAGAACCTTAAAGCCAAACGCGTGCGCCCCTTAAGCGGGGGCGTTGCGTTTTTTGGGACGATTGAAACCGCCTATCGCGCGTGTTTGTGGTCGCGCACGGCATCGCGCGTCCTTTTGATACTCTCTCGTTTTTCCTGCGAGGATGCCGAGGCTTTGTATGAGGGAGCCAAGGGGGTGGATTGGACGCAGCATATCGGGCAAGGGGGTACCCTTTCGGTACGCGCGCGCGGCGTTAACGATGCGTTGCGCAATACCCAATTTGTGGGCGTCAAGGTAAAGGATGCGGTGTGCGACGTGTTGCGCGAGGCACGCGGTGTGCGTCCCGACGTACAGTCCATTCGTCCCGATGTGGTGATCGATATTGCGGTTCGCGGCGAAAAGGCAACGCTTGCCTTGGATTTGTCGGGTGAATCGTTGCATCGTCGCGGTTATCGCGAAGCGGGGGTGCAGGGCATCGCCCCTTTGAAAGAAGCACTTGCTGCGGCAATTTTGCTGAAAACGGGCTGGTCAAATGATGTTGCAGAAGATGAAACCTTCCTTGATCCGATGTGCGGTAGCGCTACGCTGTGCATCGAAGCGGCGATGATTGCGGCCGACATGGCGCCAGGTCTGCTGCGCGATTATTGGGGCTTTACCGGATGGCTTGGTCACGACCAAGCGCTGTGGGACGATATCGTGACCGCTGCTGATGATGCGCTTGAGGCGGGTCTTGTTGATATGCCGCGCATAGTGGGATCTGACTGCGATCCGGAAGCCATCGCACTGGCGCGCGATAACGCCAAGAGGGCAGGGTTGGCCAGCCATATCGAGTTTTCCGTGTGCGACGTTTCTGAAATCGGGCGCTTTGTGCGCGATGATTCGCGGCGTTTCATTATCGCCACGAATCCTCCCTATGCGCATCGTCTTGACACCGAAGCGCAGCTGCCGCAGCTCTATGCTGCCTTCGCCGAAGGCCTGTCGGTTATCCCTGCCACCTCGCGCCTGGCGGTTATCACGCCGGATGAATCCATCGACGATTCGCTGGGACTTGTACCGGAAGATACGCTGTCGCTGTTCAACGGACCGATTGAAACAACGTTGCGCCTTTACACGCTTGCTCCCGTAACCCATGAAACCGTGGTCATTTCAACCCTTCCCGAAGGCAGGGAATGCGAAGTCGCCGTTATCGAAAAGAATTCCGATCAGTTTGCGGCACGTTTGCGCAAGGTGGCCAAAGAACGCATGAAGTGGGCTCGCAAAAACAATATCGCTTGCTATCGCATCTACGATGCTGACCTGCCTGATTATTCCGTGTCGATCGATCTTTATCACGGTACGGGATATCACAAGGGTGAAGTGTTCATGGTTATCGCCGAATATGCTCCTCCTGCAGAAATCGATGAAGAGCGCGCCCGCAAGCGGTACAGCGATGTGCTGCTGTTGGCTCCGCTGGTGGTGGGAGTCGATTCTTCTCATGTGTTTTCAAAGACGCGTCGCCGCGATAAGGGCGGTTCTCAATATGCGCACGCGCGCAACAAGTCGTTTGTGACGCGCACGACGGAAGCCGGGTTTGTTTTCGAAGTCGATTTGAGCGGATATCTTGATACGGGTATCTTCCTCGACCATCGCATGACGCGCGCACTGGTGGGTTCGCTTGCGCACGACACCCGTTTTCTTAACCTGTTTGCCTATACGGGTACGGCTACCGTGCACGCAGCGGGGGGTTGGGCTCTGGAAACCACCACGGTCGATCTTTCGCAGACCTATCTCGAATGGGCGCAGCGCAACATGGAGCTCAATCGCTTCACGGGCGATGCGCATCGCTTCATCAAGGCCGATGTTTCGACCTGGGTGACCGAAGAGAGACGCAGTGGGCGCACCTACGATTTGATCTTTGTCGATCCGCCGACGTTTTCAAATTCAAAATCCATGGGGTCGGTTACGTGGAGCGTGCAACGCGACCATGCCGAGCTGCTGATAGGGGTATCGCGCCTGTTGGAAGAGGGTGGAGTTGCAATTTTTTCATGCAACCTGCGCAATTTCAAGCCCGATTACGAAAAGCTGGAGCGCTACGGCGTTGCCATGAAAGATATCACGGCAGCTACGATCCCGCATGATTTCGAGCGCAACGCGCGCATTCACAAATGCTATTTCATGTGGCGCTTAGGTGATACGGTTGCAGCCGAAATCGTGGAAACGGCCGCTGCACGATGAGTGTTGCCGCGCACATCAAGAGGGTTGTGGAACGCATGAAGTCGGGGGAGGGGTGCAGCGCGAAAGCAGGCACCCCTCGTGTTTTGCCTGTTGAAGTTTTTCTTTCTTCGGCAGAACAACGGAATACGCCGCTTTCTGCGCACTTCGTGTTCGACCCGGATGCGGAAATGGACCTGATTAAGATGTATCCGGATCAAATCGCGCAACGGGTATCCGGTTTCGGTGCCGCGTTGACTGAAGCATGTGCGCACACGTTTCTTCGGCTGCCCGATGCGGTGCAAAACCGCGTGATCAATCTAACGTTCGGTGCGGAAGGTAACGCGTATCGTTTGGCGCGCATTCCCGTGCAGAGCTGTGATTTTTCCCTGGGTAACTATTCTTATGTTTCCCGCAAATCCGATGTTGATTTGCGTGATTTCTCTCTCGCTCACGACGAGGAGCAGCTTTTTCCGTTGTTTCGTGCGGCTCAAAGTGCACAGCCCGCTTTGGAGTTTTTCGCTTCGCCCTGGTCGCCTCCTGCTTTCATGAAGACGAATCGTTCCATGAATTTCGGAGGCCGTTTGCGGCCGAAGTATTACAGCCGATGGGCGTGCGTGCTTGTGCGTTATCTTGCCGAAATGAGGCAGCAAGGTTTTGCGGTGAATCGTTTGAGCTTGCAAAACGAACCGAATGCGGCACAGCGCTGGGATTCGTGTCTGTTTTCTGCCGAAGAAGAACGTACCTTTGCGGTCGATTTTCTCTACCCTGCGCTTGTTGCGGCGGGTTTGGGTGACGTACGCTTGTTTTGTTGGGATCACAACAAGGAGCGCATTCTCGATCGCGCACAGGCCACGCTGCGCGACGCGGCGGCTTTGGAAGCTTTCGGGGGCGTGGCGTTTCATTGGTACGCGGGTGACCATTTCGAGGCGCTGCAGCGCGCGTGCGCCCTGTTTCCCGATAAGGAATTCATCCATACCGAAGGTTGTGTTGAGTATTCTCGTGAGGCCGATGTTTCTCAGGTTCACGCGGCCGAACACTATGCTCACGACATCATCGGTGATTTCAATGCGGGTGCGCAAGGCTATATCGATTGGAACATGTTGCTCAATGCGCAGGGCGGCCCTAACCACGTGCAGAATTACTGTGATGCGCCGCTTATGGCGACCGAAGATGGGCAGGATGTGCAGGTAAACTTAAGCCATACCTACATCGGTCATTTTTCACACTTCGTGGCGCCTGGGGCGCACGTGTGCCTTGTTTCGCGCAGCGCTGATGCCCTAGAAGCGCTGGGATTTGTTAACCCTGACGGCGGCCGTGTGCTGGTGGTGCTCAATGCTCGCGACGCTGCGGCAAGCACACGCGTCTGCGAAGGCGACTACGTGTGCTCCCTCACCCTTGAACCCCACTCCATCGCCACCTTGGTGTGGACGTCGGGCGGGGAGGCAGCCGCGGGCACAGCGGATGGCGCGGCAGGGGAGCGCGCAACTGAGGGCGCTGCCGATGGAGAGAACGCCTGCTAGGCGAAAGGGCAAA
>JAVWCK010000025.1:0-15707 GCA_036649035.1 Raoultibacter sp.
GTATCCCTGAAAAGCTGCAACGAGATTTTATGCCACAGGTATATTCCTGAAGGCTGGAGATAGCGATAGTCGTGTTCGAGATTGGTCGTTCCGTTTGCATAGTCACGCTTGAGGTTGTCGAATGATAAAAATGCGGCCAGTGCCTCCTGATCTTCGGGATGGGTTTTCGCTAAAGCGGCGGGCATGGCTTGTTTGCTGTAGTTGTTGGAGGGAAGAGGACCCAATTCTTTGTCGAGGTTTTTTTGTCCGAAGGTCACGATATCTTTCGTCAAATCGATTTCGTAGGTAAAGGTTGATTTTGAAAGCATTAATTCGTGACGTTTCTGCTCCGTCTCAGCCTTGAGTTCTTCTTTCATTCTTTTGTCTATGTTCAAGGCGTAGATGCGTATGTTGATGTCGTCGGTCAGCTCGTCTTGCACGATGTTTATTTTCGATTCGAACCAACGGACGATCTTATCGTCCCCTTTTTCATGTTTGCGGTATTCGAACGTTACGAGACGCTTGCCGCTGCGCAAAGACTCAAGAAGGTAGTCCTGCGTTTGCTTCTCGATGAACACCGCTTTATCCTCGGGGACTACGTATGTGTCGCAAACATAGTGTACTACTTCGGAAAATACGGTTGGGTGGGCAATCCCGAGGTCTTGCATCCAAGAGGGGTTGTAGTAGGTTATTTTGTTTTGCGTCACGTTGGCCTCGAAGACGAAATCGTGCTCTTCGGCAAGCTGGCTGCTGTATTCCTTTTCTTTGTGCAACTGTACGGCTTCCGTGATGTCTTTGCGCACTCCTATGGCATAGGAGGGGGTGTTGTCGCTGTCGAGAACGCTGATCATCTGCAGCTCGAGTGTTCTCTGCGTGCCCTTGAGATCGTTGGCGTAAACCACCGTTGCCGCCGTGGGCGCTCCCTCATCGATCGCGCGGTATAAATCGCGCAGATCATTTTCGCTGCGTTTTGCGACAACACCTGAATCGATAACTTCTTCGACACCGTTTTCGATCACGCCCGGCATGCCGTAGGTGTCAAAATCCTTCGATTGCGTGAGGATCTTTTTCGTTTTAATGTCGTATTCAAACATGGTTACATCGGAAAACTTTAAAGCGGTCTCGTATTGCTTCTGACTTGCTTCGAGAGCGTCTTTGATTTTTTTGTGGTTGCTGATATCCATCATGACGCTTTGGATAACCGCTTTTCCCTCATGTTCGGCTCTGATTATGCCGCTGTCTAAAATCCAGACGAACGTGCCATCTTTTCTTTTGAGCTGGTAGGTTATCCTGAAATAACCTTGCTTTTTGCTTTGGGCTTTGATTTCGCGAACAAGATCGTCTTTTTCTTCGGGGCGGATCAAAAGCGCGTAGCTGCTTCCTACCAGTTCTTCACGAGAGTAGCCGGAAAGGTTGGCAAGACCGTCGTTAACGTAGAGCATGTGGCAGGTGTCGGTGCATTCGCAGAGCTTGATGCCCGCCGTTATGTTGTGGTCGAGGGCGTCAAGGAGAAGAGCTTCTGTTGTAGGTGAAGAATCGGTAGATATCGACATATACCTCACATCTTCCTGCGTTTTGCCTTTGGTTCGCCTTAGACGAAGCCCCCGTGTGTGAGCAGACTGATGCTCGGGCTTTGGTAGAGTTTATCAATAACCCGACAGATTGTCATAGCATTCTTCCAAATTTACCAGGCAATTTAATTATTTATAAGATATTTTCTCAAACGTTTACTATTTCTTAAACATTTATCATTTCTTAAACATTTACCCTATTCGTTGTAAGGGGTAAGCATCACTTAGTGTGCGAACTTGCCCGCTGAAAGCCTGTAGGGGAAGATGGCGTGGGTAAGCGGTATAATCGTACCAACGGAAATGATGCTATGATTTTCCGGCAATTTCGAAGCACTGAAAGAGAGGGGAATATCATGACCGGTAAAAATATTCTTGTCGCGTATGACGATTCTGAGTTGTCCACAAAGGCTTTGCAGATGGCAATCGATATTGCTCGATTGAACCCCGATATGCATATTGATGTCGCCTATGTCATTCCTATTCCGTTGCTTCCTGAAACCGATGCGGAAAGTCTTGCCGAAATCGTCAACATGATGGTTGATGACGGTAAAAAGATTCTCTATCAGGCGCAAGATTTGCTGGGAGATTTAACGGATCGCTCTGAAACCCTGTTGGTGAAGGGAACGGATGCGGCGTCAGAACTGTTGAAGCTGATCGATGTCGGTGATTATTACTTGGTCATTATGGGCAGCCGCGGCTTGAGCGGCATCAAGGAATACCTGGGTAGCGTGAGTCATAAGGTTTTGCGCAGCGCCGATATCCCTGTGCTTATTGCAAAATAATCTATCACCAGTTCGATACGGGTTCGACCCTGCAAAAAAGATACTGTTGCGGGGAGGTGTTGCGTCGATCAGAGATCGCAGCACCTCCCCGTTTTACTGTTGTTCCCTGAGGGTAATCCCCTTGCGTGTGCAGGGCGATTCTTGAGGGTGTACCCTTCTGCGCGGCTTATATATCGATACCCAAAAACATCTTCACAAAGATGCCGATAACGAAAGAAAGGGCAGCTACCCCCAGGCTGATGCCGGCCATTTGCCCAAATCGTTTTTTGAAGGGCAGATCTTTTGCCACGGCAAGGTAGTAATTGAACACTACAAGAATGGCGAGTACGATAACGATCATCGTGGCCAGTGCCCAAAGATAGTGGTCTTCGTCGAAGAGCAAATAGGGGGCGATAAGCAGTGTTACCGTGATCAGGTAGGCTACGCCGGTGTACGTTGCCGATTTTAGGGCATCAGGACGCCCTTCGCTTTTTGAGGAAAGATATTCGCTTGAGGCCATCGAAAGCGTGGCTGCGATGCCGGTAATCAACCCCGATAGCGCAATGAGGCGAGTGTTCTGCATGGCAAGCGTAAGACCCGCCAGCGTGCCGGTCATTTCAACCATGGCGTCGTTCATGCCCAGCACCATACTGCCCACATATGCCAGACGTTCTTCATCGAGCATTTCGAGCAATTCCTGTTCGTGGGCGATTTCATCCGCACGAATTTCAGTGGCTTCGGGCACTTCCGGGGCAAGCAGCGCGTAGGCGTCCTGGGCGTTGCTTTCTCCGTTTTCCATCAGTTTGACAGCAAAAGTAAAGCCAAAGATACGGGCTATAAAGGAATGCCAGAGCACTTTGAACGTGTTCGGATGCATCTCTTCCTGGGTGTAGTGTTGCCAGCGTTTTGCGTGGCGCGCTTCTTCATCGGAAAGGCGCTGCAAGGTGGTGCGATTGTGCTCGTTTTTCGTACGGGTGGCAATGCGGCGGTAAATCTCGGATTCCGTTACTTCGCTCTGCTGGAATATGCGTACTTGGGCAAGGGCTGCGGCGGAAAGGGAAGGGGTAGTAGCTGTGGGCATGAATTCTCCTTGAAATGTGTCTGTTGCAAGCATAGCAGGTATCGTTTTCTGGTGGATAGTATTCCTGTCTGCGCAAGGGGGCTTTCCCCTAGAGCGTCAACGGCAAAGCTCCCAAAAAGCCACGGCAGATGCGGCGGCGACATTGAGGGAATCGATACCATGATGCATGGGGATACGGATGGTCACATCGCAGTGGGCGATAGTTTTTTGTGCGAGACCATCACCTTCGGTGCCAAAGACAAGCGCCACCTTATCGAGGGTGTGCAGCTGCGGATCCGCCAGCGAAATCGAATCATCGCACAGCGCCAGAGCTGCTGTCGTAAAACCGAGGTCGTGTAGCTGCGCCAACCCCTCTTCGGGCCAGTTTTGCTCGCCGTCACCGATCCTGGTCCAGGGAATCTGGAACACTGCACCCATCGAAACGCGGACTGCGCGACGATACCAGGGGTCGTAACAGGCAGGACTTACCAGGATGGCATCGATGCCGAGCGCCGCCGCAGAGCGAAAGATAGCTCCTACGTTCGTATGATTCGTGATATTTTCCAAGACGGCGATACGTCGTGCACCTGCAAGGGCTTCCTCTATGCGGGGCAGAGCCGGGCGACGAAAAGCGGCAAGCACTCCGCGGGTAAGATTGAATCCTGTGAGGTTTTCCAGTTCGCCCGGGGTAGCGACGAATACGGGAATTGCGCTATCGATGCGCGGAAGAATGGTTTTTAGAGCATCGAGGCGCGTCGATTCCAGAAGAAAGGAAAGGGGCTGCATGCCCGCATCGAGAGCTCTGTCTATCACTTTGGTTGATTCGGCGATGAATATGCCCGTTTCGGGTTCAAGCCGCGCCCTTAGTTGCACGTCGGTAAGACGCGCATAGACGTCGAGTCGAGGATCCTCGAAAGAGGAGATTTCAACGATCATTTCTGAGTAATCCTTTCAAAAGGCTGCTTGTGCCGAGAAAGGCAAAGGCCTTGTCGGTGAACAGGGCGGCAAAAGCCCTTCGGGTGTACTTGCGATGTGTTTTATCATCGGGTAAAGCATAGCACGGGAGGCTGGCAGGGGCAGGAACGCGAAATTAAAACGCAGGGGGAAGACGAAGCCGTCGGTATGCAGTATCCTTATGCGCAAAAGCACAAGGGCGCTGTGAAAGGAAAGGCGGAATGATGATGCAGGCACAACCGCAAAACTCGAATAGGGCACAGCAAGACAACTTCAGGGGGTTCGTGGCGACGATAGCCGCGCTGCGTGCTCCCAATGGGTGTCCGTGGGATCGTGAGCAGACTCATGCCAGCATCGCGCACAACATGGTAGAGGAAGCTTACGAGGCAGTTGATGCCATTGAGTCCAACGATATCGTTCATCTGCGGGAAGAATTGGGCGATGTCTTGCTGCAGGTGGTGTTGCAAAGCCAGATCGCCGCCGATGCGGGGGAATTTACCATCGACGAAGTGTGTGCCGACGTCAATGCCAAGATGATTCGCCGGCATCCGCACGTGTTCGGTGATGCGTCGGCGACAAAGGCCAGCGAGGTACTTGATTTGTGGGATAGCGTAAAGTTGAGCGAAAAGGGCGCGGCCGACGATGCTGCCGATGATGCAGGTATTGCACGCGAAGGGATGCTCGACGGGGTGCCGACCAGTTTTCCTTCCTTGATGCAGGCGCAGAAAATTTCACGAAAAGCGGTTGCCGCAGGTTTCGAATGGGATACGGTCGATGAAGTGTGGGATAAGGTAGCTGAAGAGGTTGCGGAATTCAAGGCAGCAACCACAGCCGCTGAGCGCGAGATGGAATTTGGCGATGTGCTATTTGCCTTGGTGAACGTTGCGCGCAAACAAGGCGTCGATGCAGAAAGCGCCCTGCGGGCAAGCTGCGGAAAGTTTCGCAGTCGTTGGGCTTTCATCGAGGGGGCTGCAGGGGCTCGAGGGTTGCGCGTCGAGGAACTTACGGCGCAAGAGCGTGAAGGTTACTGGAATGAAGCTAAACAGCGCGAGGGTCGCGATTGATCGCGCGGTGCTGAGGCATCCTTCTTCAAGGCAACGATCGAGAGCGGCCAGTGTCTCTCGATCGAAGAGGGCTATAGCACCGCGCGCCGATTAAGCGGTCTGCGATGGGGTGGTGCTACCACCGCCCGCAGGCGGTGTTGGTGGTGTCGGTGTGGGAGCTGCCGCCGCCGTCAACGTGATGGTGGTTCCCTTTTTGGCGGTGCCGGTGGGGTTTTGCTTCGAGACGATGGCGGATGCGCTATCGTCTCCTGCCACATACACATCAAAGCCAGCGTTTTGCAGTGCGGCCGTCGCTTCGGATACGGTCATTCCGATAACGCCGGGAATGGTGATTTTTGCACTGGCAGGATCTTGGCCTTTGCTGATGGTGAGCGTGATGGTCGCCCCTTTGTCCTGTTTGCCGGAGGGGGAATAGCTGATGACGAGACCTTGGTCGATCGAGCTGCTGTATTCGCGTTCGACAGTCGCCTTAAAACCCGCTCCTTCCAAGGTGGAGATTGCGGAAGCTTCGCCGTAGTTTGTTACATCGGGGACATCAATAGCTTGAGCACCGAGCGAGAGGTAAAAGGTGATGGTGGCACCTTTCGTTGCTTTGCCGCCCGCAGCGGGATCTTGACGAATAACGTGGTTCACTGCGACACTGCTGGAGTATTCAGCTGTACCCGATTGGCTTTTCAACCCTGCTCCATCAAGCGCTTTGCGTGCTTCATCAGCCGTCATGTTCGTCAGATCGGGAATGGGAACCTGATCGGCACCACCCGAGACATTGAGATTGACCTTCGTTCCTTTTTCGCGTTTTTCGCCGCCCTTGGGGTCTTGGCTGACAACCTTGCCCGTTTCGACTTTATCATTTTTAACCGTGCTCGTACTTACCTCGAAGCCGGCTGCTTTAAGGGTGCTGGTCGCTTCTTCTTGGGTCTTTCCCGTAACGTCGGGCACGGCGATACCGGTGCCGCCCCCGCAAGTGGTAAGACCTATAGCGATACCGGCAATGGCTATGATGGCCACGATGATGCCGATGATAAGGGGAGTGCGATTTTTCTTCTTGCCATTTTTTTCGTCGGAGCGATAGTTTGAAGAAGAAGGGGATTTCGTTCCCTGTCCGTTCATGCCAACGGCAGGCATGACGGCTGTTCCGTCAGCTACGGCGCCGCCCGATATCGGGACGCCTCCCATAACATGGGTTTCGGCGCCGGCGAACCCTGCGCCCAGATTCACAGGCCGCCCCGCCAAGTAATCGTTGAGAGCGTGTTTCATTTCGCCTGCGGTGGCAAAGCGCCGATTCGGATCTTTTTCGAGCGCCTTCATGATGATACCTTCAAGTGCGATATCGATATCAGGATTGATTTCACGGGGTGAAACGGGCAGATCGTTTACTTGCTTCATAGCGACGCTTACCGCGTCGGGACCATCGAAGGGCAATCGTCCGGTGACCGCTTCGTAGAGCACGATGCCCAAAGAATAGATATCGCTTGTGGCGGTCAATTCTTTGCCTTGTGCCTGTTCGGGGGAAACGTAGTGAGCCGTGCCCAGAACCGAGGAAGTTTGGGTCATAACCGAATTTTTTGCGCGAGCGATACCGAAATCCATCACCTTTACATTGCCGTCAGGTTGAATCATAAGGTTTTGGGGCTTGATATCGCGATGGATGATATCAAGATTATGCGCTACCGAAAGCGCCTGACAGACCTGTGAGCCGATTTCAGCAACTTTACGCTGATTGATGGCTCCTCGTTCCTTGATGGCGGTTTTCAGGTCACTGCCACGTACGTATTCCATAACGATGTAATAGATGCCCTGATCTTGACCCCAATCGTACACGTTGACGATATAGGGGCTCTGTAGGTTTGCCGCCGCCGCAGCTTCCTGGCGAAAGCGTTGGGTGAAGGCGGGGTCGGCCGCATATTGGGGCAGCATGACCTTTACCGCAACCACTCGTCCCAGCACGCTATCTTGTGCGCGGTAGACTTCTGCCATGCCGCCGATACCGATACGGTCGGATATTTTATAGCGGTTATTGAAAACCCTGCCCATCATGTTTCCTGTCACGTTTTTTGCTCCTTTTGGATACATGGTTGCAAGCTTGCATCGTACTTTTTATTGTTGAAGCAAGCATACCTTATTTACAAGAGACCTTGAACCTCCAAGGCCGTTCTTAACACTTTTTGCGCTTTTGGTGTTGATACGCCATCTCCGCCAGCACCTTCTTCAATGATCAGGGACACCACTACGCTGGGATTACTGCTGGGAGCCATACCGACAAACCAGCTATCATCTTTGGCTTTACCGGTTTCGGCGGTGCCTGTTTTGCCCGCTACCTGAACGCCTTCGAGGGCAGCCGCGGTACCGGTTCCTGCGTTAATCACTCCTTCAAGTACTTTTTTCGTACGATTTGCCGTGGTTGCACTGAGGGGCTGACTAAAGAGTTTAGGGGAAGCGGTATAGCTCCTTTCTCCATTGGCGCTATAAAGACCGTCGACGAAGTAGGGTGTTTGAATCACGCCGTCGTTAGCGATGGCGGAGCCAATCATCGCCATTTGCATCACGGTGGCATACGGGCCGGCAGAACTTGCATGTTCGCCGACCGGTTGTCCGACGGCAGCCCAGGCGGTTTCCCACTCGGTCATTTCTTTGGGATCCGGCATGAGCGATTCGGTCAAGGGGAGCTCGAGTTCGATTTCTTTATTGAAACCGTATTGCGATGCGGCATCGACGAGGTCTTTTGCACCGATTTGTGCACCGACTTGTCCGAATACCGTATTGGACGACACTTCCGTTGCGCGGGCAAGGGTGATGTCTCCATAGTTGGTTTTGTCGTAGTTGATAACGGGGGCATTGCCGATATCCATAGTGGCGGGCGATGCGTAGATCGAGTTTTCCGTGGCTACGTTATCCTGCAAAGCGGTTGCCAATGTGAGCATCTTAAATGTCGACCCTGGCGCGTAGCGTGTCTGCAAAGCGCGATTGACCAGAGCGCTTGAATCATCGGGGTTGGCAAGAAGGGCTTCGACATCGTCTGCAGAATAGGTGGGTGACGAAGCCATGGCCAGCACCGCTCCGGTATTGGGATCAAGCACGATGCAGGCACCGGTATAGCCCGCAAGGGCATCTTGGGCGGCCTGCTGTATTTTAGCGTTGAGGGTAAGCCTCACGTCGTTGCCGGCATTGCCGATACCCGCTGCGGCGTTGAGGGCATCGGTCCAGGTCGCATAATTTTTCTGGCCCTTCAGCGTATCGTTGAAGCTCTTCTCTATGCCGCTGGTACCGTATTGCTGCGAACTGTAGCCGACAACGTGGCTGGCCAGATCGCCCGCGGGATAGACGCGCGCATAGGTACCGTCATCGTTTTGGACGCTTTGCGCCAAGATCGTGCCGTCATAGGTGGATATGGTGCCTCGTTCGGTGCGAGATTCCTTGGCCAGAGTGTGATTGTTGCCGGGCATGTTTTGGTAAGTTTCAGCTTGCACGATCATGATCATCGTCAAATTGGCAACGAGCAATGCGAACATGAACGAAAAGATCACCATGATATGGGTGAGGCGCTTGCCCAGGGAAACGCGTCCGAGCACACCAGGTGTGTGCATCGAGGCGGTGCCCAACTGCATTTCCGATTCGACACCGGTCCCCTCGTCGCCGCATTTCAGCAAAAAGCCAACGGCGATAAAGCTTGCCAGGAGGGAAGAGCCACCTTGGCTGATGAAGGGGAGTGTTAAGCCGGTAAGGGGAATCAGGCGCGTGACGCCGCCGACGATAATGAATGCCTGCAAGACGACGGTGGCGGTCAGGCCAACAGCGATAAATGAGCTGACGTCGCTTTTTGCCCGTGCTGCAGTAACGAAGCCACGGATGGCCAGCCCCAGATAAAGCAATAGTACGCCAGCGGCACCAAGTAAGCCGGCTTCTTCGGAAATGGCGGCAAAGATAAAGTCGCTTTCGACGACCGGGATGGTATCTGCTGCCATGCCGCGCCCGATGCCGACGCCGAACAGATCGCCGTCGGCCATGGAATAGATAGATTGAACCAACTGATAGCCCTTATTAGCCGCATCGGCAAAGGGGTCAAGCCAGGTATCGACACGTATCTGCACGTGGCTAAAGAGCGCCCATGCGGCAATGCCCCCCACGGCAGCCAGAAGCAGGCCGATGATAAGATAGAATTTTTTGCCGGTGGCGGCGTAGAGCATGGTCAAGAACACGAAGAAGAACACGAGCGCCGAGCCAAGGTCTTTTTCAAAGACAACGATAAGCAGTGCAATCGCCCACATAAGAAGCAAGGGGATCAGCGTGCGGATATCGGGAAGATTGACCGGTCCTCTGCGGTGGGTGAAAACCGAAAGCATCTCGCGGTTTTCGGCGAGGTAGCCCGCCAGAAACAACACGATGAATATCTTCGCTATTTCACCGGGCTGAAACGAAAAAGGCCCAAGTGAAAGCCAGATGCGGCTGCCGTATATTTCCTGGCCAAGACCGGGAACCAGGGGGGAGAGCAACAGCGCGACACCCACGATCATCAACGTGTATTTGTAGTTGGCAATTTTATCGAGGTTTTTAATAAGCGCGATGACGAGAACCATGCAGACAACGCCAATGAACAACCAGGTGGTTTGGCCAAGAGCTAATTCTGGGCGAAGGCGGGTTACAAAGGCGATGCCGATGCCCGAAAGCGCGAACGTGATGGGTAAAATAGCGGGGTCGGCGCCAGGGGTAAACTTTCGAGCAGCAAGGTGAGCCACGATGAAGCTTCCGAAGATGCCCACAGGGACACCGAGCGTGTTCATGTTGAGCGTTTGTCCCTGATTGACGACGATCATCGCAAAAAGCAGGACAACGATCGGTGCTGCTATGCACAGGAGGGCAAGTTCTATATTGCGTCGAGTCATGTGTGCACCTTAACTTTCCGTTTTCGGTGCGGTTGCAGAGGTTGAACCATTAGCTGTTGGTGCGACGGATCCCTCGCCGGACAACGCCCCCTCTGTGGTACTGCCTATTTCTGCAGTATATTCAGCAATCAGCTTGTTGGCAGCATCTAGGTTGTCAACGCGAATGCCCGCGTTCAAACGGTTAGCTACGCCGGGCTGTAGTTTTTCAGCCTTCACGTCGGTTGTGTGATCAAGGTGGGAAAGCGGTGCCCCGAACAGTTCGCCCGGCACTCCGCGATAGACGCTTACCGTGCCGTTTTCGGTGATGAGATAAGCGGAATTTTTCGCATAGGCGTACAAGCCGGCGCCCGTAAGGGCTAAGACGGCGAGAAGTGCCACGATGATAATCGCCATGAGGGCGCGTGATTTGCGCGTATAGTGCTTGCGCCGCTTTTCGCTGTGACCGGTCACATCAACGACGATAACGGTGATGTTGTCGTGTCCTCCCTGCGAAATCGCCTCGCTGACCAGCGCACTTGCGCAGCGTTGCGGATCGCGCGTGCGGGAAATCACCGTTTCGATCCGATCATCTTCAAGCATCGACGAAAGGCCGTCGGAACAAAGCAGTAGACGATCCCCTGTTTCTACGTTGATTTCATAAAGATCGGGTACCATGCGGGGGTCGCTGCCCAGCGCGCGTGTGATAACGGAGCGATTCGGGTGAACGCGTGCTTCTTCAGGTGTTAGCTGTCCGGATTCAATCATATCGGCCATGAGGCTGTGATCGCGGGTGAGCTGTTGCAATTTCCCCTGGTGAAGCAGGTATGCACGCGAATCGCCCACATGGGCGATAACAAGACGTTCGCCTTCTAATATGGCAGCTGTTGTAGTCGTTCCCATGCCGGTACGTGCTTCGCTTTCGCCTGCGGCAAGGATAACGGCACGGTTGGCCTCTTCGACCACCTTGCCGAGCGCTTCGGCATTCGCGTGGCGAGGAGCCTTTTCGGCCAATGTTTCCACGGCTATTTCGGAAGCTACTTCTCCTGCGGCGTGGCCTCCCATGCCGTCGGCGACAACGAAAAGGGGAGGGGCAACAATCAGGCTGTCTTCATTGTGATCGCGCAAACATCCGATGTCGGTGCGGCTGCCGAAAGTGGGGGCGGGCTTATGTACCCGTGAGCGCTGTGTCGAGGAGCGCGGCATCAGTTATACCTCACGCGCATGGCAACGTCGCCAACGTTGACGATATCGTTATTTTTGAGCGTGGTCGGTTCGGTGATGGGTTGGCCGTTGACGGCGGTGCCGTTTGTCGATCCTAAATCTTCGATAAAAAGATTTTGCCCCATCAGGGTAAAGCGGGCGTGACGCCCCGATACGTATCCGGCGCCGATCACGATATCCGAGCCGGGGCTGCGGCCGACGATGATCGGTCCCCGCACGGCCAGTTGTACGCCACGCAATTCCTTCGGCCCCCGCTCAACGGCAACTGACCAATATTTTTCTTTTTTCCGCTGACCTCTCACCAATCCGATTCCTGTTTTCATGATGGCAAACAGGAATAGATATAAAAGCGCAACAAAGAGAAGTCGTGCGATGAGCAAAGCAATGTCTATCACGTCGTAGTCTTCTTTCGATACTTATCGGTGTGTGATGCGCACCACGGGCAATGCTTGTTTTGGTGTGACGCGGTTACGCTTGGGTGAAAACGAGATTTGTCACACCGATCGTTATCTGATCCCCTTCGTAGAGCGGTTGCGAGGTGATAATCCTGCCGTTGACTTTCGTGCCGTTAGTCGATCCAAGGTCGGTGATGATCCATCCGCTGGATGGGTTAAAGCGCAGCTCCGCATGGGTGCGACTTGCATTGAGATCGTTGATGACGATATCGTTTGCCGATTCACGGCCCAGGACCAAACGTGCAGCAGCGAGATTGTAGGCGCGATTCTGGCCGATATCGATGAGACGGGCGCGTACGGCCTGCTGGTTGGGTATCGGGTTGGCACCTGCCACACCTGCCGCTCCTGCTGCAAATACCGTTGTGTTAGGTGCCTGCATGGGAGGAGCATTGACGGCGCCGTGTTGTTCTTCATTGAAGTTTTGACTGTCGAAGGTGTATTCGCCATAGTCAATCGAGTAATCCAGTTCATCTTCGGGAACGTAGGGTAGTACCGGCTTTTCTGGAAGGGGTGCAGCGAAATCGTTATTGAAATCGTCAACGAAACCAAACTCATCGGCTGAGTCGTAATCCAAGGGTGCATTGAAATCTTGCGCTGCGTAATTTGGTACCGCCGCTGCGTAAGGGTCATTGCTGGGAATTGGCGCTGCGTAGGGGTCATTGCCGAAGTTCGGTTCGGCGTAATTTGGTGCTGCCGGTGCGGCATACGCTTGCGGTTGTGCGTATCCGCGACCTTGAGGGGCTGACCCCGCAAGGCCATAGCGCTGCATTTCTTCCGCACGCAATTGCGAAACGATGGGAGCCGATACCATTTCGGCGATGACATCGAATTTTCCGTGTTTGAGACCTTCGTCGACAATGAAGCGCACGAGGGGCTGTCCGTCCATGACAAACCCCTGTTCGCCTGCTTTGCCTATCAGATACGTTTCCGTTTCACCAGCCAGGGTGGGGTAGTACCCAAACAGCCGCTGATCGTCTTCAGGGTTGACCAGTACGGTGTAGAGCGTGGGAGCGTATTGCTTACCGGCGCCAACCATCTTTTCCCGGCGCATTTGTTTTTCGGCTTTTTTTGCTATTTGAACAGGCGAGATGGGGGAATCGAACATCTTGTCGGCGGCACCTTCAAAGGTATCTTCGACGCGTCCTTCGAATTTGGAAAAAAAGCCCATCAGTACTCCTTTATGTTTCTGCTGCGATTTTGTGCATTTCAATACTTCATCTTGCCATAAATTGGCCGTCCACGCGGAATCTTTTACGCAATCGTCACTTTTCGCGGGTGGAGATGAAAGGGATTTTCGTTTCTGTCTTCGACAAATATTTACACTAAAGAGGATGCAAATTACGTTTTGTACGTGCTCGGCCATGAAAAGAAGGAAGCTATATGGGTTTATCGCGTAAGCAAATTATGATGTTAAGTGTTTTGATTTTTGGAACGTTCGTGACTATCTTGAACCAGACGATTGTGGCGCCGGCGCTGCCTTCCGTCATGGCGGAAATGAAGGTGGACGCCACTACCGCACAGTGGTTAACAACGGGGTTCACCCTGGTGAATGCCATCATGATTCCTATTACCGCCTACTTTACCGATCGTTTTTCCACGCGCAATTTGTTCTTGGTTTCGATGGCTATTTTCACTGCGGGCAGCGTGCTTGCGGGATGGGGGCCGTCGTTTGCTGTGTTGCTGTTGGGGCGTTTGATCCAGGCTGTCGGTGCGGGCATTCTTATGCCCATGGTGATGACGGTGTTAATGTTGCTGTTTCCTGTGGAACGGCGCGGTACGGCCATGGGGCTGTTCGGTATCGTTATCGCCTTTGCGCCGGCCATCGGCCCCACGGTTGCCGGCATTATCGTGGACCAGGCCGATTGGCACATCATGTTCTTCATCATCGCGGTGCTCTCTGCGGTGGTGATGGTGTTTGCCCTGTTTGCGATGGAAAACACACCCGCTCTCAACAAAAATGCCGTGCTCGATAAGCCCTCCGTGCTGCTTTCCAGCGTCGGCTTCGGGTGCCTGCTGTATGGCTTTAGCACCATCGGTTCTTATGGCATCAGCGCAGGCGCGCTTGTGGTGACCATCGTGGGCCTGGTGGCGCTGGTGTTCTTCTTCCGCCGCCAGCTGACTATGGAAACGCCGATGCTGCAAGTGCGCGTGTTGGCTAACCGCACCTTTTTGGTGGGTACCATCATCGGCATGCTGGTGCAGGCGGCGCTTTTGGCGGCGGGCATTTTGGTCCCCATCTACATCCAATCGCTGTGCGGCTATCCCGCAACGGTTTCCGGCCTGATCCTTTTGCCGGGCGCCATCATCATGGGTATCATGGGGCCGGTTGCGGGCAAGTTGTTCGACAAATACGGACCGCGCGTGTTAAGTCTGGTGGGTATGGGCATCCTCACCGTTACAACCTTTGGCTTCACCATTCTTAGCACCGAAACCAGTCTTGTGTATATCACGGCGCTGTACACGGTGCGCATGGCTTCGCTGGCGCTTATCAACATGCCCATCACCACGTGGGCCATGAATGCGCTGGACAACAAGGTCCTCAATCACGGCACTTCTGTGAACAATACCTTGCGACAAGTGGCCGGTTCGCTGGGCACGGCCGTTATCATTTCCGCCACAACGATGGTAACCAACATGAACACCGATGCCCTGGGTGCTGCCCCGGCAAATATGTTGGGCATCAACATTGCGTTTGCCCTTTCTGGCGTGTTGTGCCTGGTCAGCCTTATCATGGTCATCTTTTTAGTGAAGCCGAAACCCGGCGATGCGGCTCAGGCCGACCCGGATAACGCGCGTCGCACTATTTTGGAGACCATCATGAAGCGCGAGGTGTTTACGGTGCCAGAAACGGCAACGGTGTGCGATACCGTGCGTTTGTTTGTGGAAAAAGGCATCAGCGCCGCCCCGATTGTGAATGCGGCAGGCGAAGCGGTCGGGTTTGTGTCCGATGGCGATGTGATGCGCTTTTTGTCCAAGCGCAGCAAAACGTACATGGATCCCATCGTTATGATTATGCAGACCGAAACAGATGATGAAGACTTCAATCAAAAGCTTACAAGCCTGATGAACATGAATGTGCGCACCATCGCCACCAAATCTACGATAGGGGTTGGCGCGCACGCGGGGTTGGAAGAAATTTGCCGCGTGCTGGGCGAAAATCACCTGAAGAAAGTGCCCGTATTGGAGGGTAAGCGCATCGTCGGCATTGTTAACCGTTCGGACATTACCCACTATTCGATGAAAAGTTATCTGGAAGCGCAGGGGTAATAGCTTCAAGCACCTGCCCCCTTAGCTTTTGCCGCAGCGGGGAGGCGTGGGCTGCGCCCGGAATATCTTTGTCGATGCGGGCGGCTTGGTGCGCTTGTGCGGCAAATCAGATAAGATGGCACAACACTCGATACGCAGGGAGCGCACATGAATTACAACCAGGTGGAATTCAAAGGGTCGTACGGCACATCGGAGCAGCTGCCCGCATCGAAGCGCCCCGAGGTGTCGTTTGTCGGCCGATCAAACGTGGGGAAGTCGTCCCTGCTCAATAAAATATTCAACCGCAAAGGCCTGGTGAAGGTGTCATCGACGCCGGGTAAGACCACGACGGTTAACTTTTTTGGCACCGACGATATCGATTTCGTCGATTTGCCCGGTTATGGCTTTGCGAAGGTTGCCGCAGCGGAAAAGGGACGATGGTCGGAGTTGATCAACGCATACTTCGATCAGTATCGCTTTTATGCGCTGGTCGTTGCCCTGATCGATCTGCGCCATCCGGCAACCCCTCTAGACGAG
>JAVWCK010000026.1:0-10917 GCA_036649035.1 Raoultibacter sp.
TTTAAGGGATAGTCCTGGTGGACTATCCCTTGGGTATGCAATAACTCTTATATTACCATGACAATTTTAATTGAAAGTGCTATTGCAGGGTGCTTAAAGAAAGATAAGCCGGAGAAAAAGGTTAAGCGGGGTAGTTTATCCGACGGATTTTTTGGCGGCCTGATAGTTGCGGTAATCCTCGCGGGTATTGGAAAGGTCGAAAAGCACCGCTAAGGCGAAAAACAGGCTTAAGCCGACCGTGACGCTAGCCCCCATACGGGGCACCAGCATGATAATCCAGGGACCGAAAATGAGTAATCCGGGAATCATGAGTATCCACGAACAGCCTCCGGTGCGCCTGAAGTGATTGACGATAGAGAGCAAGAGGTAACCGAAGAGGCCGGTGGCCGCCGAACCAAGGGCGATCATGACTGCGAGAAAAATAAGTTTAGCGGCGATAAGGAAGAAATCAACCTTCAGGGTGGTTTCCGCTTCCGCAAAGCGTTCTTTGGGCGTTTTTTGCGTTGCGGCAGCGCCACTGAAGGGGTTATAGGCGCTTTGCCGACCCCCTTGACCTGTGCCCGCTTGGCGGGTGTCATCCCACGAAGTCCACACCCAGCCCGTTTGCCCGGTGTCGCCGAAAGGCCAGCCAGCAAACGGATCGCCGTCGCCGCTTCCCGTATTGGGTCGGCCGGGGGAGCCCGCATAGGGATTGGTATAGGGGTTTGTTCCCGCAGGGCGACGACCCCCGTATTCAGGGTCCCACTTGCGGGAAAGCAGCACATCGCGCGATTCGTTGATGAGCTTGGTTTTTTCTTCCGCTTCAGCGTGTCTTGTGGAGTTCTGCGCGAATTTGTCGGGGTGGTTTTCCCGCACTTTTTCACGATGCGCTCGCTTGATGGCGTCGTCGCTCGCGCCATCAGTCAGACCCAGTATTTTCAGAGCTTCAGATTTTTTCATAAGCCTACTATATCGACTGCTTTCAGCGGGGCGGCTTGCGCGCGACCACTGTCAACGATACGTAAGAAACCCCCCATTATTTACCCATTGTTGCAGAGGTGGTAAAAAGCGGTAGCACCTCGTTGTCGGGGCGCTTCATAATTCCTCCAAATTATAAAGAGAGGGCTTGCAAGTTGTGGTGAGGGCGGTATACTTCCTTTCAAAACTGACTGACTAGTCATGACAACAAAGAGAAAGCATTTTGTCTTGGCGGAAAATAAAGGAAGTAGCAATGGAAGACACACCGATCACTTGCGAGGAAGCGGATTTCGGTACGACGGATTTCCCCGTTCCCTTTCTAGAGGCCTGCGGTTTAGGGCTAAAGACGCTGGGAGGATACGCGTATAGAAATGTCGCTATCTCGCTCGATGCGGGGCAAATATATGCGGTACGAGGTCACAACGGCAGTGGAAAAACCGCACTTTTATTAACCTGCGCGGGTCGTATGGCCTTTAGCGAGGGTTCTTTGCGCGTGGGGACTTCGCAGCTTCCTAAAAAACGTAACGAGGTGCAAAAGACAGTGGGATTGGCACTGTTTAAAGGTCTTAATGACCTGCAGGAAAGCTTGAAAGTTGCCTATGCCGTAGGAGCCGAATTCGAACTGTATGGGCGCAAGCCCGACAAGGAGGCGGTTGCGGCGTATATGAAGCAATGGCAGCTGCTCGACGTTGCTAATGTGTTGGTGAAAGACATGACGGCAGAGAGGTCGGTTCAGCTGGGCATCGCGCTTGCCTGCGTGGGAAATCCGCAGATGATCGTCGTTGACGATATAGAGGATCAACTGACGAAAACGCAATCGGAAAAGCTTATGGCGTCGTTGGTGAATGTTGCGCACGGACGGGGTATCACCGTGATGGTGGGTTGTATCGAGCGTGATTTGGCGGCGATGGCTGATGGCGTGTGCTATCTTGAAAAGGAAGGTGCTTAAAACATGGCGTTTAAAGGATTGCGTTTCGCCGGTTTAGAAGTGAAAAACATCACGGCATCCACGGCGATGAAGGTGGTGTTGTTGGCTATCGGCATCATCCCCTTGCTGTATGGGGCTCTTTATCTCTATGCTTTTCTCGATCCGTATGTGCAGCTTAATACCGTGCCGGTTGCGGTGGTTAACGAAGACGCAGGAGCGGTGGTTGATGGTGAGCAGCGCAACATGGGTAACGAAGTGGTCGATGAGCTTAAAGATAACGATGACGGCTTGGGCTGGCATTTCGTTTCGGCTGAGACGGCACGCGCAGGCATGGAAAACGGCACCTATTACATGGCGGCCACAATACCGGCCGATTTTTCGAAGAGTATCGCCTCGGCCGATACCGATGACCCCGAACACGCCAAGCTTTTGATTGATTACGATCAAAGCAAAAACATGCTGGCAAGCCAGATTGGTGCAACGGTGTGGGATAAAGTGCGTTTACAGATAAGCGACACCGTGGCAAAGCAATACTGGAATACGGTATTGAACAGCACAAACGATGCGGGTTCAAGCTTGAGAACCGCTTCGGATGGCGCGCATGATCTGCAGATGGGCATTACGACCGCGCAGGAAGGTGCCGCTCTTATCACCGAGAAGTTGAATACGCTTTCTGGCGGGGCGGCTACGCTTAAAGGCGGTACGTCCACGTTGCTTGCGGGCGCCCAAACACTCAAGGGGGGTACGGGCGAGTTGAGCCAGGGTGCAACCACGGCGGCCACCGGTGCACGACAGTTGCAACGCGAGGGTACCAGCCAGGTTGCGACGGGCGCAAGCCAGCTGGCGCAAGCGACGGCCGCGCTGCCCGATACGGCGCAGGTGGCTCAGTTGGATGCGGCATCGAACAAACTAAAAGACGGTCTTGCCGCTACGGGTGCGGGCATGGGCGATGTGGGGGACACGAGCAGTGCGACGTTGCAGGGCGGCCTCAACCAGTTGAGCGCGGGTATCGGCGACTCGGCTGAACAGTCGCAAACCAGCCTGTACGGATTGCTGAACCTTGCAAAGACCGCCAATGCGGCGGGCGACGAACTTATGGGTCAGGCTGCTGGGCAAAGCGATCCCGCGATAGCGGCGCAGCAATACGCCGCCGCGCGCAAAGCGTATGCTCAGGCGCAAGCTCTTACGGCTGGCGCCCTGCAAGCAACAGGCCAGCTTTCCGCCGGACTCGCAGCCGAGCAGGCTGGGCTGACCCAGCTCGCAACCGGCGTGGCGCAGCTCTCTTCCGGCTATGCGACCCTTTCGGACCTGACCGCGCCGCTCGTCAGCGGCGCCCCCACGCTCAAAGCCGCTATCGCGCAGCTCAATGCGGGGGCTGCGCAGGTCGATACCAACATGTCGTCTCTTGTGGCGGGCACGGGCGCCCTTGCTTCGGGCGCTAACCAGGTGGATGCGGGAGTGGCCACCGCAGCGGCAGGTGCGGCGCAGCTCGATGCCGGCGCCGCTCAGATCGCGTCGGGTGCGCCGCAGTTGCGCGACGGCGCGCAAACGCTGA
The DNA here is from genome assembly GCA_036649035.1 of Raoultibacter sp. GTDB lineage: Bacteria > Actinomycetota > Coriobacteriia > Coriobacteriales > Eggerthellaceae > JAVWGW01. The sequence goes on from JAVWCK010000026.1 coordinate 3,441, forward strand.
CCAGCGGATTGCAGCCTGCCATCGAGGGTTCGGGGCAGCTTTCGACAAAACTTGCCGATGGTGCCAGCGAAATGACGTTCTCTCAATCGCAGATCGATGCGAAGTCGGAGGTCATGAGCGATCCTGTGCAGCTGAGCGAGGAATACTACACGACGGTTGAAAACTACGGCACCGGGTTTGCACCCTATTTCATGGCTTTGGGTCTGTGGGTCGGCGCCCTGGTGTCAAGTTTCGCATTCAAGCCGCTCAACAAGCGTCTTATCGTTTCCGGCGGCAATCCGTTCATGGTTGCGTTTGCCACCTACATGCCGCTTGCGGGCATCGCTCTTCTTCAGGCTGTGCTTTTGCTTGTATGCCTGCAATTCGGCCTGCACTTGCAGATTGACAACGTGGCGCTTTACTATGCATTCGGCCTGCTCACTGCTCTTGTGTTTGCCGCAATCATGCAGTTTCTCATGGCGGCCTTTGCTTTCCCGGGGCGTTTTATCGCCATCATTTTGCTCATGTTGCAACTGACGAGTGCGGCGGGTACGTTCCCCATCGAAACCACGCCTGAATTCTTCCAGGTGGTCAGTCCCTACATGCCGATGACGTACGTGGTTGCGGGCATGCGTGAAATCATGACCGGCGTCGATTTGGGTGTGGCAGGAGCCGATGCTATGGTGCTGTTGCTTTTCGGTGTGGTAAGCTTTGGATTAACGGTGTGGGTTGCCTACCGTAAGCGCATGGTGCGCATGGAGGATTTGCATCCTATTTTGCATTTGGGCTAGTCTGAAACGACGAGGGCGATTATGGTAAGCGGACAGCGAACACATAAGGCAAACGAAACGCGGCGACAGCTTCTTGTCGCCGCCATGAACGTGATCGGCGACAAAGGGTATTCAGGTGCGACGGTCGATGAAATCGTGGAAGCGGCCGGGGTTTCTAAGGGTATCGCCTACTATCATTTCAAAAACAAGGCAGCTATGGCCGCCAGCGTGCTCGAGGAAGGCATCACTACGCTGATCGACGAATTCGATCGCATAGTGGAAGAGGCCGATGCGGCACCTGCGGCGCTCATGGGTATGATCGAGGTGTTTGCGGCGCGCATTTTTGAGAACAAGGATTTCGGGCGCTTCTTCGTTTCCGAACTGTGGCGCGAGGGACGCGTATGGTCAGACGAAATGCGCGTCTACGAACAACGGCTGCTGTGTTTGCTTGAACAGCAGATTTCACGCGGGCAGGCCGAAGGGTTCTTTCGCCAAGAAATAGATGCCGCATTCGAGGCGGTGGCGGTGGTGGGTATGGTGTTGACGACTTCGCTGTACTACATTGTCGATGAAGGTCCGATACCGGGGGAAAAATCAGGCGTTTACGCAGAGGGAAAGCTCTTTGGTTTCAAGGGATCCAACGAGGGGAAAGATGCGTTTATTGGGCATATTTCCGACTTCGTGCGCCACGCTACGGTACGTGACGATCTTCTGGGCTAAAATAACCGCACCACGGCAAATGAAGGAGTATTCACGATGCAGGGCAGTGCGCTACCTACGGAAAACGAACTCGCTGAAGCAGGCGAGGTGCGAGGCGCCCATGAAGGGAACGTTTCTGCCTTTGGCGAGGTGGGTCTAGGCGTCGATATCGTTGAAATCGCCCGCATGGCAGCTATTCTCAAGCGTACGCCCTCGTTTGCCCGCAAGGTGTTCTCCGAACAAGAAGTTGCCTATTGTGAAGGTTTCGCTATCCCTGCCGTTCATTTCGCAACGCGATTTGCCGCGAAGGAAGCGGTTCTTAAAGCGCTCGGCACCGGATTTTCTCGCGGTATCGGATCGCGCGATGTTGAAGTGAAACGCAACGCAAAAGGAAAGCCTTCAATCGTACTGCACGGAGCAGCCAGACAAGTTGCCGCTGAAAAGGGGGTTGTCGAACTTCCCGTTTCCCTTTCTTATACCCATACCGATGCGGTTGCCTGCGCTATGGCTATCACGAACGATTCGCTGCGGGTGGCCGAAGAGCGTATTGATCCGATGGAAGAATTGACGAAGCGTTTCAAGGAAGCGCGTGGCATGCTTGACGAAATGGATGCGAAACCACCTGCGCAGCCATTTCCCGATTCGGTATCATAGAGTACACTCTGAAAGAAACGTCACGTAGGTGAGGAAGGTCGTTTGCGAATGAAAAGCTACGGTCCTGAAGATTTGGCGGCACTTCTGCCGTTTCCCCGTAAAGATATAAATAAATACTCACGCGGCAAGCTGACTCTTTTGGTCGGGTCGTCTACCTATCCGGGCGCGGCAAGCTTGGCGGCTTTGGCTTCCCAGCGTGCAGGGGCGGGCTATACCGAAGTGTATACGGAGGCCTCCATCGTGCGTCTCATCCAGACTTATCACCCTTCGCTCGTGGTGCGCTCCTGGTCGGTGTGGGATACTCAGTTCGTAGCGGCATCCGCACCCGATCGACCCTGCGCCTATCTGGTGGGCAGCGGTTTTGATGCGACGGAAAACTACACCTCGCAACTGACGCGGCGGTTGCTGCGCTATGCTGCGGCTCCTGTGCTTATCGATGGCGGCGCTCTGCAGATTCTTTCAGCGAAAAAGATCCGCGATTTAAGTGCGACGCGTTTTGATAAAGGCTACGTTACCGTTATCACGCCTCATATGGGTGAAGCCCATCGTATGGGCGCGATTTTCGGTTTGAATACGACCGAACCCGACGAGCTTTCGCTGCAATTGGCTCAAGCTTATGGCGTGATTTGCGTCCTGAAAGGCCCCGACACCTTTATTTCCGATGGTGAGGAAATTTTGGCGATGCGCGAGGGAACTCCCGCATTGGCGAAGGCGGGCACGGGCGATGTGCTTGCCGGCATCATCGGTGCGTTTTTGGCGCAGGGGATGGAAGCTATCGATGCGTGCGTGTTGGGAACAACGCTTCATGCACGTGCAGGGGCGTGTGCGGCGGCAGAGTTGACCGACATTTCCCTGTGCGCCGAAGATGTGATCCTTTCGATACCTGCTGCTATCAAGAGTCTCATCTACGAAGCGAATGTGGAAGAGGATTGATCGAGGGGCTGGATGCGGGTGTGTTTTCCCGTTGCGTCTTTAGCTCGAAAACATCAGCAATGGCGCGTTTACTTGTGGATAAGTAACGCTACAATGAATCTATTCGTTGTCGGTAAAGGGGTACGGTTATGGGTGCGGTAGAAAAAAAATGGGACTGGGGTCTTATTGTCGCAGGTGTTTTGCTGACTGTTTGTGCAGGTGTCTGCGCTTTCTTCCCGGGGTTGACCTTGGTGACTATCGCTGCTGTTGCAGGTGCTGGGTTTTTGATTTCCGGCATCGGCGACGTTATTTTTTATGTACGTTTTCATAAAACTATGGAAATGTCGGGATGGGCGTTAGCCTATGCTGCTCTCGACATCATCCTTGGTCTTATGTTTCTTCTCCACCCGATGGCGTTTGCCTCCGTTATCCCTTGGGTTGTTAGCTTCGGGTTTCTTCTCTTTGGTATATTCGAGGCCGTTGTGGCCGTCAAGGCAAAGGGGCTGGGCGCTCCGATGTGGGGCTTCAGCTTGTTTTCCGGCATCGTGAACGTCCTGTGCGCTATCGCCTTGTTTATATTTCCGGCAAGCTTTGCTCTGTTCATCGCCTTCTTCGCGCTTTGGCGCGGTATTTCTTTGGTTGTTCAAGGGATTACGGTCGGTAAGTCGGTGAGTGCGGACTAGCGTGCGCATGGTTGAAGATCAGATGAAAAAAAATCCTATTTCCCGTATGCCAGCTGATGAGGCAAGCGCACCAAAGGTGCGTGCGGAAGCTTTGCGCCGAGAAATAGAACATCATACCTATCTGTATTACGCGCAAGATGCTCCCGAGCTTACGGATGCGGCTTTCGATTCGCTCATGCGTGAATTACGTGAACTTGAGGCGGCGCATCCCGAACTTGCGGATGCTTCTTCCCCGACGCAGCGCGTTGGAGGGTATGTTGGCGAACAGTTTTCTCCCGTTGTGCACGAGCGTCGTTTGTACTCGCTTGATAATGCGATGGATTTAGATGAGCTTGATGCCTGGCTTGAGCGAACGCGCGAGGCCCTGGGTAAAAGCGTGCCTTTGGTATGCGAGCTGAAAATCGACGGTTCGTCGATTGCCCTTACGTATGAAAACGGCCTGCTTGTGCGGGCGGCAACGCGTGGCGATGGTACGACGGGCGAGGACGTGACCATTAATGTGCGCACGATTGCCGATGTGCCGCTGCGCCTGCGAAATCCTGGCAAAGAGGGGCTTGTCGAGGCACGGGGCACCATTGAGCTGCGCGGGGAAGTCTACTTACCCAAAGCCAGTTTCGATGCCTTGAACGAGGCGGCTGCAGCAGAAGGCAAAAACCCCTTCGCCAACCCCCGCAATGCGGCGGCGGGCAGTCTACGGCAGAAAGATCCCCTTATCACCAAGGGGCGCGACCTTTCCACGTTTATCTATGCGGTTGCCGATGAACGAGCCTTGCAGGCGCATGGCCAGTGGGAGCTCTTGGAGTGGCTGCGACGGGCGGGATTTCATGTCAATCCCGATGTTGCCCTGTGTGAAACAGGTGAGCAGGTGCATGCGTTTTGCCGGCGTGCGCTGCAGCGCCGCGAAGAACTTCCCTATGAAATAGATGGGGTGGTCGTGAAGGTCGATTCGTTTGCGCTGCAAGACGAAATGGGCTTTACGGCGCGTGCGCCGCGTTGGGCAATTGCCTATAAGTTTCCTCCTGAAGAACAGACGACGATCTTGCGTGCCATCACCGTGCAGGTGGGCAGAACCGGTGCGCTGACGCCGGTCGCCGAACTCGACCCGGTGGTGGTGGCGGGGTCCACCGTGGCTCGGGCCACGTTGCACAACGTCGATGAAGTGCATCGCAAAGATGTGCGTGTGGGCGATACGGTGGTGATACGCAAGGCGGGTGATGTGATTCCCGAAGTGCTGGGGGCGGTTGCCAATCTGCGGCCAGCCGATGCGCAACCCTGGCAGATGCCAGCGGTGTGTCCCAGTTGTGCCTCGCCTGTCGTGCGTGAAGCGGGAGAAGCGGTTTTCCGCTGCATTTCCATCGATTGCCCGGCGCAAGCACAGGAACGCTTGCTTCATTGGGCGAGCCGCAGCGCGCTTGACATCGAAGGTATGGGAGAAGAAATCGTCACGCGCCTAATCGATTCGGGGCGCTTGAGCGATGTGGCCGATTACTACACGCTTGATGAGTATGATTTAGCCACCCTTGATATGGGACGCGTGAATAAAGAGGGCGAGCCTATCCACCTCGGCGGCGTGATAGCCAAGAAGCTTATCTCTGCGTTGGAGCTGAGCAAACAGCGCCCCTTTGCCCGCGTGTTGTTTGGTCTGGGCATCCGCCATGTGGGTAAAACCACCGCCGAGCAGATCGTAAAGGTGTTCCCCTCAATCGAAGCGTTGCGCGCGGCCACCGAGGAAGAGCTTGCCGCCGTCGAGGGTGTGGGGGCGATTATTGCGCGAAGTCTTTATACGTTTATGCGCACACCCGATAACCGCGAGGTCATCGACCGATTGGCCAACCAGGGGTTTTCGCTGGCAACCGTCGATACCGGTGAGGCTGCTTTGCCGCAAACGCTTGCGGGTCTGACGTTTGTGCTCACGGGAAGCCTGGTCAAAAGCGGCATGACGCGCGATGAAGCGGGCGCCCAGCTCAAGGCGCGCGGGGCGAAGGTGTCGGGCAGCGTGTCGGCTAAGACAAGCTATGTGGTTTGCGGGGAAGCGGCCGGATCGAAGCGCGATAAAGCGATTGCGCTGGGCGTGCCCGTGTTGACCGAAGATGATTTTCTGAAGATATTCGAAACCGAAACGGGGGGCTCGCTATGACGCTTCGTCCCTCTCTCTTGTCATGAAGAAAATCCGTTTGGATACCCTGTTGGTTGGGCAAGGATATTTTCCCGATGAGGGATCAGCCTTGCGAGCCGTTTTGGCGCATGAGGTTAAGGTTGATGACGTGTATGCCACCAGCGCCGCGCTGAAGGTGATTCCGAGTGCTGATATCGTGGTGAAAAACCGCACGCGATTCGTTTCGCGGGGCGGTCACAAGTTGCAAGGGGCGCTGGTGGCGTTTGGGCAGGAAGTAGTGGGAGCCCGCTGCATAGACATAGGGTCTTCAACCGGTGGCTTCACCGATTGTCTGCTGCAGGCGGGCGCCGCGCACGTGGCGTGCGTAGACGTGAACTACGGACAGCTTGCGTGGACCTTGCGCCAGGATGCGCGGGTGGAAGTTTTCGAGCGCACCAATATCAAAACGGCCGATCCCGCGTCGTTGGGTGCGCCTTTTGATCTGCTGGTCGCCGATGTCAGTTTTATCGGTTTGGCACAGCTTGCTCCCGCTTTTGCTCGCTTATCTCAGCCGGAAAGCGTGTTTATCGGGCTGGTAAAGCCGCAGTTCGAATCCCATCACAGCGAAACCGACCGCGGCGTGGTGCGCGATCCGCGAGTGCATCAACGGGTGGTTGAAGAGGTGAGCGCCGCCCTTGTTGCTTCGGGTTTCGCCGTTACCGGCGTTGTGGAATCACCTCTCAGAGGTCCTGAAGGCAACGTGGAATTTCTCGTGAGGGCTATCTTCCGGGCGCACTAAAGTCTTTTCGGGCGCAGATAGTCTATAAGCGATTTTGTGCCGCTTCCCGCAAGCAACAGACCGCCAACGATGAGGGCAACACCAGGGCCGGGCAAAATGAGCAGGGGAATACCGATAAGTGCGACAACAATGCCGGCGATTACCATTAAAACGCTTGCGCCCAAAGAACGCGGAGCCGTCACGCGCGGCTGCAGTTCGGTGGTGGTGGTGGGGGTTGCTTGCTGTGCTTGATCGAGCTTATAGTCAGGCATGATGCTTCCTTTGCGGATTGCTTTTGTTTTCTTAAAACCGAGTATAGGTTTTTTATCCCCTGTTGCCCGGAAGGTATCCGCTTCGTTATCACAGGGTAATCAACCGGTAAGAATCGCGTTTGAGGGCGCGGGCAAGTGCCTGTCCTTTTTGTTGCTGATTCAACTTGCGAATCTACCTTTGTTTCATGCAGAGGACACTACCGGTAAGCGCACCTTAAAGAGGTAATTTTAGGGATCTGAAGCCGCTTTCAAATTGGGATACTATGTTAGCTAAAACTTGCCAAATTGGGCTATTTCGGCTATTATGTTAGCTATGTTTAATCTTTCACTTATACAAAAAACACCTCCCGAAATTGCGGGGGAATTGGCGCAAAATGTTCGTGCGCGTCGTAAGGAAGCACGCCTTTCGCAGCTTGCTCTGGCCAAAAAATCGGGGGTCAGCCTAGGGTCGCTGAAGCGCTTTGAATCAAGCGGGGAAATCTCGCTGTTCTCGCTGCTCAAAATTGCCATTGCCCTCGATTGCGAAGATGATTTCACCCAGCTTTTCGCCCGCAAACACTACCGCTCGATTCAAGAGGTAATCGATGAACAAGATTAAAAGTGTCGAAGTATTGTGCGACGGTGCAAAAGCGGGC
>JAVWCK010000026.1:11016-15014 GCA_036649035.1 Raoultibacter sp.
ACTACCGCTCGATTCAAGAGGTAATCGATGAACAAGATTAAAAGTGTCGAAGTATTGTGCGACGGTGCAAAAGCGGGCGCGCTGTCTTACCGGCCTCAACATGTGTTGCCCCGCACGGGCTCTGTCCTGGACCTTGATCATCTTGCAAATGAGTGCGCGAAAATGCTTGCCACTTCTTCCTCAGAGGATTTAGACGAACTTTTCAGGCTTGGTGGTTCATCGGGCGGCGCTCGCCCCAAGGTGCTTACGAGCTACAAGGGGCAGGATTGGATCATTAAATTTCCCTCTTCCGTCGACGCCGCAAGCATAGGAAAAATTGAGTACGACTATGCCCTTTGCGCGCGCGATTGCGGTATTGCCATGGCCGAAACGAAGCTGTTTCCCTCGAAGGAATGCGAAGGCTACTTCGGCACCAGGCGTTTTGATCGCATAAATCTTCCTGATGGCGGCAAGAAGCGCGTGCACATGGTTTCCGCCGGGGGATTGCTTGAAACTTCCCATCGTATTCCCAACCTTGATTATCACCAGCTTATGCGGCTGACGCTTTTTCTTACCAACAGCTACGACGAAATCATGAAGCTGTTTCGCCTGATGTGCTTCAACGTATACGCGCACAACCGCGACGACCATGCGAAAAATTTTTCCTACCTCTACGACGGGGAAGCGTGCGCCTGGAAGCTTTCGCCCGCCTACGATTTAACCTACAGCTCATCTTTGCGCGGGGAACACGCCACAACAGTGAATGGGGAAGGGGCAAACCCAACCCTCGACGACCTGCTGGCGGTGGCCACGCGCGCCGGCATCGCAAAAAGCAGCGCCCAAGAAGCGGCCCTCGAAATCAAGGAAAAAACCCTGCCGCTCAGAAAACATTGAGACGCGCTGGTATACTGCTAAGCCATGGATGAAACTTTTCAAAAACCTGAGCTGTTAGCGCCTGCGGGTGGCTTTGACCAGCTGCGCTACGCCATTTACTTCGGTGCCGATGCGGTGTATTTGGCGGCCGATCGTTTTGGGCTGCGCCAACGCGCCACCAATTTTGCGCTCGATCAGATTCCTGCGGCGGTGGCCTATGCCCACCAGCACGGGGTGCAGGTGCACCTTACCTGCAACGCGCTGATGGATGCCCACGATTTGGAAGCCTTGCCGCCCTACTTGGAGGCCCTGGCTGCGGCGGGGGTTGATGCCCTGATCATAAGCGATTTGGGCGCGTTGCGTCTGGCGAAAAAGTACGCGCCGGGGGTGGCCTTGCATGTGAGCACCCAGGCGTCGTGTTCCAATGCCCAAGCGGCGCATGCGTGGTACGACATGGGTGCGCGCCGTATCGTGTGTGCGCGGGAAATGAGCTTGGATGATATCGCCACGATGCGCCGGGATATTCCCGCCGATCTTGAGCTGGAAGTTTTCGTGCAGGGTGCCATGTGCATGGCCGTTTCGGGGCGCTGCCTGATCAGCGATTACCTTACGGGGCGGTCGGGCAACAAGGGGCATTGCACGCAGCCCTGCCGCTGGAGCTATACGCTTGAAGAAGAAAAGCGTCCGGGGGAACATTTCCCTGTGGAAGAAGACGAGCGTGGCACGTACATCATGAATTCCAAGGATATGAATATGCTTGCGCATTTGGATGATCTGCGCGCGGCAGGCGTCAATTCGCTCAAGATTGAAGGGCGCAACAAGAAGGCGTTTTACGTGGCCACGGTGGTGAACGCCTATCGGCAGGTGCTCGACGGCGCCGACCCCGCGCTTTTTGCTTCCGAGCTAGAAACCATTTCGCATCGCCCCTATTCGACCGGATTTTTCTATGGGTATGCCCAGCAGGCGCCCGAGGAAAGCGGTTACATCCAAGGCTATTTGCTGGCCGCCACCGTTACGGCGTGTGAGCCGCTTGGGGCCGATGCGGCCGATGCCGCCGGGGAACAGCAGTGGCTTGTGCGTGCGGAATGCTACAACCGTTTTTGCGAAGGCGACGTGCTGGAAGTGTTGTCGCCGCATTGCCCCGTTGCCCGCGTAAGGGTGCGCGGCTTGCAGCTGCTGCATTCGGGGGGCAGTGTCGAAGCGGTGGCGGTGGCCAATCGCTCGCAGTCGATATATGGGTTTATCAGCCCGATCCCGCTTACTGCTCACGCTATCTTGCGCATCGAAAGCAAGGGGTAGCCTCAAAAGCGGGAGGGGGTCGTGGTATTCACCGCTCGTCTCCAGGTGTTGAGAGAGGCGTCTGTCGTGTGATTGAGGGTTTTACCTTGCTCACCTGGCTTAGCGTGATACACTGACCGCACAGTATTTGCAGGTGGGCATTGCCGAGCGTGATGACGGCAGGAGCCATCGCCAGGGAGGAGTCGTTATGCAGGATAGACCGTCCGGTGCGTCCCGAGAAAACGGTTCACGCGACAGGGAAGAGCTTCCTCGGGATGTTGGCGATTCTCAGCACCCTTCACGCAGAGCGCTTGAATCCGATTACCCGGGTTTATCGCGCAATTTTGTAGGGGACGCGAATCCTCCCCGCTCCGCCGAAAGCAGGGCTTCAACACCGCGTTCACGAGCACGGGCAGAACAAGAAAATGCCGATTCCTTTTCGCCGCGGGCGAGTGCGGAGCGGCCCGAGAAGCGCTCGAACGCTACTTCTCGTCGCACCGATGTGCCGCATTCTGCGTCCCCCGTGCAACGCTCTTCGTTTCTTACTCCAGAAATTCTTGTGGTCTGGGTGGCTTTTGCGGCCATGGTGGTGTGCAACGCCCTGTTCGAGATTTTGAAGCTGGGTGGTGTGACCTCGGCAGATGTTTCCAACGAAGTGTTCGCCTGGTTTGCGCCAGCGGGTTACGTGTTCAGCATTTGGTCGCTCATCTACATCGGGTTGGTCGTATGGCTGGTTTTATTCACGCGCAACGACCGCGCCCGCGAACCGTTTTTCGGCTTGCCCTTCAGCATCGAAGGGGTGCTGTTTGTGCTAAGTTGCGTCCTCAATGTTGCCTGGCTGCTTTCCTGGCATCTGCGCGTGTTTCCCGCTTCGATAACCATTATCATTTGCCTGCTGGTATGCGTGGCGCTGCTGTATGTGCTAACGCGCCGCCAGGCCGATGCCTGGTATCAGTGGGCGCCCGTTTCGCTGTATATGGCCTGGTTATGCGTGGCCACGCTGGCCAACATTGCGCACGTGGCCACCCGTCAGGCAACGGGCGACATCTTTATGGTGTCGGCCATAAGCACGGTTGTTTTGGTGCTGGTCGTATGGGTGCTGGCCTTTGTGATGAAGCGCCTGTTCGGCGATTTTGTCTTCGGATTGGTGGTGCTGTGGGCCGCTATCGGCATCGGCGTGCGCCTGATTGACGTGTCGGCCGTTGTGGGCGTGATCGTGATAGCATTTTCGGCCATCGCGGCGTTCCTGCTCTATTTCCCCTGGCAACGCTTTGCCCCCAAGCAGCCCCCACGCCAAAAGAAGGCGCGCTAGCCACTTAGCCTAAATACGCGCACCAACACCCGCCCACTTTTAACTTGCTCGCCACTTGCTTAGATGCTGCGCAGATCGCAATATTTGAAGGGGAGGGGTAGCTAGGGGGTCGTGGCTAGGCTTGCTTTACGCCGGCCATTCGTAAGTGCTCGTCGTTCATCCATTGTTCGAACCACTGCATTACCTGTGACCTTTTTTGGTATAAGGGAGCATCCGAAAACGCATAGTCTTGCAGATCTAAAAAGCCATAGTAGAGTTCAATCTTCTCTCCATCAGAGGTATTCACATCTGCGAATGTCATTGCGCACAACCTGCCGAACGAATCCCACTGAAACTCTATGTCTTCAGCATCAAAGCCCTTGTCAACAAATTTAGTCAGTCGAGCAGCTTCCCCAAATATTTCGACCATTTTCCTTGCAAAGGAAAATTCGCACCACGATTTAAACCCGGCATCATGAGCGAAAGCCTGTGCATCTACCGAGAGGGGGTTTTCGATTTGATAGTTCATAGCACAACCCACGATAATAAAACGTTGTTGATTGCAGCAATGGTGTCT
>JAVWCK010000027.1:0-14759 GCA_036649035.1 Raoultibacter sp.
AAATAGCCTGCTCTTCAACGGGCATCGGCACATAACGACCTTGCTTCAAAAGCTCGGTCATGCGCGCTCCGCGGTTGAGCTGATCCATCGTCGCCTTATCAAGGTCGCTGCCGAACTGCGTGAACGCCTGCAATTCGCGATACGACGCCAAGTCGAGACGAAGGGTGCCAGCAACCTGTTTCATAGCCTTGATCTGCGCGGAACCACCGACGCGGGAAACGGAAATACCCACGTTGATAGCAGGACGCTGACCCTGGAAGAAAAGATCGGTCTGCAAAAATATCTGACCATCGGTAATGGAAATCACGTTGGTCGGAATGTAGGCAGAAACGTCGCCCGCCTGAGTTTCGATAAGCGGCAACGCAGTCATCGAACCGCCGCCGTTTTCGTCAGACATCTTGACGGAGCGTTCCAGCAAGCGCGAGTGCAGATAGAACACATCGCCCGGATAAGCTTCACGTCCGGGAGGACGGCGCAGGGTCAACGACATCTGACGATAGGCCACAGCCTGCTTCGTTAAGTCGTCGAAGACGCACAGAACATGACCGCCCGGATTCGTTTCGCTCGCCGGCTTACCGTCATCACCATTGTAGATGAAGTATTCACCCATAGCGGCACCCGCCATCGGGGCAATATATTGCAACGGAGCCGAGTCGGAAGCAGAAGCAACCACGATGATCGTGTACTTCATCGCATCGTGACGCTCGAGCGTTTCAACCAGACCTGCAACCGTCGAGGCCTTTTGGCCGATGGCGACGTAGATGCAGATCATATCTTTGCCTTTTTGATTGATGATCGCGTCGATCGCAATAGCGGTCTTGCCGGTCTGGCGATCGCCGATAATCAGCTCACGCTGTCCACGACCAATCGGAATCATCGAATCGATTGCGAGAATACCGGTCTGCATCGGTTCGTCAACGGGCTTGCGGGCATGGACACCGGGAGCCTTGAACTCCACCGGACGCACACCGTCTGCCTGAATCGGACCTTTGCCGTCGATCGGCATACCTAAAGCATTCACGACGCGGCCAAGCATTGCTTTGCCCGAAGGAATCTCGACGATACGGCCAGTTGTTTTCACCTGGTCGTTTTCCTTGATTGCGGTGACGTCACCCAAAAGCACGGCACCAACTACCTCTTCTTCAAGGTTTTGAGCCAAACCGTATACGGTCTGACCATTGCTTCCGACGAATTCCAAAAGTTCGCCCGCCATCGCATCTTTGAGACCATCGACACGAGCAATACCGTCGCCGACTTGGATAACGGTACCGATCTCACGAGATTCGACACGAGTATTCAGGGCATCAAGCTGCTTGCGCAGTGCGTCGTCAATAGACTTTGCGGTGATTTCAGTCACTAGCATTCACCTCCATCTGTTGTCGTTTTGAGCACGGTGCGAGCACTTTCAAGCTGAGTAGCGACGCTGGCGTCGATTCGCTTGCCGTGTGCACTCATGATGATACCGCCTAAAATAGACGCATCGATCCGCTCACGCAGAACGACGTTTGTGCCTAAATCGGCGGCAGTTTTGTTCGTAATAATCTGACGCAGGTTTTCATCAAGTTCAACGGCGGTGGTCACATCGACCACGCACACATCAAACTTTTCTTCCAGCTGTGCCTCGAAGCTGTCCCATACACGCCCCAGCAAAACAAAATCGCCCCGGGACGCCATAACGCTTAGGACTTCGAGCAAAATCGGATTAACATCGGCAAACACCTTTTGAACCAGAGTAGATTTCTGTTCGGGTGTGTAAGAAGTATCCTCCAATGCCGAACTTAAATCCATGCTCGAACGAAGCGCTTTAGTAATTTGTTCCATCTGGTCGCGCACTTCAAGGACAGCATTCTGCCCACCCGCCTCATAGGCAGCGTTCAGGGCAGCGCCCGCATAAGTGGCTACTTCTTCTTTCACGACAAGACGATTAGTTGGCATTGAAACTACCCGCCTCATTCACGTAGCGCTCAATAAGCTTGCGATGTTCATCGTCGTTCATATCTTCACCAATCAGGCGAGATGCGACCGCGATGGACGTATCGGCAACCGAACCTTGCAGCTGCGCAATAGCAACCTTTTTCTCAGTTTCAATCGCGGCTTTCGCCTTTTCAATCATCTGAGAAGCTTCGCTTTGCGCCTTAGCCGTGATGTCGGCTTTCACCGATTCTCCCGTTGTTTTAGCGTCGGAAACGATAGCGGCTGCCGTCACCTTAGCCTCTTCGAGCTGACTTCTGTATTCTCCCAGCACGCGTTCGCTTTCGACACGAGCGCTTTCAGCGCGTTCGAGAGCTTCTTTGATGGTCGCTTCACGCTTGTCGAGCATGCCCGCAAACTTGGGCCAACCGAACTTCGCGAGCACGATCCACAAAACGATGAATGCGACGAGCATCGGAATGAATTCTGCCATATCGGGCAAAATCGCGCTGATGCCACCACTCGCCTCTTCACTGGCGAAAGCTGTTGCGGGGAACACGAAAGACACACCGAAGGCAGCAAGGGATGCCATGCTGATTTTCGCTGCTGCGCCTTTGACCTCGTTAGTTGTTCTCACGTGTATTCCTCCTTCTAGCCTTACGACGGCTCATATACCGAATAAGGTCCAGAATTACAGAATAAAGGTAAGAACGAAGCCGATAAGAGCCAACGCTTCTGCAAGCGCTGCACCAATGATGAAGTTGGTGAACAGACGACCCTGTAGTTCGGGCTGGCGAGCAGTTGCGACGCAGCAGCCATAGCATGCAATGCCGATACCGATGCCAGGTCCGATTGCGCCCAAGCCGTACCCGACGACCTTCAGGGCAGAAAGTACCAAGACAGTTTCCACGTGTTTCCTCCTTTAACTGATTCAGGGCCTTTCCCTGAACCTCAATACTTATCTATCAGCCGGTAAAGGAACCGGCAAGATACCTACTTAAAAAAATCTTAGTGCTCGCTTGTTGCCAGCGAAACGTACACCGCCGACAAAATGGTGAACACGTAAGCCTGCAAAAAAGCTACCAGGCATTCGAGGGCATACATCGCGATCAAGAAGATGAACCACAGCGGCGAAATCAAGCCGGAAACGATATCGAAGTTTTGGATGGCCATGCCCAAAAACACACTGGTGGCCAAGGCGAAGATACCTAATACCATGTGACCGGCGAACATGTTGCCATAAAGTCGAACGGCCAACGTGAGAACGCGCAACACAAGGGAAATGAGTTCGAAAAACCAGATAATGGGAACCATGACAAGGGGTAAGCCCGACGGAGCGATGGACTTGAGGTAACCCCAACCACCGTGAGCTTTGATACCGTAATAATTGAAATATACAAACGAGATAGCAGCCAGTGCCCAAGTGATAGAAATAGTACCCGTTGGCGTTTTACAGCCAGGAATCAAGCCGACAAAGTTCGAGATGAGCAAAAAGAAAAACATGGTAGCCAAAAACGGCACATGCTTTCGGTAGCCATGACCAATCGCGTTTTCTCCCATATCCTTTTTCACGAACTCGTAGCCGTATTCGACCATGTTCGTGAATTTATTCGTGGGAACAAGCGTTAAGCGTTTCGCCGTACCGAGTACGACGGCAAACGTAATCACGAGGATAATGAACATCCACAGCACATACTGAGTAACCGGCCCGAACACGAAAGTGGGGTCGAACGAGTGCTGAAGATGAGGAACTTCACTCGCTAAAGTTTCAAGAGCGTTCACGTATGCAACCTTTCCGTTCTACTTACGCACAAGCTTATATATACCGTAGGCAATCGCTATTCCTGAAAGCGTTAGAACTTCGCCCAACGCAAAGGGCAACAGCATGTCTCGCGCTACCACCACACAACCAATGAGAGTACCCGCCAAAATGAGAAAAGAAGCTAAAACTCCGAGCAAAAGAGCGCCAGCATGGCTGAGGTTGCTGGTTGTTGTCACGTGCTTGGTCAAGCGCAATGACCCAAGCAAGGGCAAAAACCCGAGAATGCCCGCAACGACACCCAGTATTGCAAAAAAAACCATATCCCACTTTCCCCACACTTACAAATTTACTTGCGTTTATTCACGAACCGAAACGTATGATAACTGAAGTTACTGAATCGTATGCAAAAATCCATCAATTATTTGGTAAACAAAGCGGTGAATTGCGCCAAAAACTGCATAAACGGTACGAATCTTTCCTTTTTACTTATTGTTCAGGTGCATAAATACGCAGTGTGATACCCGATTCCTTCAGCATTTCCTGGGAAAGCTCGTCTGGATACGGATTTTGATACACAATTTCAGTGATGCCGGCATTGATAATCATCTTGGCGCAAACGATGCAGGGCTGCGTCGTGATGTAGATGGAAGCCCCCTCGATGTTGGTGCCGTAGCGCGCCGCTTGGATAATGGCGTTTTGTTCGGCATGGAGCCCCCGGCAAATCTCGTGACGCTGACCGCTGGGCACCCCCAGCTGTTCGCGCAGACAACCCACTTCGTCACAGTGTCGGATGCCGGTCGGAACTCCGTTGTAGCCCGTCGAAAGAATACGACGATCCTTCACGATAATCGCCCCGACGGCACGCCGCAGGCAGGTAGTCCTGCTTGCCACCTCCGTGGCAAGCTTCATAAAGTACTCATCCCAGGAAGGACGTGTTGTTTGGGGTTTCATAGGTTGCCTCGTCACTTCGTGCCGAAGATGCGGTCGCCCGCATCGCCCAAACCGGGAACGATGTAGGCGGCTTCGTTGAGACCCTCATCGATTGCGCACGTGAAAATGTGTACATCGGAGTCGGCATCGAGCACCGCTTGAATACCTTCAGGAGCGGCAACGATCACCATAAAGTTGATCCTTTTCACACCCTGACGGCGCAGGTACGCGATGGCGGCCACCGCAGAACCACCTGTTGCCAGCATGGGATCGACGACCAGCACTTCCCGTGCAGCGATGTCTTCAGGCATTTTCGCGTAATACTCCACCGGCTCGTGGGTTTCGGGGTCGCGGTACATCCCCAGATGACCGATACGGGCAGCAGGAATCAGCTCTTGAATACCCTCTACCATGCCAAGCCCCGCACGCAGAATCGGAACGATAGCCAACTTCTTCCCCATCAGCGTCTTGCCAACGGTTGTGCAGATGGGGGTTTTCACCTGCACATCGGTCAACTCGAGATCGCGCGTTGCTTCGTAGCCCTCGAACAAAGCCAACTCTTTCACCAGTTCACGAAATTGCTTCGAAGAAGTTTCCCTATCGCGCAGAATAGAAAGCTTATGCTGCACCATGGGGTGATCGACGATGGTGACGCGCGGTTGTTCTTGGGTCATTCCGTGTCTCCTAGTAGGTGTATTCCGGATAAAGAGGATGCTTCGCGATCAGCGCATCAACCTGCGCCTTGATATGGGCGAGTTTCGTTTCATCTTCTGCAGCGAATACGGTAGCAGCGATCAGTTCTCCGATTTCGTAGAATTCATCGGCGGTGAAGCCACGGGTCGTACCGGCAGCAGAACCGACGCGAATACCACTTGTCACAAACGGGGAGAGCGGTTCGTTGGGGATAGAGTTCTTATTGGCTGTCAGACCAATGGACTCAAGAATCTTCTCGGCAGCTTTACCGGTCACGCCAGCAGGGGTGAGGTCGACGAGGCACAAATGATTATCCGTACCACCGGAAACGAGGCGCAAGCCGCCAGCCGTCATACCCTCACCGAGCGTTGCTGCATTTTCAACCACGTGATCGATGTACGCCGCAAAATCGGGACGCAAGGCTTCACCGAACGCAACGGCCTTGCCCGCGATGACATGCATGAGCGGACCGCCCTGAGAGCCGGGGAACACCGCCGAATTGATTTTTTTGGCCAAGGCTTCATCGTTGGTCAAGATGAACCCACCACGCGGGCCGCGCAGGGTCTTGTGGCTGGTGGAGGTAACGATATCGGCGTAGGGCACGGGGCTGGGATGGGCTCCCGTGGCCACCAAACCGGCGATGTGGGCCATGTCGACCATGAATTTCGCGCCCACCTCATGGGCGATGTCGCTCATGCGCTTGAAGTCGATGATGCGAGGGTATGCCGAAGCGCCGCCGACAATGAGTTTCGGGCGGACTTCTTTGGCGGTGCGGAGCATTTCATCATAGTCGATAGTTTCGGTTTCGGGATTGAGGCCATACGCTGCGAAGTTGTAATAGCGCCCCGAGAAATTAACCGGCGAGCCGTGGGTCAAGTGCCCACCCTGATCGAGGCTCATGCCAAGCACCGTGTCACCGAGTTCGAGAATGGCCGTGTAGGCACCGAAATTGGCGCTTGCCCCCGAATGAGGCTGTACGTTGGCGAAACCGGCATCGTAGAGCTTGCAGACACGCTCGATGGCGACGTCTTCGACGATGTCGACCTTTTCACAGCCGCCATAGTAACGCTTGCCCGAATAACCTTCGGCATATTTGTTGGTGAGAACACTACCAACCGCTTCCATAACCGCAGGAGATGTGAAGTTTTCCGAAGCGATCAGTTCGATGCTCGATCGCTGACGGGCTAATTCTTGAGAAATCGCATCAGCGATCACGGGGTCGGTTTTGGAAATATACTGAAATGGCATAGCGTTTTCCCCTTTCGAGTACCGCATAAATTTATTTTTTTATCCTAGCACAGCCGCCCTGCGGAAGGATGGTGTACCCGTGTTTTTCGACAGCGGAACCACAGGCACCTTGGCAGCGGCGGGCACCCTCTTGCCGTATTGCACCACTATCCCTGCCCCTTACCTGCGCGCACTCATATTTCACCTAGATCGAGTTCGTCGGTTAGACTCTATACCTTCGTCTTCGCATCGAGTGCCATGATTTTTTCGACACGCCCCGCATGACGACCTCCGCCGAATTCCGTGGAAAGAAAGGTCGTGAGAATCTCACGATTGGTTTCCTCTTCCACGAAGCGCCCCGAAAGCGTGATGATATTGGTGTCGTTGTGCTCTCGGCACAGAGCGGCGAATTCGGGAGTGATGATGTTGGCAGCACGGCAACCAGCGACCTTATCTGCAGCAAGCGCCATGCCGATGCCGGTACCACATACCAATACTCCACGATCGGCTTTTCCTTCGGCCACATCGCGCGCCACGATCACCGCAAAATCAGGGTAATCGACACGATCTTCGGTATCGGGACCACGGTCGATAACGGTATGTCCCAACGTTTCCTGCAAAAACACCTTGAGGGTCTGCTTTTGAGCGAAGCCTGCATGATCACTTGCGATGGATATCAACATGTAATGCCCTTTCTTTTCTCTTATAGATGCGTGCGTGTGCGACCGATGGCCTCTGCCCACCCGGTAAGGAGATCCCTCCGGCGATCGACGCTCATCTGCGACTCAAACGTTGCCTCAATGCTGCGGCGATCGCAAATCTCGTCAGTATCCTTCCAGAAACCCGTTTGCAGCCCCGCCAAATAGGCCGCTCCCGCCGCCGTTGTTTCGGTATTGATGGGGCGCAACAACTTCGTCTGCAAAAGATCGGACTGGAACTGCATGAGAAAATCATTCACACAGGCTCCTCCGTCGACATTGAGCGCACTCACCTCAAGACCGGAATCGGCTTCCATGCCGCTCATGAGATCGTAAACCTGGTAAGCGAGCGATTCGAGTGCAGCGCGAACCACATGCGCTTTTGTAGATCCCCGCGTAAGTCCGTAAATCGCCCCACGCGCCTGAGCATCCCAATACGGAGCACCCAGCCCCGTGAAGGCAGGAACAATGTAGACACCTGCGGTATCCGCCACGCTGCGCGCAAGCGTTTCCGTTTCCGCCGCGGTCTTAATCAGTCCCATTTCATCGCGCAACCATTGGATGAGGGCACCCGCCACAAACACGCTCCCTTCAAGCACGTATTCCGTGCAAGCGCTACCGGGAGCCGAAGCGGCGATGGTGGTGATGAGATTATTCCGGGAATCGCACGCAACACGCCCCGTATGCATGAGCAAAAAACAACCCGTGCCGTAAGTGTTCTTCGCCTGGCCGGCTTCGAAGCAGCATTGACCGAACAGCGCCGCTTGCTGATCACCCGCTACGCCGCAGATAGGCACATCACCAACGATGCCCGAGTACCGCGTTACCCCGTATTCGGCCGAAGAAGGGCGCACTTCGGGCAACAGAGCCATCGGAACATCGAACAAATCACACAACCATTTATCCCACGTACCCGTATGTATATTGTAGAGCATCGTGCGGCTGGCGTTGGTGACATCGGTCGCATGCACCTTGCCCTGCGTCAGCCCCCAGATGATCCACGAGTCAACCGTACCAAAAGCTAAATCACCCGCTTCAGCGAGACATCGTGCCCCGGGAGTGTTGTCAAGTATCCACTTCACTTTGCTTGCCGAAAAATAGGCATCGGGCACCAAACCCGTCTTTTCCCTGATGCGCGCTACCACCTTGGGATCGCGGCAAAGCTCATCGACAAGAGGGGCCGTACGGCGGCACTGCCACACAATCGCATTGCCAACCGGCACCCCCGTTTCCCGATTCCATACAATGGTTGTTTCACGCTGGTTAGTGATGCCGATACTATCGATTTCCTCTGGCTGTACGCCCTGGGAAACCATCAGCTCAGTCAAAACACCCATCTGGGTGGAAAGGATATCGAAAGGATCGTGCTCAACCCACCCAGGATGGGGGTAGTGCTGCTTGAAGCCATGCTGCGCCACCCCGCACACCCGAGCTTGCCTATCGAATAAAACAGCTCGCGACGAGGTGGTTCCTTGATCAAGTGCTATGACATAGCGCTTCATACCCGCCCTTTCCACCTCACGCGTTACCTGCGTGCTCTTTCACCTGACTGTTGAGCCACGCAGCGATATCATCATAGACGCGCGCATGACCCGGTTCATTGAGTATCTCGTGACGCATTCCATCATAGAGCTTGACCTCAACTTGCAAAACCCCTGCACGACGAAGCTGACTGGCCGCATCTTCTACCGCCTTGCCGCATGATCCCACCGGATCTTCTGCCCCCGATACGAAAAGAATCGGTAGAGTAGAAGGGATGCGCGAAACACACTCCTTTGCAACCATCGACCCGGTCAGGCTCGTCAACGTCGCATAACCGCCGGCGGAAAACGTATAGCCACACGCCTCATCGGCAATATAAGCATCAACCACTGCAGGATCGGTGGAAAGCCAGTCGAAGGAAGTGCGCGCATCGACTATTTTCTTCGAATAGGCGCCCACGCCCATCTTGTCGAGAAGCGGGCTTTTATAATCAGCACCCCGCAGCCGCGCTATCAAACGTGCAAGTTGGTTCCCCGCAGCCGAAATCAACGAAGCCTGCTGACTGGTGCCGGATATGACCGCTCCGGTCAATCCTTCAGAGTGGTGGGCAAGATAGACGCGCACAACGAAACTGCCCATGGAATGCCCCAGCAAAAAATAAGGCGTTTGCTGCGAATAGCGCGCCGCTACAAGCTTACGCAGTTCATGCACATCTTCAATGACTGCGTGAGCACCTTCTTCCAGGGGAAGGCACCCCCACTCGCTTTTATCGGAAACGCTTTTCCCGTGACCGAGGTGATCGTTTGCGCATACGATGAAACCACATCCGACCAGATAGCGAGCAAAATCATCATAACGGTCAATGTGCTCGGCCATACCGTGAACCAGCTGCACGATACCGCGAGGCGCGATAGTCCCCCCCGCTGCCGGAAGCCAAAGCAGTGCGTGGATTTGCGTTTGGCCATCATGCGATCGATAACCGATTTCGGTTTTCGTAACATTTTGTTCCATAACATCCCCTCCCCAGAGTGTTAGGAATTCATTATACCCATAGATACCCGCTAAACGAGATATGGTTACCCTCAAGGAAAGAACGCTCGCTACAGAAGCGCTCGAACATCGGCAAGGGAGATTGCACCTTGACGCACCATAAGGGGATCTTTCTTGGTGCAATCAATGACAGTTGAAGCAACGCCGCTTTTCTCGACATCATCCTCAATCGCTGCGTCAACCCGAGAGAGCAGCGCCCCATCGATCGCAGCGAAGGTTTGCGGCGATTCACTCCCTGAAAGGTTCGCCGAGGTGGTGGCCAAGGGCGCGCCCACACGCGCAATCAGTTCCCGCGCAGTTTGACTGTCGGGCATGCGCAGCCCGATCGTCCCCTCGTGCGAGCAAAAGACTGCGGGCACCCTGTCGCTTGCCTTCACGATAAGCGTAAGAGGCCCCGGCCAAAATTCACGGGCAAGCGCCAGAGCAAAATCGGGAACCGCCTTGCCGTAATCGAGCAGCGCCGAGGGACCGTCCACGAGCCAGGCTACCGGTTTTTCCCGGTCACGCTGCTTGAGGTCATAGAGTATTTGCGGCGTTTGCGCGTAACCGACCGCCACACCAATACCGTAAACGGTTTCGGTGGGAAAAATCGCCGGCTTGCCGGCACGCAGCGCTGCCACTGCGGGCAGAAGCTCTTGATCATCGTACGGCATAAGAATCCCTTTTTTCATTTCGTTTTTCATGATGTTCCCTACGATAAATTACGATTGTGACGATTGTGAGATGAGCGCATATTTCCTCTTGATACGTTCAAGTTTCTTTTTCCAGGGAACGTAGAGCACCAGCAAGAACACAAGCGTGGCCACCCCCTGAACGCAATCAAAAGGAAGGCCGGCACCATAAGCAAGAAGAGCACTTGGCCAAGTAAGAGGATGCACAAACCCTACGATGAACCACGAATTCAAGATAAGACCGTACCACAGTGCAGATAAAAATCCGTAACCGTAAAGCATGGCGGGATGATACTCGAAAAAACCAGCGTCCGCTAACACGCCGGCGCAATAACCCACCAGCCCCCACGAGTACATCTGCCACGGCGTCCAAGGACCTTGCCCGAAGAAGAAGTTGGAAACAAGGGCGGCCAGCGCCCCCACCATGAACCCCGCGCGACGACCGAAAACAACCCCCGCAAGAATACAGATAGCCGACACCGGCTTGAAGCTGGGAATCGGAGCAAACAGGATGCGCCCCGCCGCCGCAAGAGCAGCAAGTACCACCGTCGGCATGATTTGACGCAAGGCGGGACGTGAGGATTCAAAGCTGGCAAAGAACACAACGAGAGCCGCTGCGACCACGACAAGACTGAGCAGGGCGGTTTGATCGAACTGGAAAAAAGCGCACACGCCGAGCACCGCGGGAACCGCGACAAGTACGGGAATCTCGAGGTATTTGAGGGGGCTTTTCATCGCTGCTCCCAAAGACGAGAAAAGGCATCAGGGTCAACGCGATAGAATATATTGGCAGCAAAAAAGTCGGGTGCCGTATCGGTGCAGGCAACTTCTCCATCAAAGAGCATCGTCACCACATCGGCCACACATGACACGAAAGCCAAATCATGCGTCACGAGCACGACGGTTTTCCCTTGTGCAGCAAGCGCACGGAGCACTTCGGCGATAACGAACTTCGAGGCGGCATCAAGGCCTTTGGTGGGCTCATCGAGCAGCAATAAGTCAGGTCGCGTCAAGAGCACTTTCACAAGAGCAATTTTCTGCTGCTGACCACCGCTCGTATCGAAAGGGTGCTGATTCGCCACGGGGGTGAGGCCGAAAATATCCATCATAACGCGCACGTCATCGCAGGTATAAGAGCACCGTTCGCTCCATTCGGACAGTTCTTCAGCTACCGTATCGCACACAAAAAGCGCCTGGGGATTTTGAGGAACCAACACCTGAGACCGCTCCGCAGCATTGATCACTTTGCCCCGCTCGGGTTTGAGCGTGCCCGCCATCAAGCGTAACAGCGTCGATTTACCGCAGCCGTTACCGCCTACAATAGCATGAATGCTACCGGGAGCAACGGCGAGAGAAGCCCCTCGCAACACCCATTGCGCATCGCGAGCATAGCGAAAACGAACATCTTTTACCTCCACGATTGAAGGCGCAAGAGATCCGGGGGAAGCTGCCTGCTTTTTGCCCTGGCCAAGCATCTGCAGCACCGAATCCCTGGTCGGCGAACCGGAAAGAACGGGGCTAAGATCATCTTCCGAAAAATGATAAGGGCATTCTGCGGCAAAGGGCTGAACGGTATGCGCACTCTCTTTCTGCCGCACCCTCCCGTTTTCAACGCACACACTGCCCGTTGCGTAATCGAGCATCATTTCGGGTGAATGGGTGGCCACAACCAGCGTGATACCCAATTCACGATTGATGCGGAACAAAGCATGGAGGAAGTTTTTCGCCGCCACCGGATCGAGCTGTGCCGTTGGTTCGTCGAGCAACAAGACCTTCGGCTGCATAACCAAAACACTCGCCAGGTTGAGCAGTTGTTTCTGACCCCCCGAAAGGCTGACGGTATCGCGCCGAAACCATGGCTCGATGCCAAAAAAATGCGCAACTTCCGCAACGCGGCGACGCATCATGGCGGGAGACACCCCCAGGTTTTCCAACCCAAAAGCCATTTCATGCCACACGGTATCACATACGATTTGATTTGCAGGGTTTTGCGCAACATAGCCGACATGCGTAGCCGACGTGCGCGCATCCATTCCCTCCACCGCACACCCGAACACCTCGATAATTCCCCGGCGCTGCCCAGCTGGCGCCAATTCAGGCTTACTGCAGCGCAAAAGCGTCGTTTTGCCCGACCCGGTGGCTCCCACAAGCAACGTAAACGACCCAGCCGCCACAGTCCATGAAAGATCGCGCAAAACCGGCGCGGCGGCATCCGGGTAGGTAAACGAAACCTCTGAAAAACTTAGTGCATCCATCGAATCATCTCCCCCACCTGCAATAAAATCGGCGTTGCCACCAATGCCGTATAAGGAACATAGCCCCACCAAAACGTCAGAATGCTCAGAGTCGGATAGAATTGAAACTGCACGCAGGCAACGAAAGCAAGAAAAGCATTGAGAGCCGCAAGCGCAACGAGCACCCCCAAAACCACGCCATCGCCGGTGCGGAATCGATCACGACAATACGCGCTGCGCTGTCGGCACGCCCCCCAACCCCGGGCGCGCATAGAATCGGCGGTTTCCAGGGAATCTTCCATGCTCCATCCCATCATCACCGAGATCAACCGCAGACGCTGCCTTGTTTTTGCCCGCACTGTCGGTGAAACGACCGAGAGCATGCAAGCGCCCTGTACCGCTTCGATTTCCCGTCCGCGCGTCACGAATTGGGGGACAAGACGGTTTATCATAGAGACCATAAGCGCGATCGTGGGTGCCTTATTTCCTAAGACCGCCATCACTTTATCGGAGGTAAGCACGCACGATGCATTGGCAAACCACTGCATCATCGCCATGAGCATCACGCCCATACAGGCTCCGTAGAACAAGCTTTCCGCATAAACCACACGCACACCGATACGGAAAAGCTCTGTTGATCCCGATGCTGAAAACAAGGGGTTCACCGCAGCTATTATCATCACGAGGGGCACCTGCCACACAAGCGTATGCGCCACCGCGCGCCACCCACGCAAAAACACGCCATAGGCGAAGGATGCGACACATGAAATCGCAAGATAGACCGGCTGGAACGCCGCCATGCAAAACACGAGCACCGTCGCGAAAAACACCACTGACACCAAGGGGTGAAAGCTATCGAGAGCTGTCGGCTTCATCACATCGATTGAACGGTGGTGACAATGATGACGATGGCGCCAATTAGCGCCAAAACAGCCATCGCTACTGCAACTTTAGGATTTTGGAACATGGCTTCTCACTTTCAGATTGCATAACGCCACTCTATGGTATCACCGTCTTGGAGAACATAGGTGCTGCAGGAAACACCCGGGGTGGTGCCGTTGACCGCATAGAGCCAGCCGCTTGACGCACCGTGCTCCTTTTCAGCCAGGCCGCCGATCGCACTGACGTAGACACCGTATTGGCTGCTGGCAGCGTTGACGGAGAGTCCTGTAGCGCACAAAGCATCGTAAGCTGTTGCCCCCTGGTTGAATGTCGGGCGTATCGTCGCGGAAACAGGGCCACCCACAGCAGTGCTGGAAACCGATACGGAAACGGTGATCGTTGCAGGCAGCGTTGGCGGGAGCGGTGAGCCCTCCTCCTTGGCAGGAGGTGTGACAATCTGCGATCCACCACCCGACGATTGCCCGCCCGACGCACCCGCACCCAAGGACGCGGGTGCTGCAGCGTTATCGGCAGAAGAGGGTTCACTCGAGGGCGCGGCATCGCGTGCTGCGCCCTCGGCGGCATCGGGCGAGCTTGCGTGCCGATCGGCTTGTCCCTTCGCCCTTTGTTCCGCTTCCGGCGAGGAGGGAGCAGTGGTTTGCAGTAAATCCCCCGAAAAAGCATCCGTATTCGATCCGACCAAGAAAAAGGCGGAAACCACGATGAGGAGGACGGAACACCCCGCAACAGCACCCGCTATAATCCGCTGTTTCTTATTCACCGCTGTTCCCCCCACCCAATCCAAGCTTGATACGACGCGCACGCAGCAGATAGCCCGCCACACCCACCAGACCCATGCCGCCCACAGCAAGGCCGGCAAGCGCCCAGGGGCGCGCGGCATCGCTACGTTGCCCCTGATTGGCGGCAACGCCGCCGCCATTGTCGCCGCCCACAGCCATCGCACGCGCTTCGCCGCTTGCCATCAAGGGCACCGCTTCGCCGCGCGCAGCTTCGGCTGCCGCCTGCTTTTCTGCGGGGGCAGCCACAGGGGTGCCTACCGGCACCGAAGAGGGTGCCACCGTTGTTGCTGCCGCCGGTAACGCGGCAGCCGCGCCACCCGTTGCCCCGGGCGCACCCGGAGTGCCCCCACCCGGAACATCAGGGGTGCCAGGAACAGGGGGATCAACAGGAACAACAGGATCAACGGGCTTTTTGCCCG
>JAVWCK010000028.1:0-14281 GCA_036649035.1 Raoultibacter sp.
CCTGGAAGGAAGAATATGGACTGCGATATTCACGACAAGACACTCGCCAATGCGGGTCTCGAACGTATTTTATGGGCCGACCGCGACATGCCGGTACTCGCCTCAATCCGCAAACGTTTTGAGGCGGAAAAGCCCCTCGAAGGCATCCGCATCGGAGCTTGCCTGCACGTGACTACGGAAACGGCAAACCTCATGCGCACCCTCAAAGCCGGTGGTGCCGAGGTGTATCTGTGCGCCTCCAATCCGCTTTCAACCCAAGACGACACAGCAGCAGCCCTCGTTGAACATTTCGGTATCCCGACCTTCGCAATCAAAGGCGAAGACACCGAAACCTACTACCAACACGTCGATGCGGTTATCGGCACCCATCCGCAAATCACCATGGATGATGGCGCTGATGTCGTCGGTCGCATCCATGAAAAATTCCCCGAAGCCCTTAAAAACATCATCGGCGGCACGGAAGAAACCACTACCGGCGTAGTTCGCCTGCAGGCCATGGCGGCACAAGATGCCCTGCGCTATCCCATCATCGCGGTAAACGAAGCGAAAACGAAACACTTCTTCGACAACCGTTACGGCACCGGTCAATCTACGCTTGACGGTATCGTACGCCTCACCAATCGTCTGCTTGCAGGACGCACCATGGTCATCTCCGGTTATGGCTGGTGCGGCAAGGGTCTGGCCATGCGCGCAAAGGGCATGGGCTGCAACGTTATCATCTGCGAGATCGATCCGACCGCCGCGCTCGAAGCGCACATGGACGGGTTCCGCGTGATGCCTCGTGAAGAAGCGGCGAAACACGCCGATATCTGGGCTACGGTAACCGGCAACCTCAACGTCATCGACGAAATCTGCTTCCGCGGCATGAAAGATGGTGCGATCATCTGCAATTCCGGGCATTTCAATTCCGAAATCAACATTCCCTGGCTGATTGAAAACGCAACCGACCGCAAAGAGCTCAAGCCTATGGTTGAAGAATTCACCATGGAAGACGGTCGCACGATTGTGCTTTTGGCCGAAGGTCGCCTGGTAAACCTTTCCGGAGCCGAAGGGCATCCCGCATCGGTCATGGACATGAGCTTTGCCAACCAGGCACTGTGCGCCGAATATATGCTGGCACATGCCACCGAGATGGCCCCTGATTGCCACGATGTTCCAGTCGATATCGATTCCGCCATCGCGAAGGTCAAGCTGGAAACCCTCGGGGTAACCATCGACACACTCACCCCTGAACAGCTAAAATACATGAATTCTTGGGAAATGGGCACCGTATAAGGTTTCATCCAGCCCTTTGCCAATCGCTCGATTAACCTCAAGGTCCTGCATTGTGCGGGACCTTGGTTGTTCCACGACGCTGCGGCGTTTATTCCGCGGCACACAAACACAACGCGATAGTTCTAAAACGGCAATCTACTATGATGATGCACCCTCAAGGCAAATCAGGTTTCATCTCGGTGATGTTCCTCCAAAGCCGCTGCGGCATGAATTGCCGACGCAATTCAGGATTGTAGCGGGCCTCAACCGCCACATGATCGTAGAAAGACTTCCACGCCGTCTGCATCGCAGCTTCTTCGGCAGAGTGCTCGGGAATCTGCAAAAGATCGGTTTTCACCAGGTACCACGATGCGGTGCGCGCTTTCGAACCGGGCTTCGCCGGAATACCGCGAGCGAGACCTTCAAGAACTGAGCCACTATCGATGCCAATCGGCGCAAGATTGCATGGAGGGGCGCTAAGGACGGCGGCAGGAACGAAAGCCCCCTCATAAACACCTGCAATCTTGTGCACCTCATCGTAAATCATAAAATTCTGCGTGTTGAAGCGGCCCGTAAACCAATCCATAACCAGAGGAACCACCGATGCTTTCGGATTACAGCGCGCAAACCACACATCACCCTGAAGATGCTCGAAACGCAAAAATTGCATGATGCGGTGCCGTTCGTTGTAGACGGCGCGATTGAGCGCGTGGAATGCAACCACTTCGGGGTGGGCGACATCGGAAAGCACCCCCCGCCCACCACCACGGGAGCAGGCGCCGCCGCATACAGCCTTACGCTTACAGCCTATGCAACTACCCCCTGCATTCTTTTTCAGGGCGTAACGGACGAACCGGTAGATTGCCGTGCCGGCGCCTGCGTCATCGGAAAGCGCGGTTGCCAACACGGCATCGCTGACGGCATCGCCGCAGGCCTTCGATATTCCACGCTGCACGCGCAAAGCAAGCTTTATATCGGTTTGCACCTCGAACACCTCTTGTCCGAGTCGTATCTGCGCGAATTCCGGTCGCAAGATATCATCGGGATCCTCACGGCGCGCATAGGCAAAAAACACTGCCGTGAGAAGCCCTTCAGGGGTGCCGTCGTAGACGTAGGTTACGCCACTCATGCCGGCTGCGCGGGCGCTTGCAGCGCCACCCTTTCCCATAAATCAGCCGGCTTCCTTGATGCGGGCAACGGTGAAGCACCTTGACCTTCGTCGAACAGATTAAGTTGACCTGCAATAGCCTTATCGGCACGACGACCATGATTGCCGCCTTTAGGGGGAGCAAGCAGCTGGGCGCGCAAGCCCTCCTTCGAATAATCGACCCCATAGCCCTGATATCTTCCTTTGCAGGTGATGAAAAAACGAGCACGCTTGAACGCCACTCCCAATTTGCGCAATTCCCGTTCGCCCAAACCGGTAGCCCGCCGCGCGCCCATAATCGACTTCGCACCGCGCACGCCTATGCCCGGCACCCGCAAAAGCGATTCATAGGAAGCGGTGTTTACTTCGACAGGAAATAAATCGAGATGATTGAGCGCCCAGGCGGCCTTGGGATCAAGCAGCGGATCGAGAAAAGGGTTTTTCTGGTCGATGATTTCATCGACATCGAAATGGTAAAATCGCAATAGCCAATCTGCCTGATAGAGACGATGTTCTCGATCAAGCTGCACCGCAGTACCGCCCGGAAGCCGTTTATCGTTATTGACGGGCAGATAGGCGCTAAAAAACACCCGCTTCAATTCGAGGTTTTTATACAACGATGCCGAAAGGTTGAGTATCTGAAAATCGCTTTCAGGACTGGCACCGATGATCATCTGCGTGGACTGCCCCGCCGGCACAAACGCTCGTGTTTTCTTGACCGGGCGCGCCTGAGACATATAACATTTTTCTTTGCGCATGATGGCGCGCGTATCTTTATCTTCGGCAATGTCGTTTTTTATTTGATACATGGGCGCCAAAATATTCTGCTTGCTTTTTTCAGGGGCGAGCAGTTGCAGACTTTTCTGCGAAGGAAGTTCCATGTTCACGCTCATGCGATCAGCCAAATGCCCCAGCTGGGCAATCAGTTCGGGTGACGTACCCGGCACCGCCTTAGCATGGATATAACCACGAAAACCATGTTCATGGCGAAGGATGCCAAGTGCCTCGATCATAAGCTCTGTGGTGAAATCAGGGGTTTTGATGACCCCCGAAGACAAGAACAGCCCCTCAACGTAGTTGCGTCGATAAAATCCAATCACCAGATCGGCCAGTTCCCTCGGGCGAAAAGCAACTCGAAGCGTATCATTCGAACTGCGATTGACGCAGTAGGCGCAATCATAGACGCACACGTTGGTCATGAGCACCTTGAGCAGGGTGATGCAGCGCCCATCCGCCGCGAAACTATGGCAGATGCCCGCTGCGAGCGTGTTACCCAACTTCCCCTTTTGTGCATCGCGATCGATACCCGAAGACGTACAGGCCACATCGTATTTGGCGGCATCGGTTAAAACTGCAAGTTTTTCTGCAACTTCCACACGCACCCCGCTTTCTAAAACGAATATTTGTTCGTGTTTGATAATACACAAACAAGTGTTCGTAGTCAACGCTTCGTGGATTCCTTTTGCGCTTTAGCGCACAAAAGCGCATTACGACTATACTATTTCCAATTGTCGATGCGCCGCCGACCTCTCCCCTGTCTGCCGCACAGCGCCGAACCGTGCCTGCATCATACTCAATGAAAGAAGGAAACCCATGCCCCTTCCCGTCATGATCGGTGCCCTACTCGCAACAACTGCTCTGGTTTTATATCTGGTCGGTACTTTAACGACCGCTATCACCGGCACCGTGAAAACGCGCACCGTCGTATTACAGGGTGCCGGGGTCGTGTGCGACGCCATCGCCACGGTGTGCATGATGATTCAAGCTGGTGGATTGATTCCCGCCGATTTCCACGGGTGGATTGGTTACACCGCACTAGCGCTGATGGTGCTCGACCTCGTGATGGTTGTGCGACATAAACAAGGTGGCATCGCCCCCACCGCGATGCGCGTGTTTTCTCTTGTCATTATGGGTTTCTGGATCGTTTCATACTGCCTCGGCTTCATGAAAATGGGTTAGAGGAGCTTTGATGACTCCTTTCACCGATCGCTCATCCAACGCACACCAACCGACAATCTTCGTCGATGCGGATGCGTGCCCCGTCACCTCCGAAACCCTTGCTGTCGCGCGCACGATGGGATTGCCCGTTGTTATCGCCGGCAATTCCACGCAAAACCTTGAACGCCACATCAGGCGTGGCGATGCCCGTGCATCGAAGCAGGGATTCTGGGTCGATACGTTAACGGTTGGTGTCGGAGCTGATTCGGCTGACTTCGCCATCATCGAAGCATTGCAGCCACACGACATCGTGGTCACGCAGGATATTGGCCTTGCCGCCATGGTCTTAGGGCGCAGCGCTTACGCCATCGGGGTGCGCGGGCGGGTGTTTACCCTGGCAACAATTGATCTTGATATGGAAATTCGCCATGTGGAAAAAAAGATCAGACGCCAGGGAGGACGCACAAAAGGCCCGGCCCCCTTTACCGACGACGACCGCGATATCTTCACGGCAAACCTGAAACGCCTAGTCAACGAAGCCCTCAATCTTTGATGGCAATACCCAACCGCCGAGCGATTCCCGCCGCCTGAAACACATCCATCGAGCAGCCGCGAAATTCATGCATGTTCTCCGAAACGGTAATATCGCCGATTTCGTTCCCGGAAAAATCAATGCCGCGCAAATTCGTCATAAAGAAACTCACTCCCGTAAATCGGGCATCAATCGGCTCGAAAAACTTTATCGACGCCTCCGAGATATCCGACTGTGAAAAATCACTCGAACGGGTGGATACGCATTCGAGCTTCGCTTTCGTGAAGTTAGCATACTGGAAAATAGATTCGGTTATCACAACATACTTGAACACCGCTTCGCTGAAATCGGTGCCGAGAAATTTACAGGAGACGAATTCGCAACGATTGAAATAGGCCAGATGAAAGCAGCTGTTCGAAAAATCGCACCCGGTAAAAACCACATCTTCAAACGATGCCTGCTCCAAATCGCACTCCCGAAACACACACTGCTTGATCGTCGATCCCGACAGGTCAAGATGCGTCAGATCGACGCCGCTTTGGGTGTCGCCCTCAAGAGCAAGATGCGTCAGTTCACGATCGCCATCCATGACGCTTTCGACATAGGCCGCAACATTATCAACCACGACCAATTCACCGGGCACGTTCGGTTTGCTTATCTTCAAGATGTTTTCCTACTCTATTCAAATCGAAATCTCCGCGTGTCTTTCGAATCAAAGGTCAGACTAGCGGAGCAAATGAAAACTATTTTTCGATGTCATAAGGCCATTTATTGATGCCACCCGCATCGAGCACGGGGGAAAGCCCCACGTTTGCCATATGCTGGGCCGCCTGCGCGCTGCGCACCCCGCTACGGCAATACACAATGAAGGCCGAAGCGTCTTTCGCACCCCCAAGCCCCTTTGCCTGTGCGGCGGCATCAAGACCGACAGTGCCCAAAACGTCAGCGGTTTGAGCTGAGGTGATAGCTCCCAAAGGAACCAGGAAGGATCCAGGAATATGACCCTGGGCGTATTCGCTGGGCTCGCGCACATCAATCAATAGCGCATCGGGATACTGCTCCAAAATCTGCTTTGTCTGTTCCGGGCTTATCACACCAACCCCCTGGGTGGACATAAGGGCCTCAAGGGAGGCAACGTTATTCGAAGGCGCCTGCGTGGCAGGGGCGCTACACCCAACAAGAGCCGCGCCCGCCGCAAGCAACAGGGCGCACAAACTTGCAAACACACAAAGGGATATGTTCGTTTTCGTTATCATAAAAGGCATTGTAGCATGAGCAGAAGATTCTCCTTTAGCGGAAAACACGCACTACTCCCCCTTGGCGGCTAGATTACTCAATAGCAAGGCAATGCGTTCAATATCGGGATTATCGGAAGATGGACGCCACACCACACCCTCGCGCATGCGTAAAAGTTCGCCATCAACGGTGTGGTGCGCCACGTAGCCATCACGCCAGGCGAAAAACTCCTCAATCATAGTGGTGAATGAAACAATAATCGCATTTCCCAGATCAAACGATCGAATGTTCTCTAACGTGCTCACCACATCGAGACGAACCTTAAAGCCCATATCTTCGCCGAATATGCCAGATAGCGCCGCTTTCCAGTAGCCGTAATCTATAGCGCTCAGAAACACGACTTCAGCACCACGTAGGCGCTCTCGCGTAAGAGTACCCTGGGCAAGCTGGTTTGTTTCCTTCATCGCGATAGCACATAGCTCTGATCCGAATGAAGCGTACTTCAAACCAAGACTTTCAGCCTCTGCCTTGAGGTTTGGCAAAGTCTCCAAATCGTATGTGCACATAACATCGACGCCATTGCGCGCAAATGAATAAAGAACAGGCCTACGCATGTCGTATTCAACATAGGTATAAGGATAAGGACAATGGTTCTCTAAAATGGCATGCACTTTGGGCGGCGGAACGCAAATACCCACTCTTACAGGCAAAGAGCGTTCATGTTGTGTCGCAGCCAACCCCCGACATTCTTCCGTAAACACATCAAGGGCAGCAAGCACCGACTGGGCGGTATCAAACAACAAGGACCCCGCAGCTGTGAGCGCATTTTCATTATCACGATCAAAAAGAATATACCCTATTTCCTGTTCAAGCGCTTTAATGTGACTGCTCAGCGTAGGCTGGGAAATGAAGAGTTTTTTTGATGCCACATGGAAGTTGCCATAGTGGGCAAGGACAACAAATTCGCGCAAAAATTCAGTTTTCATTAGCGACTCTCCTCCTCCCATCACACAACACAGCACATTATACACGCCTAGTATAAAAGACCGAACTACTCCTCCGTTACGCATCCCTCATCAGCATACAGAGAGGTAAGGCGAGCGGCAGCCTCCGTACCCAAACAAGCCATTCAAGGGTCAAGCAGGCATCAATCGTGCGGAACAAAACGCGTCGATTGGAATTCCTAATCAGCTAATCACGATTAGAGCAAGCCGCACAGAAAGCACTATTGCTCCCCTTGAGAACGAATCAAAAACAGTTTCCTAGCTTGCTATCATAAAATCATCGCTGAAAGAACTTAGCGCAAAAGGGGAATTTGAAAAAGAAAGGAATAGGCAAGGTGGGATCCGCAAGGATCTATTTTTCTATGGCTAAAACCAAGGAGAGCGCTCACTGATACATCCGCTGTGGTGAGAGGCGCCACCGTTTCGACAGAGAAAGAGAGAATGTGTATGAACTGCGAAAAAAACAATACATTACGCAAGCCGATCAATCGCAGAAGCTTCATTAAAGGCTCGGCTGCCACAGCCGCAATAGCAGTGAGCTCTGGATTTTCTGGCACCACGCTCGCACTGGCAGACGAAAATGTGCAAAAACCCTCAGAGGAGATCTATCCCGGCTGCTGTCGTGGTGGCTGCGGCGGCGGCTGCCCCATGAATGTGCATGTACGCGACGGTAAGATCGTGAAAACCTCTCGTATCCAAAATTCCAAACCCGACACCGATCGTCTTTGCCACCGTGGGTTGAGTCACGCACTTCGCGTATACGGCAAAGACCGTTTGCGGTATCCCATGAAACGCGCCGGTGAGCGCGGCGAGGGCAAATGGGAACAGATCAGCTGGGATGAAGCCCTTACCACCATTACCGATAAATGGAAGGAAGTTGCCGAGAAATACGGGCCCGGGGCCAATGCTTTCATCAAAAGTGCGGGCAACATCAGCCCCGACTCCTACCAATGCCAACAACTCTGCGCCTGGATGGGTGCTACCACTATTGACCCCTCGTGCGACCGAACCCTTTACGTTGCGGGTCCCGCTTCGCTCGGATACAGCGACAGATTTTGCGGAAGCGGGCATGAAGATGTATTCAACACCAAGAATCTTCTGATCTGGGGCTGGAATCCAACCGAATCGAACAGCATCATCGCCCACTATACCCTGCGCGCAAAAGCGGAGCATGGCACCAAGCTTGTTGTCATCGACCCCAATTATATTATTACTGCTGAAAAAGCCGATATGTTTGTGCCGATCCAGCCCGGAACCGACGCAGTGCTTGCCTTGGCTATGTCAAATGTCCTCGTAAGCGAAGGCTTAGCAGATGAGGCCTTTTTGGCGCAGAGTACGGTAGCGCCCTTCCTTGTAAAGAAAACCGATGGCAAGTATCTACGCTTAAGTGACCTTGGAAAAGCTACGGCTAATACACCTGAAGATATGCCCGTCGTCCGATCTGCCGACGGCTCAGTCGGGTTACCCACCGAGATCCCTTCCCCTGTGTTGCACGGTACCTTCACTATTGAGGGAATTGCCGTTGATACCGCATACGATTTGCTTTTAGAGCGCGTAAATGAATGGCCCCCCGAAAAAGCATCAAAAATATGCGATGTGCCCGTTGAAACCATCGTTGAACTCGCGCATCTGATAAGCGAAAGCCCCAGTGCTGTTGCACCCGGCCTCGGCCTTGATCACTACACCAATGGATTATCAACCTATGCTTCCATTTTTGCCATGACCATGATCGCCGGCCAATTCGGAAAACCAGGCACGGGTGTAAAGGGAGCATTTGCAAACGAGAGCGCTCTGGGCTGGTATCCCCATGCCCTCTCCAAGCCGCAGAACTCTCCCGAAGGGAACGTATTTTCAAGCCCCGCCTTACTGAACCTTTTGGATACAAACGGCAAATATAAGGAAGCCGAGATTAACGTTAAAACACTTTACTGCTGGGACCACAATCTACTCGGCGCCCAAGAAGGAACGGTTCGGTGGCGAAAATATCTTGATACCATAGAGCTTCTTGTGGTTGCTGACGTGGTATCTACCAGCACAACAAACTATGCCGATATAGTATTGCCCGTATGCCATTATTTCGAATGCGAAAGTGCCTCTGGCGAACAGACGGATTACGTGTATTACAATGCCAAAGCCGCTGAACCTCTCTATGAGTCAAAAAGCGATTATGATATTTCGCTCTTGCTTTTCAAAAAGATGGGCCTCGAAGACAAACTCTACCCCTCTCGTGATGCTTTATTTAGCGCCGCCTGCAACAACCCTCTCGCCAAATCGATCAATCTTACGTGGGATCGCGTGAAAAAAGAAAAAGCTGTCCTCACGCGCCCCGAGAACTATGCTCATGTCTATGGGTCAGATGGTAGTTACAGAACAGAAACAGGACGGTTGCAGTTTTACTGGGAAACCATCCCTGTTGATGGAGACTATGGTCAAGACATCGACTTCATGAAAGAACGCTTGCCTTACTGGGATCCACCTATGGAGGCATGGAGAGAAAATCCCCTTGCTAAAAAATACCCAATTGTGTTCACTTCGGAGCGCAGTAAATTCAAGGTTCACACGCAATTCACCCACGTTCCTTGGTTCTTAGAACTTGAAGAGGAACCCTACGTCATGGTAAACCCCTCCGAATGCGTAGCTCGCGGCATAGCAGATGGGGATTATATTCGACTATTCAATGATCGCAGTTCGTGCGTATTGCGTGCACGGTTCAATGATGGCACTCGCCCCGGCATGGTAGTAATCGATCACGGATGGGATAGAGACCAGTTTATTGATGGCTTCTACTGCGATCTTCTTGGATACAACATATCCGCAGTTAGTGCCAATAGTTATTACTTTGATGCACTCATTGAATTTGAAAAAGCAAACATCTAGAAAGGAGGGCTAAATTATGCGATACGGAATGGCAATAGACTTGAACCTCTGCTTTGGCTGCACGGCATGCGCCGTTGCCTGCAAATCCAACAACAACCTACCCAACAAGATGTGGTGGAACCGCATCTTGACCGATGGTGGTGCGTACCCCGACACCGCACGGGGAACCTACCCCAACGTACAAATGGCCCACTATCCCGTGAGCTGTCAGCATTGCGCGAACCCGGCTTGTGTGAAAGTGTGCCCCGTGGGCGCAACTTACAAAGACGAAGAGACGGGCATTGTGATGCAAGATGCGGACAAGTGCATCGGGTGCCGCATGTGCATGGGTGCCTGCCCTTACGAGGCGCGGGTGTTTAATTGGGAGGAGCCAACTTACGCGGTGGACTTTCCACTCGGCGATGCTGACGCGCCCAAGCACCAGGCAGGCGTAGTAGAGAAGTGCACCTTCTGCGGCAACCGCATCAAGCGCGGCGAAGTGCCCGCTTGCATGGAGCTGTGCCCGGGGCGCGCCCGTTACTGGGGAGACTTAGATGACCCGGACAGCAGCGTGTCACGGGCGATCAAGGGGCGCAACACTGTCCGACTATTAGAAGATAAGGGCACGGAGCCGTCCGTGTACTATCTCGCATAAAGGAGGGTTCTTCATGACCAAAACAACGACGGACACAGGTTCCGCGTCCGATTCTAAGCAAAAAAACAATCTTGTCGCCTTGGTTGCCTTTGCGACACTGAGTATCGTTGGTGTCATATGCTGGGTTATGCAACTAACCGGAGGCGCTGCGTTGGCGCTAACAAACACCACGATGTGGGGATTGTATATTGTTGGCTTCATGCTGTGCACCGGCATCGCAGCAGGATGCTTACTGTTCGCCTCTTCAACTGTTTTGTTCGCCAGTCTCGCAGCCTACAAACCCTTCGCGCGCCTTGCCGCAGCATGCTCAGTTTGCGTGGGTGCTGTAGGTGCCGGATTGTTCATCATGGCAGATCTGGGGAATCCGGCCCGCTTCTGGGAGATGATCGTATTCGCACACGTTGGATCTCCCCTTTTCTGGGACACCATCATCCTGCTAGCCTACCTGGTTATCGGCATCATCTTTACCCTACAACTGACAAAGTCATCAAAAGCTGGAAACGACACCGTAAACCTGAAACCCCTCGCCATCGTCGCCTTCATTGCCGGCATCTGCGTGGCCATCACCTCGTTCGTGTTCATCTTCCAAGTGGCACGCCCTTTGTGGAACAACCCGGGACAAACCTTGTCATTCATGCTGTCCGCACTCATTGCTGCAGGGAGCGTACTTATGGTGGTGTTCGCACTGGCTAACCACTCAGGATACCTTCCAATGAACAACAAGCTTTCAAGCAACCTTGCCCGCACCCTTGCTTTCATCTTGCTTCTCGATTTCATTTTCGTCCTTACCGAGGTTGCAATGGGCGTATTCGCCGGACAGGGCAGCGGATCGCTCCCGATCGCTTGGCTGGTTTCAGGTGCTGGCGCACCGTTCTTCTGGACAGAGATTGTCGCCTTCGTTGCGGCCTTTGCTCTACTTTTTCAAAAGAACCGCACGCTTCAGATTGCAGGAGCCGTCGCCGCCTTCGTCGCCGTATTTCTTGTGAAGTACAACCTACTCCAGGCAGAACTATTCAATCCACTACTCAATTTTACCGCCTTTCCGAAGGGATTAGGTATTACGAGCACCTTCTACCTTCCTTCGCCCATTGAATGGGGGGTAACAGTAGGCATCGTGGGCATTGTCGGTTTACTGCTCACGATAGGCATGCGTAAACTCAAGCTGGGTGCATAAGAGGCATTCTTACATAACCCTCCCTCCCAAACCAGCAGGAAGCACTCCACCACAGGTGCTTCCTGCCTCCAAAACCAAACCGCAGAGGATTTCTTGTGAAAAAAACTAAATCACCTGATCAGGAAGCACTATTTAAAACGTTTGCAGAAGCCGACATGTACCAGCTCCTATCCATCTGCCTCATGCCCCCCACGCTCGAATTAGCACAAGGAATCGAAGGCGGATCGCTCGAAGCAGACGTGCACGCGATTTTCGATGACTTGCGGGATACCGCACATCCGGGACCGTCCGATAGCCTTCCAGCGCTATACATGCCGGATCAAAACTCCAAGACCATTTTCCATGAAATCAGAAAAGACTATACGCACCTTTTCACCCATCCGACAAAACCTTTATTGTCGCTATACGAAATGCAGTTTTGCGATATATTGAAGGGAGCGGAGAGCGCTTCGATGCCCTTTCTTAACGAGGCCGCCCTTCACGCCGAACAATGCTACCGCAAGGCCGGGATAGCTTTGGCTACAAACAGTTCGCGAGAACCCGCAGACCACCTTGCAATTGAGCTAGAATTTATGTCGTATCTATTTGTGCAGATAGCCTCATCGATACAAGAGGGAAACGAAGAGAATCGCCTGCAATACGAAACTGCACTTGCGGAATTTATACCTCACCTAAAACACTGGGCGAGCGACTTCTTTACCGCGTGCTCGCAAAGCAACTGTGGCATATTCTATCCCTGGCTAGGAAAAATAGGTGCGTCTTTTCTTAAGCAAGCGCTTTAGAAAAGCCGGGAACTCACTCAGAAATCTCACCTTTATCTGGACGTTCGTTTTAACCGTCGTCGTTATTGAGTGCTGTTTTCCCTATCTGACGCACCGCCACTTGCGCTCATTGCCCCTCGACCGTCCATTGTGGCCTCCGAAAGAAAAGACCACCCCGAAGGATGGTCTGCGTAAAAGTTATTTTAGGCTAGGTGACTACTCTACTCCGTGTTGGCATTCGTAGCAGTGCTTGAAGGTCACTTTGCGAAACATCAATTCATGATTCACGTTTATCCACTTTTTCAAACAAAATGAAAAAGTGCGATCGGGACAATACGCCAGCATGGAACATCTGCGTGCTTCACGTTCAAGCGTTTTGTCGTCGGGGAATGCGTCAAGCTTGTAGGGGTTACTCATTAGCTATCTCCTCTAGTTTATTTTGCTTCTTTTTGCCACTGATTCAAAACGTAAACGGTTACAATGTGTCGAGCCGCTCACTATCCCAAAGAAGAGGCTTACCTCCTTTCGGCGGACATTCATCTCTTCAATTCCTTTGGGGAAACCGTCCAACTCGAGATACTTTTGTTGCTTCTAATTTTACCATTTTCTCGAGGTTTCTCATAGTCTTTTATGCTTGCAACTTGAATCAAATACCGTTTTTGATCAGGTGATTTAGAAATATATTCTTCAAGCGTGTCTACCTCTTCAGCGTTTTGTTCCGGGTATGTTTCCGTGCCTTTTTTGAGCCTTCTTTATGTCTGAGCTTCCGTCCGCCCCTCGGTTAATTGCATCAAACATTTCAGCGCCTTTTTCGGCGCTAACGCCAAGCTCTTTAGTTACCCCTCACCGCGAGAACGGCAGACGCGGCAACCGTTGCGTTATGGGGTATGCCTCAAGAGGGCAAAGAAAAAACCACCCGAAGGTGGTTTGTTTTGGTTAAAGAGAAATCTTGCACTATCACAACATCAACAAACAACATGGCATCCGCTACTCCAGCGGCATGCTAAGAAAGTTCCCCTCATACATAACCAGATTGCCTTTTTCGTCCAAGTAAAGCCCATCAGGAAGATGCTTTCCGGCAGCGTCGCATAGCATCTCTTCATCATCCCAGTAATAGCCGTCAGGAAGTTTTTCGACATCGTCCATGTTATCTCTCCAGTCTGAATTTCAATCCGTATTTCGGAGCATTCGTGCTTAGCCATGCCTGCGCTTGCTTGACCGTCTTTCCACCGCCCATTGCTGCCTCCAAAAGAAAGGACCACCCCGAAGGATGTCCTGCATAAATTATTTTAGGCTAGGCGCCCAACAGGCACCGCGTTGAGATTCGTGGCAGTGCTTGAAGGTCACTTTGCGAAACATCAATTCATGATTCACTTTATTCATCCTGTATAATTTGCTGGCGTTGCTCATTGGCGATAGCGTCAAGCTTAATTTTTGCTTCTTCTTGTTCGGCTTTAATATCTACACCAATACGCATTAGCTTTTTTGCGATTAGCCCATCTGGGTTTATGGACATAGTGTCTTCGAGCATCTTTTTTTCGTCAGGGAAGTAGCTGTTCTGTTTTATTGGCATATGTTAATGCTCCTTTACATGTACCAGCGTCACTTTTTATCCTTGGTAATTCATTTCAGATATTTCGGTTACTTCAAATTTTTGGCGCTTCGAGTGCAGCCATTCGTCTTCTGAAAGGCTAGACATGCGGCCTATTGGCGCTCCGTTCTTC
>JAVWCK010000029.1:0-14182 GCA_036649035.1 Raoultibacter sp.
GATCCGACTATTCGGGTGGTGCGCAACGAGGAAACCCATCAGACGATCCTCACCGCAATGGGTGAAACCCATGTTGAAACGCTGCTCAATCGCCTACGGGCGCAGGCTGGTGTCGAAGCCAAGCTTCTTCCCGTGCGCATTCCCTATCGTGAAACCATTCGCAAAACCGCTGAGGCTCAGGGTCGTCACAAAAAGCAAACGGGCGGTGCGGGGCAGTTTGGTGATTGCTGGTTGCGCCTTGAGCCCAACCCGGGCGGCGGTTACGAATTCCTCAACGAAATCGTTGGTGGGCGAATTCCTCGCGGATTCATTCCTGCTATAGATCGCGGGGTTCAAGATGCCATGGTTGAGGGTTTTCTGGCCGGGTATCCGATGGTTGATTTGAAATGTGCGGTCTACGACGGCTCTTATCATGCGGTTGATTCCAACGAAATGGCATTTAGGACAGCGGCGCGCATCGGTTTTCGTGCGGCATGCGCGGCTGCGGAGCCGGTTTTGCTTGAGCCCATGGCCAATCTCGATATTGTGGTGGGAGAGGAATATGCCGGTTCGATCATGGGTGATATTTCCACACGACGGGGACGCATCGTTGGCACCGACTCGAATGATGCAGGTGAAACCGTGATTCGTGTGCGGGTTCCCTATGCCGAAGTTGTCACTTACACGAAAGATTTGCGTTCGATTTCGCGGGGTAGCGGTTCGTATTCGATTGATGTCGAAGGCTATGAAGAGGCTCCTCATGAGGTGGCTAAAAAATTGGCCGAAGAATACCAAGCAGCGCGCGCTGCGGGGAATTAACGGTTGATCGTCCGGGGCAACGCTATCGAGGGGAAGGCAGTGTCATGGTCTTATAGGGGCGTGCTGCAAGTAAATTTTGGGATGTCGGCTTGTGCGGGTCAAGTCTGCACTACAATACACGAGGGAGCGAAAGGAGATTTACCATGAAAGTGACCCAGAAAAAAGTCGATAACGGTAAAGTTTTACTCGAAGCAGTTGCAACGACCCAAGAGGTTGATCAAGCGTTTGATTTTGCGACGATCAGTTTTGCCCAACAGATGGGGCTTAGCCCGCAGCAGAACAAATCGCTTGCGCAAATCGTTGAGGAAAAGCTCGGAATCAAAGATGTCGATGCGGTAGTGCAATCCCAGGTTGTCGAATACCTGATTCCGTTTGCCATCGATAAGAAAAATCTCATGCCCGCTTTCCCCCCCGTTCCCCAAAGTAATCTCGCTCCGAAGCGCGGTGCCGAATTTCCGTTTACGCTCGAAGTCGTTTTACGACCAGAATATGATCTTTCCTCCTACGATCCGGTTTCCATCACCGTGACCCCGTTTGCTATCGATCCTGCGGAAGTGGAAGCTGAATTAGCGCGGATTGCGGAAAGCTACGTGGAGTATGCGGCAGATGAACCCCGCCCGGTGGGGCCGAACGATTCGTGCTTGATCGCCATCGAGGCGACACTGAATGGCAAGCCTATGGAGGGTCTCAATACCGAGGGGCGCACCTACACGGCTGGCGCTCAGCTGATGCCGGAAGAATTCGACAAGAATGTTGTCGGTATGGAAGTGGGGCAAACCAAAGAGTTTTCATTCGAAGGCCCTTCCTTCGACGAAAAGGATTCGGTTGATTCGGTGAACTGCAAGGTGACCGTCAAGGAAATCCAGAAGAAGGTCATCCCTGCTATTACCGACGCGTGGGTCAAAAAAAATCTGCCCATGTTCGAAGATGTCGCGAGTCTGAGAAAGAATATAGAAGATCGTGTCAAGGAAGTTCGTGGCGAGGATTATGAAAGGTATCAGCAATCTCTTGCTATGGCCGAATTGGCTAAGCGTTTCGAGGGGCGTATCGACGATCCGATCTATGAAGCCATGCACGCTAATCAGTTTAAACAGTTGAGCGCTCAAGTGCAGCAGCAGGGCATGACGATGGAGCAGTTCGCAGAGCAGCAGGGCGGCGAGCAGCAGCTTAACATGATGATGATGTTGCAGGTGCGTCAAACGCTGGTGCAGGGGTATGCTCTCGATGCTTTGTTTAGGCATGAGAAGATGATATTGAACGAAGAAGATATCGACGCAACGTGTAAAGCGATGAACCCTCAGCAGCCGGCGATGCTGAAAGAAGAAATGGCGAAGACGGGGCGCATGTTCGCGCTTCGGGAAGTTGCTGAACGCCAAAAGGCGGCCGCATGGTTGCTCGATCACGCTACGGTCACTGTCGAGGAACCGAAGTAGGACTCGGCCGCTTGAAGTTTGTTGCAACCGCCGTCCTGAGCAAGTGTGTGGCGGCGGTTATGTTTTGGTCGATGCGTATATCCTTCGGGTCACTCTGTGAGCTTTAGAAATTGATTTCTTGCACTTTGTGCGAACGATGATATACTTTCAAAGTTTCTAATTACACATGCGCAACGGACCTGGATCCGCCAGTGGCCAACTGAAAAAGGCTGCGGAACGGGGATGAACTTGTGCAGAGGACTAACGAATGGAGATTAGCATGACAAAGATCAGCATTACTACCCTGCTTGACGCAGGCGCTCACTTCGGCCATCAGACGCGCCGTTGGAATCCCAAAATGAAGCCCTATATCTTCGGATCACGTGGCGACATCTACATTCTCGATATTAAGCAGACCCTGTTCGGTCTCGATCAGTCCTACAGCTTCGTATCCGATCTGGTACGCAAGGGTGGCACTATCTTGTTCGTCGGCACGAAGAAACAGGCTCAAGAGCCCGTTGCTGAAGCGGCTAACCGCTGTGGCATGCCGTACGTGAACGCACGTTGGTTGGGTGGCATGCTTACCAACTTCGTTACCATTCGTTCTCGCGTGACGCGCATGGAAGAACTTGAGGGCATGGAAGCTGACGGCCGTATGGAAAAATTGCCGAAAAAAGAGCAGATTCTTCTGCGCAAGGAGCTTTCCAAGCTGCAGACGAACCTCAACGGTATTCGCAACATGAAAAAGACTCCCGATGCTGTGTTCATTATCGATACGAACCGCGAACTTATCGCAATTCACGAAGCA
The DNA here is from genome assembly GCA_036649035.1 of Raoultibacter sp. Taxonomy (GTDB): domain Bacteria; phylum Actinomycetota; class Coriobacteriia; order Coriobacteriales; family Eggerthellaceae; genus JAVWGW01. Next base: position 3,019 of record JAVWCK010000029.1, read on the forward strand.
CGCCGTCTCGGTATCTCCGTTGTCGGCACGCTTGACACCAACTGCGACCCCGATGATGTCGATTTCGGTATTCCCGCAAACGACGATGCTATTCGTTCGGTTTCCCTCCTGACGAACTTCATCGCCGATGCCGTTATCGCTGGTGGCGTGGCTCCGATTACCGCTGAAGACATGGCTGCCCCGGCTGCTGCTGTCGTAACCGAAGAAGCTCCGGTAGCTGCCGTCGTTGCTGCTCCTGCTGCTGGTGCACCTGCTGTCGAAGCTCCTGCCGCAAAATAACTCAAAGCTGGTAAAGCTTGTACGATGAAACGTGTTCTGCGGCAGGCATATCCTGCCGCAGCTTTGTCAAGAAAGGAAATCCTATGGCTGCAATCACTGCATCTCAGGTTAAAGAACTTCGTGATATGACGGGCGCTGGCATGATGGAATGCAAGAAGGCTCTCGTTGAAACTGATGGTAATTTGGAAGCTGCCGTTGACGCACTGCGCACTGCCGGTTTGGCTGCTGTGGCTAAAAAGGCAGGTCGCGCTACGAACGAGGGTACCGTTATGGCTCTTGTTGCCGACTGCGGTATGGCGGGTGCGGTTGTTGAGATCAATTGCGAAACCGACTTCGTGGGTATCAACGAGAAGTTCATCGCTTACGCTAAAAAGATCGCTCAAGCAGTTCTCGATAACAAGCCGGCAGATCTTGAGGCTTTAAAGGCAGGCGAAATCGAAGGCGAAACGGTGGATGCAGTTATCACCGATGCCATTCACACCCTTGGCGAAAACATAAACCTCGCACGTTTCGCTTACGTCAAAGCCGATGGCGGAGCCGTTGCCAGCTATATTCACGGTGCAGGCAAAATCGGTGTATTGGTCGAATTCAAAGTAGGCAATCCCGACACTGCTACCAATGCTGATTTCAAGCGCTACGGTCGCGATATCGCTATGCAGGTTGCTGCAGCCGCTCCGGTTGCCGCAACGCGTGATGCGGTCGATCCCGCTATCGCAGAGCATGAAAAAAGTATCTACATGGCGCAGGCCGCTGAATCTGGTAAACCGGAAAATATCCAGGAAAAAATGGCTGTGGGTCGTATGGAGAAGTTTTTCAAGGAAAACTGCTTGACCGAACAGCCTTTCGTGAAAAACCCCGATCAATCCGTTAATGAATACACCGCCGAAGTTGCCAAAGCGTTGGGCGATACCATCGAAATCGTCTCATTCACGCGATTTGCGCTTGGTGGCGAATAGCTTCAACCTGACGGTGGGCGGTGGTGGCCAGCAAGACCCTAGGTTTTGAGACTTTTGTTCGCGAGAGTTGCTCTTGCCCGGGTAGCTTGGTTTTCTCGCCTGCTCGATTTTTCGCGGATCAGCCTGGTCTTGCCGTTGCTTATTCGGTTTCCAAGGAACGCGTAACGGGCTGCGCTGCTACGAGATGCTTGTCTATGAAGTCCTTCCGTCTGCTTTCGTTGTGAAAGTTGGTCAGGGAGGGCTTCTCTGTTTATAATCGTTGGTGCGAAACGAGAGACGGGATGTTTGCGATGTCAGAAGAAATCATCATTGTGCATGGCAACAATACGCTTCAGGGTGAAGTGAGTGTTGCTGGTGCGAAAAATTCCGCCTTGAAATTGATTGCTGCTACCATTTTAGGGCAGGGTAAATCGGTGATCCATAACGTACCGCTCATCTCCGATATTGAAATTATGGCGGATGTTTTGCGCTGTCTCGGCGCTACCATCACGCGTGATGGGCATACGCTTACTGTCGATACCGCGCAGGTTGCCACCTACGATACTCCCTATGAGTTGGTTTCTAAAATGCGTGCGAGCATTTCGGTTCTCGGACCTCTGGTGGGACGATTCGGTCAAGCTCGCGTTGCCATGCCGGGCGGGTGCCAGATAGGTGCTCGCAAAATCGACATGCATCTGGTAGGGCTCGAAGCGCTTGGCGTTAAATTCGATGTTGATCATGGATTTCTCGAGGCCAGCACACCTCATGGACTGCGGGGGGCTTCGGTTACACTGGAGTTTCCCAGTGTCGGCGCAACGGAAAACCTTATGATGGCGGCGGTTGTTGCCGAGGGCGATACCTTTATCGAAAACGCAGCGTGCGAACCCGAAATCGCCGATTTGGCAAATATCCTCAATGCGATGGGTGCCGACGTGCGAGGTGCGGGCACTTCTTCTATCCAGGTGTCTGGCGTGGCGCTTGAAGCAATACATCCGTGCGAGCACATGACGGTAAGTGACCGCATTGAGGCAGGAACCTTTTTGGCGGGTGCGGCGCTTACGGGGGGACCGGTGACGGTGCACGGCATCGATCCGGCGTTCTTGCGTATGGCGATCATGAAATTCCGCGCTATGGGATGCGATGTTGAAACCACACCCGATTCCATTACCCTCTCCCGTAGCGGTCCTTTGCATCCGACCGACCTTCAGACGCTACCGCACCCCGGCTTTCCCACCGACTTGCAGGCTCAGTTCATGCTTTTGACGGCGCTTGCTGAGGGTAGCTCGATTATCACGGAAAATGTATTTGAAAACCGTTTTATGTTTGCAGCCGAATTGGTGCGTATGGGAGCCGACATCACTATCGAAGGACACCATGCCCTTGTGCGGGGGGTGTCGTCGTTGCAGGGCGCTCCGGTTTCTTCTACGGATTTGCGTGGGGGTGCCGCCCTCGTGCTTGCGGGAATTTGCGCTGAAGGCGAAACGCAGGTGCATAATATTTCACACATCGATCGCGGCTATGAGGGCTACGTTGATAAGCTTAAAGCTCTCGGTGCGGATATCGCCCGCGTTACGGTAGGGGACTAAACAGGTGTTCGGTCGTCGTACGGGTTTTTCAAAGGGTCATTCGCGCAGGGTTTCGCGCCGCGTCAAGTCGGCGACGCTCGGCACTCACGTCGCTCGTCCGGCACACTCGACGCACCAGGCCTCTCATCGGAACACTTCCGAGCAGCTTGATTTTTCCAGCCACAAACACCGCGATCGGGCACGCCGTGGCGAAATCAATCAAGTTGTGCCAAACACTTCCTCGCGCGAAAGCCACAAGGCCTATTCTCACCGTGTCGGACAGCTTGATTTGGCCAAGAAAGTAAGGCGGCGTTCGAAGCGCAACAGCATCATCGTCGGGGTGATCTTGCTTGCGGTAGTTGTTGCGGTGGTTGGTGCGACGACGACGTTGACGTATATCAATTCAGTTTCTTCGAAGATGTCTCTCGACAATGATACGGCACGATCCGCTCTCAGCGCAGCAAAGGCGAACGAGCCCTCCTACACCTTGCTTGCTGCTCCGTTTTCTCCGGCGGGAAGCGAGGAAGTGCAGGCTGATATGCTGATGCTTGCACGTATCGATGTGACGGGCAAGCAGGTCACGCTGATAGCGATTCCTCCGAATACGGAAGTGACGTTAAGTAATGGCGAAGTGCGACCCCTTCGAGATGCCTACGGTGTTGCAGGGGATGCCGAGGTTATAGGGGCGGTGGCTTCTTTTGCGGGTGTTCCCATTTCTCATTACGTGAAAATCGATGAAGAGGGGCTTAAAACGCTGGTCGATGCTTTGGGCGGTGTTACCGTTGAAGTGACAGAAGAGGTCGATGACCCCCTTGCTGGCAGTGATTATCTCGCAAAGGGAACGCAAACGCTCAATGGCGAACAATCCTTCACCTTCTGCCGTGCGCGCAATTATGCGCAAGGAACTCAAACGAGAGAGGCCAATCAGCTTATTTTTGCGAGCGCCCTGGCAAATAAGTTACTTACGGTGAATACCGCCGCGTTACCGGCGATGGTCGACACTCTTTCTGTCTGCATAAAAACCGATTATTCCGCAGCCGACATCACCGCCCTTATCGAAGCGATGCGGGGTCTTGCTCCTGAAGCGATTCATGTGGCTAACGTGCCAGGTTCGACGTACCTCAATGCCGATAAGCAGCGCTTGTTCACGGTTTCTGCGTCAGCGTGGAAGACTTTAATGGAAACGGTGAACGCGGGGGGTGATCCCGCGCAGCGCGCCACGGCTCCGGTTGTCGTTGATCCTAAAAGCTTTACAATCGCCGTACGTAACGGGTCGAACGTGACGGGTCTTGCGGGTGAGACGGCGGCGCTTCTTACGGGGGACGGCTTCCAGGTAAGCGAAACGGGCAATGCCGAAAGCCCGGTATACACAGAGACACTGGTGGTCTACAAGGATCCCGCTAAGGCCGATGCGGCCAATGCGGTTGTCGCCGCTCTCGGCTGTGGTCGAGCAACCGATTTAAATGCGTTTTACGCCTTCGAAACAGACGTTTTGGTGATGATAGGAAAAGATTACGCGCCTCGGAAATAAATTGAGGGCCGGTAAAGCGCACGACCTCTGTTTTAATCGTTGTTCCTGCGCTCCTTGCGAGAGAATTGTGTGTGCGAGGATATCCTGTGGTAGAATTTCGAAAAACGTCTCGAAAAGGAGTTCCCATGGTAGAGAAAACTGATGTGGCAGCAGTGCTCGAGCTTATCCGTCCGAGCCTTCAGGCTGATGGCGGAGATGTGAAACTGATCGATGTTGCCGAAGACGGCATGGTTACCGTAGAGTTGCAGGGTGCTTGCAAAGGTTGCCCGATGTCGCAGATGACGCTCGCAAATGGTGTCGAGCGCATCCTGAAAGAGCGCGTTCCGGGCGTAACGGGCGTCGTTCCTGCCCAGTAACAGTACAACAAACTCAGAAAGGTCGGCAGGAATAATCAATGGCACAACACTGTTGGGAAATGCGTGGATGCGACGAGGAAATGAGGGAGCGTTGCCCGCATAATATACCCGGTGAACCCTGTCCTGCCGACTGTCATTTTGCGGCATGCCACCGCAGCACACATAAGGTTGCAACTGATTTTAATTTGTTGCTCAATCCCGAACTTAATTACAATGCTTCCGTTAAGGAAGTGTGTCATTTCTGCGAGTTCTTCCTCACGCAGGGTCCCCTTGCGGCAGATGACCCGAATGCGGGCTCAAAGCCTCTCGGCAATCCGAATCGCTTTCTCCTTTAACTGGAGGGCATTTTTCTTCCTCGGTAAGAATTCCGAGGAGGCTCCTTGTCTTTTTCTCTTGCTTTGCGTGCGCGAACCGATATAGTGAATCTCTATATGCTCTTTGCTCCCTCCCTATCCGATGAGGGAGGCAAAAAGCGGTCGATACGAGCGTGAGAAAGTGGTGTCCATGTCAGAATTGAATACAGGAACACTGCCGGTGAAAACCGGTTTTGCTGAAATGATGAAGGGCGGCGTCATCATGGACGTCGTCAACGCCGAGCAGGCAAAGATCGCCGAGGATGCCGGAGCGGTTGCCGTTATGGCTCTCGAGCGGGTTCCTGCCGATATCCGCGCTCATGGTGGGGTAGCTCGCATGAGCGATCCTTCTATGGTTGAAGAAATCATCAAATCGGTATCTATCCCCGTTATGGCGAAATGCCGTATCGGCCATTTCGTTGAAGCGCAGATTCTGCAAACGCTCGGTGTCGATTTTATCGACGAAAGCGAAGTGCTCACGCCTGCCGACGAAGAGCATCACGTGAACAAATGGAACTATGCGGTGCCGTTCGTCTGCGGTGCCCGCAATCTTGGCGAGGCTTTGCGCCGCATAGCCGAAGGTGCGGCGATGATCCGTACCAAGGGCGAGCCGGGAACGGGGAACGTTGTCGAGGCGGTGCATCACATGCGCACGGTGTGCGATGACATTGCGCGCATTAAGGGTTTGCGCGGCGAGCAGTTGTTTGCCGCAGCGAAGAACCTGCAGGCTCCTTACGAATTGGTGAAGTGGGTCGCCGAGCACGGTAAACTGCCCGTAGTCAACTTTTCTGCAGGTGGCATAGCGACACCGGCCGATGCAGCATTGATGATGCAACTCGGGTGCGATGGCGTGTTTGTCGGTAGCGGCATTTTTAAGAGCGGCGATCCTTCGGCTCGTGCGCGTGCGATTGTTGAAGCGACCACGAACTATGATGACCCCGAGGTGCTTGCTCGCGTGTCGCGCAACTTGGGTGAGGCTATGGTTGGCATCAATATTTCAGACATTCCCGAAAACGAACTCATGGCGCAGCGCGGGTGGTAATCGGGGTTTTGGCACTGCAGGGTGCTTTTCGTGAACACAAAACTATGCTGGAACGCATCGGGTGCAAAACGCGTCTGGTGCGTCATCCTGCCGAACTCGAGGGACTGGCGGGTCTTATTCTCCCCGGAGGAGAATCGACTGCTATTGCCAAGCTGATGATTATCCACGGTATGTATATTCCGATACGGGAAGCGTATGCATGCGGCATGGCGGTGTTCGGCACCTGTGCGGGAGCTATCCTTTTGGCGCGCGAAATCGAAGGGGGACGTCCGGATCAAGAAGCCTTGAAAATCATGGATGTGCGTGTTCGTCGCAATGCCTATGGGCGCCAAATAGATTCTTTTGAAACGACGGTGCCCTTTTTCGGTGTGCCAGGAAAGGAAGTTCGCGGGGTATTCATTCGAGCGCCGCGCTTCGATCGTTTGGGCGCGCACGTCGAAATCCTTTCATGTTCCGACAAGGGGGAGCCTCTCGCGGTGAGAGAGGCTCATGCTCTGGCCGTTGCCTTTCATCCTGAATTGACCGAAGATACGCGGGTTCATCGATATTTCATCGATTGCGTAGTTTGCTCCGCCTGACGCCTCCTCTTTCTTTTATATCGTTTTTCGGCGTCAAAGAGCTTTGCTTTTGTCGGCTTGAAACTCTGCTACAATAAAGAAAAAGCGACGCACATCCGTCGCGACGTGAGGAGTTGGCCATGGGCGAAATTATGCAATGCCCTGAGTGCGGGACAACCGGATTTGATTTAGCTCACTATGAGTCGATGATGGTGCTGCGCGCTGACAAGGCGCTTTTTACGCTGCGTTGCCCCGTCTGCGGCACGCACGTTTCCTCTTTGGCTACGATTCCTACGTTCCTGCGCGAAGAAGTCCGCTTTGCGGCCATTGAATTGGGCGCAGGCATGGGCTGCGAAAGTTAGGATTGTATGCTCAACAACCTCTATCAGCACCTTGACCCCGTAGCGTTTACCCTAGGACCTTTTTCTGTTCGCTGGTATGGTATTGCCTATATCCTTGGATTCATCTGTGCGGGCTTTGTTATTTACCGTGTTGCGAAGCGCTGGAAAATCGAAGTTGATTTTGATTCTTTGCTCACCATTATGCTGTGCGCCATCGTTGGCGTTATCGTCGGTGGACGACTCGGCTACGTGCTGTTTTACGGTACTGGCGATTATTTGGCGCACCCCCTTGAAATTTTCATGACCGTAAACGGTGGCATGAGTTTTCATGGTGGGCTAATCGGTGCCTTGTTGGCGGGTATCGTGGCTGCAAAGATTATCCATATGCCCTATTTCACGCTGGCTGATCTGGGTTGCATCGGCGCTCCTATCGGGCTGTTCTTCGGTCGCTGCGCCAACTTTGTCAACGGTGAATTGTGGGGAGCTCCCACCGATGCCGCTTGGGGCGTTGTTTTCGGTGGCTCGGCTGGCATGATGCCACGTCACCCCTCGCAGCTGTATGAAGCGCTGTTGGAGGGTATCGTTATCTTCGTGGTTCTCTATGCTCTTTCTCGCAAACAGCCGCCCTGTCCTCGGGGAACGTTTCTGGGGTTGTTTCTCGTCATGTACGGCTTGTTTCGCTTCGCCGTCGAATTCGTGCGCGAGCCCGATGTGCAGCTTGGCTACCTGTGGGGCGGATGGCTCACGATGGGGCAGGTGCTTTCGGTGCCGTTGATTGCGATCGGTCTGGGTATTGCGGTGTATGCTATTAAAATGAAGCTTCCTCAGCAAGGTGTCAATAAATGATATAAACATGGTATCATTTATGAAAATATAGGGACATGATCGAGTAATCGGTCAGAAGGAGGAATATTCATGAGTCTGCAATTTTTCAAATGTCTTCATTGTGGAAATATCGCCGTTAAGCCGTTCGATGCGGGCGTGCCGCTTGTATGCTGCGGAGACAAGATGGAAGAGTTGAGTGCCAACACCGTCGATGCCGCTGTTGAAAAACATGTCCCGGTTGTTGCGATCGAGGGTGCTGCCGTGCAGGTAGCTGTGGGCAGCGTTGCCCATCCTATGACCGAAGAGCACTATATCACCTTCATCTGCCTCGAAACGAAGAAAGGTTATCAGATCGTTCGTCTGACGCCTTCCGATAAACCTGCCGCTACGTTTGCGGTTGCTGAAGGCGATGAGCCGGTGGCAGTGTATGAATACTGCAACTTGCATGGGCTGTGGAAAACCGAACTGTAACAATTTAGTGGCTGCGTAGCTTAGGAAAAACATCGTATGGCTCAGGCATTGCCGGAGCCATACGTTATTATGGACTCATGAAAAATATAGCAATCATAGGTGGGGGAGCCGCCGGTCTTGCCGCTGCGGTCTCCGCGGCGCATGCCGGTGCTCAGGTAACGATCTTTGAAAAGACGGATCGTGTAGGGAAAACCATTCTCGCCACAGGCAACGGGCGCTGCAATTTCTCGAATGCGGCAATTGATGTCGCGCGCTATCACAACTCCGATTTCGTGAGCGAAGCGTTTACGGTATTGCCCTTTGCCGATGTTCTCGCGTTTTTCGGGGAACTCGGTTTGCTTTGGCTTGAAGAGGGGGAAGGTCGTCTCTATCCTCGTACGCTGAAAGCCTCTTCGGTGCTCGATGTGTTGCGGTTTGCCGCGCGTGATGCGGGTGTGCTCGAAACTTGCGGAGACCCCGTTGCTCACGTGACCCCGCTGCAGGGCGGCATGATGGTCGTCTTTCCCGACTCGGAGGCGGTGCTTTTCGATTCCGTTATCATCGCGTGCGGTGGAAAAGTCGCACGTTCGCTTGTACCCGCTCGCTACCTCTACGAAAATACGCTTCCCGTGCTCGGTCCGCTGCAAACGGCAACGGACTCCATCAGGGGGCTCAACAATATTCGGGTGCGCGCTGCGATTTCCTGCGGCGACGAACGCGAAGAAGGCGAGATACTTTTCCGCGACTACGGGGTCTCGGGCATTGCGGTTTTTAATCTTTCGCGAACCGCGAGGGTGGGAGACACCCTGATGATCGATTTTTTGCCAGAACACTCGGATGACGAAATGAAAGAGTTACTTGAGCGGAGGCTTGTTTTGATGCCCCGCCGTAGCGCCCTTGAATTTTGCGCGGGCTTCCTGCAGGCTCCGGTTGCTCGGGCGCTCTTGAAGGCTGCTGCTCTCGCGTCTGAGTTTCCCCTGGACTCATCAGATTTGCCGGCACTCATGCGCTCTCTCAAGCATTTCGAAGTGCGGGTGGTCGACTACGGTGACCCGAAGCAGTGCCAGGTGCAGCGCGGAGGATTTTCCCCTGACGCTTTCGATGCACGTACGATGGAATCAAAGGGCGATCCCGGGTTGTTCGTGGTCGGCGAATCCCTCGATATCGATGGTCCCTGTGGGGGATACAACCTGCATTGGGCATGGACAAGCGGTATTCTTGCCGGTCGTGCTGCTGCGGGCAAATAGCGTACCGCGGTTTTCTGTCTGTGACAGCGTTGCCTGCCGGTGTGGTTCCGGGTTTTCCGGAGAGCCGCGAAAAAGAGCGCGTCGCAGCTATTTTGTATCGATTTTGCCGTAAGGATGAGTTTCATGATTGAGATATCGAATATTTCGCTTTCACTCGATGCGGGGCTTTTGGGTAGCGAGTTCTTGGTGTGCCGTGCGGCTGCGCGGGTGCTGGGCGTTTCGGAGAACGATATCGTCGAGACGTGCATACTCAGGCGCAGCGTCGATGCGCGCAAGAAAAGCGACGTGCATTTTGTGGCGACACTGGGGGTGTGCCTGCGCGATGCTGCCGCCGAAGCGCACCTGGTCGCGCAGGGCAAAGCGAAGGCGCATGTGCCCTATGTGCCCCTGAACATTCCGGCGTGTGGCGCCCAAGCGGCAAGCAAGACACTGCCGCGACCCGTTGTGGTGGGGGCAGGACCGGCGGGTCTGTTTGCGGCGCTGTATTTGGCGCGCGCCGGGTTGCGGCCGATCGTGCTTGAGCGTGGCGCAGATGTTGAGGCGCGCGCGGTGGCGGTGCGTACGTTTGTTGAACGCGGCATACTTGACCCGGATACGAATATTCAGTTTGGCGAAGGTGGCGCGGGCACATTTTCCGATGGCAAGCTTACTACCAACACGAAAAACCCCTATACCAAACACGTGTTGCAATGGTTTGTGGAAGCGGGCGCCCCTGCTGAGATTTTGTGCGAGGCCCACCCCCACATCGGCAGCGATAAACTTCCCGGCGTTGTGCGCTGCTTACGCGAAGCTATCACGGCCGCGGGAGGGGTTGTGCGTTTTGGCACGCGCCTGACGGGGCTCGTGTGCAAGCGGGGTCATGTAAGTGAGCTTGAGCTGCTTGATGCGGCAACGGGCGCGCCTGAAACCCTGGCGGCGACCCACCTTATTTTGGCCACGGGTCATTCGGCGCGCGACGTGTTTGAACTGCTTGATAGGGCGCAAGTGCTTATGGAACCCAAGCCGTTTTCGGTGGGCGTGCGCATCGAACACGCGCAGGCGGCCATCAACCGGGCGCAATGGGGCGCCGCCGCACAGCACCCGGCGCTTGGTGCGGCCGAATACAAGCTTGCAGTGCATTTGGCTGAGGGGCGCAGCGTGTACACCTTCTGCATGTGCCCTGGTGGGGAAGTGGTGTGTGCGGCAAGCGAGGCCGGTGGCGTTGTTGTTAACGGCATGAGCAATTTTGCGCGCGATGGTGAAAACGCGAACAGTGCGCTGCTGGTAAACGTCGACCCGACCGATTTTGGCAGCGATGATGCCTTGGCGGGCATCGCTTTTCAGCGGCGCATCGAGCGCGCGGCCTACGAAGTGGTTGCGCGTGCGGGGGGCGCAGCCTATCAGGCTCCCACCCAAAGTGTCGCTGCTTTTTTGGCCGGGCGCACGGACGAGGAGGCAGAAAGCACGCGCGGGACATCTTCGCGGGCGTCGGAGGCAAGCATGCTTGTGCATCCCACCTACGCGCGCGGCACACAGCCTTGCAACCTGCGCGATTGTTTGCCCCCCTTTGTGGCCGACGCGCTGGCACAAGCCTTGCCCCTGCTTGCGCGCAAGTTGCCCGCGTTTGCCGACGGGCACGCCCTTATGACCGGCGTTGAAACGCGCTCCTCTTCGCCGGTGCGCGTATGCCGCAATGCCACCTTT
>JAVWCK010000030.1:0-13905 GCA_036649035.1 Raoultibacter sp.
TCCTTCCTGTTTGGCGTGCTCGCAACCACGAGAACAAAGTTTGATTATATTACAGCTGCACGCGGTTTATCTGTGAATCGACATCCTGCATAAGGTTTACGATTTCTTCGTGGCAGGTAAAAAGAATAACTTGGCGCTGCGTTGACAGTTCGAGCAGAGCACGTGCCGCCCCCATACGACGATCGGCGTCGAAATTAACTAGAATATCATCGGCGAGTATCGGCGTGGCGCGACCGACGTTTTTAGCGGCCATCAACAGCGCGATGCGAAGGGAAAGATACAGCTGCTGGCAGGTTCCCAACGAAAGGTGAACCGGTTCGTACACGCTTTTCAGGGAATCAACCACTTGCAGGGCACCTTCGCCGCTCATGCGCACCTGCGTCCACTTTCCGTTGGTCATATCGAAAAACAAGCGGCTGGCCTGGCGATACACTTCTGGCTGGCTAGTGCTTTCCCAGGCAGCGATCGCCGTTTCAAGCAGACGACGCGCCAGCAGAAGCCGGGCGTAATCGGTGTAGCTTTCGGCAAGCCGAGTGTTCACCATTGCGCGCTGCAGCTTGATTTCATCGAAGTGCTTCTTGTGCTGCGCGTTGTTGAGCGTGGTTTTCAGTTCGCCATACCGGCGATTTGCCACGCCTAAGGTTTCCTGCAAACTGGTGCGCTGGCGAGATTTCTGCTCGATCAAAGCAGCCACGGAATCCGGCGTGGGAAAGGCTGTCCCCGCAATACCGGTTACCGTTGTTGCAAGGGCAAGATCGTCCACAAGTGTGCGCAACTGCGCCTCAAGCGCGTCAGACCTTTCAGTCAAAGCGGAAAGTTGCGAGATGAACGCTTGGCGTTTTTGCATGAACAGGCTGTTTTCGGTGGAGGCTTCCTTCGCTTCTTCAAGCAGCGAGCGTGCCCGCCGCAGGGATCCATGGGCGCTTGCAAGCCCTTCGCCGGTTAAGAAAGCATCGATTTTCTCAGTTTGGACGCGCAGTTCTTCTTCACAGGCTTCAAGTTTCTTTTTGTCTTGCAGCATGACCCACTGAGCATCTTGCTTACGCTGGGCTAAGGCCTCTTCGCTTTTATTCGGCCGAAACAGCATCACCAAGGCAGCGGCGGCAAGCAGCACGGCGAATAGCACCAAGCCCAAACCCAACGCCGTAAACGAAAGGCTGTTGATAATGCGACCGTGCATCGTTAGCGGCACGCCGGCTCCAACGAACACCATGGGCAACGCAACGGAAAGCGCCACCTGTACACGACGCTGGCCGCGTGCCTTTTTTTCCAGTTCCTGCATGTCGTCGTTGGTGGTAAGCGCATCGTATTTCGCCTGCGAAACGTGGCAATCTTCCCGCGCCAGCATCACGCCGTGTTCAAAACGGCTCTGCTCGTTGGCAAGGTCATCGAACGCATCGCGCAAACGACGCGCTCGCGCATCATCTATCTGTGCGATTTCTGCGGAAACCGTAGCGCGATGCGCATGATGCTGAGCTTGTAGCTGCGCGCGTTCTTCCTGTAAAATTGCACGCCGCTGCTGAATTTCGGTACGCTGTGCTTCTATCTTTTCAAGCGCCGTTTTTGCAGCGACCAACGTTTCTATCTCATCGCTGAGCGCTTGCTGACGCGCCAGCAAATCGGCACGTTGCGGCTCAAGTTCGTGGAATTCCCTATCCTGATCTTTCAGACGATCGGTTTCGGCGCCCGCAAGGGACACTTGCGAGCGCAACTGTTCTTGCTGTTCCAGAAGATTCGTGATTGATGTCTGCGCCGAAGCTGCGCGCGAAGGATAAAAGGCAAGACGTTCCTGCACCGCTGCAAGCGCATGCGCCGGAGAAGCGCTGGTGCCCGACCCGGCCGTAAGCAGGCGTGCCATGACATCGCTCGTATTTTGCAGGCTGAGCAACTCGTCGCTGGTAAGGGCAAACATCCTCGAAAACGTTACTTTGTCTATATCGGAAAACAGGCCGATCGCCGCTTCATCGCCAAGGAGGCCTTGCGTGTTTTTCACACGAGAAACTTCAAATTCTTCCCCGGTTTCCTTGTCGGCAAAAAACAGCGAACCGAAGCGTTCGGCGGCAACAGGCTTGTAGGTGTTGCGCACACCCCGGGCTTCCTCCCAGCCGAACAGCACCCCTTCGATAAACTTGTTAACCGTAGTTTTTCCCGTCTCGTTTTTGCCGAATACCACGTTGAGATGGGGGGTGAAAGGACCGACGCCCTTGTTGGAAAACGACCCGAAACCACCGATTTTCAAGCGTTCAAGGTAGACCGATTCGTTATGCTGGTCGTTGGCGTGGCTCATCACGAGGCATCTCCTTGTCCCAGCAACAGATCAAGCACAAGGTTTTCCGCTTCAGCGCACAGCGTGTTCGCGCGGCGCTCAACAGCGCCCGGCAGCCTGAAATTCTTCTTGACGAATTCTTCCTGCAAAAATGCTTTCGCACCTTCCGTATCTTCAATTTGCGCAGCTGAGACTTGCAAAAAAACCGAAGGGAACAGCTTTTCGCGTGCAAGAGCCTCTTTGTCGATCGGCTGCACCGTGGCATCTATCAAGGCGTCACAGAAAAACATCGGGTAGGCATCGTTAATGTTTTTGCGCAGATCATCAAGTACGTCTGGTCTGCGCAAAAGCCTATGAAGCGCCGTTTTACCCGTCAGCGTGATGCGCGTACACATTTCTTCACACCGCGCTTCGCCATTTGCGCGAAACAGCTCCCTCACGATTTTTTCACCGATTTCGGCAATGCTGCCGCACTGCGCCACGTTCACCTTCATGCGCTGCCACGCAACCGATGCCGTGGGAATGAAGTCGGCTCTGTTGGGCGCCCCTTGTTCAAGCGTGACCAGCAACACGCCCCGCTCGCCCGTTTCCTTGATGTCGCGGCCTTGAATGCATCCGGAAAACGCAAGGTGCGGGTTTGCCGGATCGTCCATGAAGCGCTTATGAATATGTCCCAAGGCCCAATAATCCATGCCACGCGAAAGAAGATCGTCGGGATTGCACGGAGCCTTCGTCGAATCAAAGTGAAGGCCGGTGTGCAGCACCGCAACCGCAAACGGAGCTTCCACCCCCGTTGCCTCAACCGCTGCGGCACGCGAAATACCTGCAGAAATATCTTCGCTGGCGGGCCAAGTCTGATTGTAATACCCGCGCCCGCCCAACAATGCGAGCACTTCCCCTTCGCGCGAATAGGTGGCAAAGCTCGGCTTGTCAGCCGCAAACATCGTCGCATTTTCCGGCAAAGCAAAAAAATCGTGCTGCCAGGAGGTGTAGGGATCATGATTGCCCGTGCACAGATAGACAGAAATACCCGCGGCACCCAAACGGGAAATGCCCGAAAAGAAGTGCAGATAATCTGCATACGAAGCACGCGAGGTATCGAAAATATCGCCCGCAAACACCACGAAATCGACGCGATTGCTCACCGCCGCATCGATCACGCGGTCATATGCTTCCGGAATAGCCGAAAGCAAGCGGTCGGCCCACGCGGGGGAAAGAGCCCTCAGGCCACGAAACGGAGCGCCCAGGTGCAGGTCGGAAGCGTGTATGAAAGTAATCTTTTTTCCCATAAACGCAGTGTAGCGCGAAATCGACCCGAAAGGGGACTATTCGTAGCCACCCACGCGCGAATCGTCGATGAAATCCATGAAACGGGTAGACTCCGCCTTGAACGCCAGCTTGATATCGCGTGTAGGACCATTACGGTGCTTCGCCACGATCAGCTCTGCCATGCCCACTTCCGGGCGGCCGTCGGATTCCGCCTCGATTTCATCCATGCTGCGGTCGATGAACATAACGATATCGGCGTCCTGTTCGATAGAGCCCGATTCACGAAGGTCGGAAAGCATAGGGCGTTTTTTTCCACGCATTTCCACCGCACGGGAAAGCTGCGAAAGCGCGATAACCGGCATGTGCATTTCTTTCGCCAACACCTTAAGGCCACGCGATATTTCGCCAACCTCGACAGCGCGGTTGCCGTCACGACGCGCTTGCGGCGGCTGCATCAATTGCAAGTAGTCAACGATGATCAGGCCGTTTTCGACATCGCGCAGTTCGCGGCGCGCCTTCGCGCGCAGTTCCAAAATGGAGAGCGACGGAGTGTCGTCGATGTAGAGATTTAAGGGGTACAAGGTGTTCGAGGCCTCGATAATGGACATCCAGTCAGAATCCTGCATTTTGCCGCTGCGGATATTGCCCAAGTTCACGCGCGCTTCCGAGCACAAAATACGCTGCGTCAACTGGGAGGTGCTCATTTCCAGCGAAAGGAAGGCAACCGTGGTACCGCTTTTGGCCGCATTAACCGCCATGTTAAGCGCGAACGATGTTTTACCGATGCCGGGTCGCGCTGCGAGAATAATCAAATCGCCCCCGCGCAGACCGTAGAACAGTTCATCGACGTCTTTGAACCCCGTGGGCACCCCTGCCATGTGCGTCTGCTGCTGGGAAAGCAAGGTGAGTTCTTCCATGGCCCCCGTCAACAGCCCATCCATTTTTGAAAAGGCGGAAGAAACACGCTTCTCCGTTACGCTGAACAGAGTTTTTTCGGCCTCCTCAACCACAACATTCAAATCATCGGGGGCATCGTAGGCAAGAGCTGAAATTTCTGCGGACGCATAGATCAGTTCGCGCAGGATACCGGTGCGCTTCACGATTTCAGCGTGGTTTTGCCAGTTGGTCAACGCAAAGGTATTGTCGGCCAATTCAACCAGATAGGCCTTGCCACCCACCGCTTCGAGCTGCCCCGCTGCGGCTAGATTGTCGGCCAAAGAAATTTGATCGACGGGAAGATGACGGGTATTCAGCTCCAGCATGGCCGCAAATATTATTTGGTGCGCCGGACGGAAGAAGTTTTCCGGCTTCAGCTTCGTTACCACTTCAGTGATGGCATCTTGATTGAGCACGCATGCCGCAAGCACCGATTTTTCAGCTTCGATATTTTGCGGTAACGACCTGCGCTGTGTACCGCTTGGGGCAAAATCCTGGCTGTTGTTGCCGTTATTGTTGCCGTAGTTATTGTGGTAGTTGTTGCCGCCGTTATAGCCCGCACCACCATTGTTAGTGCGATTGTTGCCGTAAGGAGTGTTGCCCGCTGCCATAATATTCCTTTGCGTGCTGATAGATGCTTCCGTGTTTTCCCTATAGTACCTCAAGCAAAATACCAGGTGGGTAGCTTTTTTTGTCGATAAAAAGCTCAAAACTACTTATCCACAAGGCAAAAGAAAACCTCCCTCGTCGCCATCTGCGTCAAGGGAGGTTTTCCACATTTTCCACAACACCGGGCTGGGGAAAACTATTTTGCAAAAAAACGTAAACTGCTTACTTGCTTTCAGCGTCGAGAACCTCGGCGGCCGTTTCGGCAGCATCAGCTGCAGCAACGGAATCACCGGCCTCTGCAACGATAGCGTCTTCGTCAGTCTTCAGCTCTTCAGCAGCCTGAGCCGCTTCGATAGCTTCAGCAGAACCAACGGAAAGCTTCAGTGTTGCCTTGATATCGCGATAGATGGACAGCACGACTTCGTGTGCGCCAGCAACCTTGATAGGAGCCTTGAGATCGAGGCGTTTTTTATCGACTTCGATATCGAGTTCCTTTTTGACAGCGTCGGCAATCATCTGAGCGGTAACAGAACCGAACAGTTGACCTTCTTCGCCCACCTTCGCTTCAACCTTAACCACGCGACCAGCAAGAGATTCCTTGAGTTTGGCAGCATCGGCAAGACGATTTTCTTCGCGAGAAGCGATGGTGTGCTTGCGCTGTTCGAGTTGCTTCAGTTGACCAGGCGTAGCCTTGATCGCAATTTTTCTCGGAAGCAGGTAGTTGTTGGCAAAGCCGCTCGTAACCTCAACGACATCGCCCTCGCCACCTTTACCCTTCAGTTCCTGAAGTAAGATAACCTTCATTATTAACCCCCTTCAGGCTTAGCGACTATTGCGGCGGTCGCCACGACCGCTGACGGCGGGAACCGCATAAGGCATCAAAGCCATTTCGCGGGCGCGCTTCACAGCGTTCGCGATATCGCGTTGGTGCTGGGTGCAGGCACCAGTGACGCGACGGGGCTTGATCTTACCGCGGTCAGTTACATATTTACGCAGCATATTAGCATCTTTATAGTCGATATACTTGCTATCTTCTTTGCAGAATTGGCAGTATTTACGACGAGGTTGCTTTGCGTAATCGGACATAGTGAACCTCTTTTCGTTTTAAAACGGGATGTCTTCGTCGTAGACCGAAGCATCAACCACCGGCGCGGCCGGTGCGGGTGCAGCTGAGCGAGCTTGCGCGTTTGAATGCGAAGCGTTTCCGTCGCGGCTCGACATAAATTCGAGTTCGTCGACGATCACTTCAATCTTACTGCGCTTCTGGCCATCGCGTTCCCACTGGCTCCAGCGAAGCTTACCCTCGATCGACACTTTCGCGCCCTTCGAGAGAAAGCGGGAAAGACTTTCTGCACGGGTACCGAACATCGTACAATCGATGAAGTTCGGATAATCTTCCCATTCGCCACTTTGCTGGTTCTTGCGACGATCGTTGACCGCCACACCGAAACCAAGCACGGGCAAACCGCTTGCCGTCGAGCGCAATTCAGGATCACGCGTTAAGTTGCCACTGATAATCACACGGTTGATACTCATAAGTTCTACCTCTTTCATGCTTGGGGGAACGTGTCCCTCCGAACCTTATATGCCTTTAATCGCGATCTACACGGCGCACAATCATATGACGCTCAACGGCGTCGGCGATACGCAGTACGCGATCAAATTCGGCGATATTTGCAGGATCGGCATGAAAATCAATCAGAGTGTAGTTACCATCGGTCAGACCATTGATTTCATAGGCCAGTTTGCGCTTGCCCCAATCTTCGACATTGTCGATCACACCATTGCCATCGGCAATCGTGGTCTCAATACGTTTCATGGTTGCAATACGGGATTCTTCGTCAATAGACGGAGATACAAAAAATAAAAGTTCATAAGCCTTCATCAGCTCACCTCCTTTGGACTTAACGGCTTCGGGCTGTTGAAGGCATTACCGAAGCAGGAAAATTGCTCGAGTTAGCTTATCAGAGCTCCGCTTTCTATGCAAACGAAGAGGTGCAGGTGCTTCACGCGGTGCCCACATCTTCCCGTTTTAGCCCTTGCCGATCCCTTATATGAAACCAAGTATGGCACCATAATCTTACCGAATACCAGCAAAAAGCTTCCACCGATTCGATGGAAGCTTAGCGTTTTCTTGCGAAGATTCAACTATTTATTTCTCATAGCTAACCGAACCTTTAGCGATTTCTAACAAAAGCTAACAAAACCTTACAGTTCTTCTTCGTCCGCAGGGAAATTCTCATCGTTTGCGGCTTCAAAAGCTTCAGCTTCTTCGTCGGTGGGCTGTTTGAGGGCTGCCATAAAATTAGGAGATTCCCCCACATAGGCAGGCTCCGCTTCAAACGTAGCGGTTTCGCCGTTCATCTCATAGAGATACCCGATAGCGACGCCTTCGTCTTCCCCGGCAAGGCCTCCTTCGGCGATAACCGCGTCTTTGGTGCCATCATCGGTGTCGATATAGCCGTCGTAGCAAAATGCATACGCATGAGCACCGCGGGCACCTTCCACCGTTTTACGGGCAAAGTCGAAGCATTCTTCCGCAGATTCGCCGGGGTGGCTTTCGATGAACAGATTATCTTTCACCACCAGCGCAGTGAAGGGAGCCACTTCGGCACCGGATTCCATTTTCGTGCGCGCTTCTTCCAGCACATACAGCAGCACCTTTTCGAGAGTTTCATCTATTTCCGGAACCTCGGCGCTTTCATTTTCAACAACGCGATCAGCCATGGGTAATTCCTTTCAGCGTGAATGATTGCACTTATTATGCCACAGTCAAATCGCGTTTTTTGAACTTCCCAAAAGCAACAGGCAACGGCGCAAAGACAAGCGCTCACCGTCACACACAAGGACACAAACGGAGCAATCCGCGTGCCCGCACCCACCCAAGCGCCCAGCATGGCACAAGCACCTTCCAACCACCTCACCCTCCCCTAATCGCGGAAGGGTGTAATTCAAGCTTTACTTTCACCTAGGAATGGTGCAGGGAGAAAGTTATTGACATATACCAGTAACTTGCAGTAGGGTACTAATACTGGCATATGCCAGTAATTGCGAAACGCCAAAGGAGCGTCGGTTATGAAAATTGCAGTTACGTATGACGAAGGAAACATTTTTCAACATTTTGGGCACACCGAAAACTTCAAGATTTATACCGTTGAAGACGGCAAGATAACACACTCGGAAGTTGTCAATACGCAGGGCAGCGGTCACGGCGCCTTGGGTGGCTTTTTGGGCAACCAGGGTATCGACACGCTAATCTGCGGCGGCATCGGCGGCGGTGCGAAAAACGTGCTGGCAGATGCCGGTATCAAGCTATTCGGTGGCGCTTCGGGATCATGCGATGACGCGGTTGCGGCGCTGATTGCGGGCACCTTGGCTTATAATCCTGGTGCAGAGTGCGATCATCACGATCACGAACACGGCGATTGCGGCGACCACCACAGCGAAACGTGTGGAACCCGTCGCTGCGGCGAATAAGAAGAGCAGACCCGGATTCTTCGTTGTACTCAAAATGACAGAGAGGCGCAATCTTCGCGCTGTTCGGAAGGGCGGGGCGAGAGGCGTGCTGTCCTTGTCGTTTTGAACGAAAGCGAAGAATCCGGGTTTTGACAGTATTACCTCAGGAGATGAAACGTATGGCCCGACCACGTAAATGCCGCAAAATTTGCGGCATGCCCGACACAACGGATTTCGGTCCGCACGGCGTTTGCCGGCAGGCCGCGTCAATCATCATGACCATCGATGAATACGAAACCATTCGCCTTATCGACCTTGAAGGGCTTACTCAGGAAGAAGCCGCCTCGCAAATGGATGTCGCGCGGTCAACCATCCAGACCATCTACAACACGGCACGCAACAAGATTGCACAATGCCTGGTCAAAGGCATCTCTTTGCGTATTGAGGGCGGAGATGTCGAAGTGTGCGACCAAAGCCGACCCTGCCCGCGTGCCGCCCCCTGCACCCATCATCGCTGCTGCGGCACCTCGAAAACCGCTGCGCCTTCGGGCGCGCCGCGCCCCGCGCCCTCTTCCCCGCCGACGCTCTAGGGGCTCGCACTACCAACGCCTCACTGGTTACACCGGGCGGCAGAGGGCTCTACGCGCGTACCTTCACCACAATTTTTCGCACCTGACAGGGCGCGTTTCCCACGCACCCCGGCTTGTGCGCATCTTCCGGCGCCACAACCACCACGTCTCCCGCCTCCATGCGGATCTCGCTGCATGCCGCCGGTGTTTTGTAGAGGCCGAAATCGCTCGCCTCATCGAAGGGCGCAGCCTCCTCAAGCCCCTCAAGCGGTGCGTAGTAAAACGATTCTTCACCCGACACGACAAACTGCACATCGAAATACTGCCGATGAGCTTCGAGCTCCTTTTCCGTCGCGGGCACCGTTTCGTATTCCTGCACGTTTGCAAACACGTCGTCGCCCTCTATTCCGACGCGCCCCAAAGGCAGGTTTGCCACATCGGCTTCCCGAAGAAACGCATACGCTTTGCGGAACCGCTGAATAAGATAATCGTTTTTTTCGGCCGTTTCCAGCTTCGTAACAAGCATGGTTGTTCCCTTCGTTTGTTTCTTCTTTTCCGAGGTGGCAGTATACGCCTTTGCACTATAATTCGTAGTTTAGCACCACCGCTTTCATCGCTTCCCCGCGCATTTTGCAGAAACCCTGCATAGGCTAAGGGGGCGACCACACTGTTAGTTGTCAAAATTTGTGCGAAACCAAGGCACTACCTGGTCGCACGCCAACGCAAAGGACGCCACCATGAACGTGATCTACGCCGAGAAACCTTCCTTGGGAAGAAAGATCGCCGAAGCGCTGGGGGCGACGCGTAAGGGCAACGGATTCATGAGCGGCACGGGAAAAACCGGCGTTGAAATTTTCGTCACCTGGGGCTTTGGTCATATGGGCGGTCTGGTTTACCCGGAAGCGTACAATCCCGCCTACAAAAGTTGGCAGGCGCGCCCCTGCCCCTTTATTCCGGAAGAGTATCGCATTGCGCCCAATGTCGATCGCGGCGTGGAAAGCCAGCTGGCCATCATCGCCGATGTGTTCAAGCCGGAAAACACCATTATTTGCGCCACAGACGATGACCGCGAAGGAGAACTGATCTTCGCTTACGTGTGCGAGTTGATTGGCTATGAAGGCAACTATCAGCGCGTCAAACTTGATTCGCTTACCACCAACGGCATCCGCAAGGCTTTCGGAAACCTGATCGACGGCGCTCAGCGGCAAAACATCGTGGCGGCCGGACGGGCGCGATCCATCGCCGACTGGGTGGTGGGCATCAACCTCACCTGCGCCTCCACCATCCACTTCATGCGCGGGGCGAGCAAGACCATGAGCGTTGGGCGCGTGCAGACACCGACATTGGCCATGATCGTCGAACGCGAGCTGGCCATCCAAAACTTCAACAGCAAACCGCTTTTCACCCCCACCGCTACCGTAACCGCATCCGAGGGTGAAACGTATACCGCCAAAAGCGAAAACGGATCGACCGAGGATAAAAAGCTGGCCGAAGCCATCCTTTCCCACATCAACGCCTGCAACCTGCGCGTGGAAACCCTCGACACCAAAGAAAAGAAAACGAATCCGCCGCTGCTTTACTCACAAACCACCTTGCAGATGGCGGGCAACAAGCAGCTGGGATACACCGCCCAACAAACGCTCGACTTTTCGCAAGAGCTCTACGAAAAAGGCTTCATCACCTACCCGCGCACCTCAAGCCAATACCTCACCAGCGACATGGCGCCCACCGTACACAAGGTGCTTGAAATTTTAGGGCGCTGCGAACGCTACAAGCGTTTTGTGGCCGGTGCTTCATTGGACAACTTCCCTGCCAGCACGTGCGACGATAAAAAGGTGGAATCCCACTTCGCCATCGTGCCGACGGGCAAGATTCCCCAAGGCGTATCTGCCGCGGCCGTCGATCTCTATGATTTGATTGCTAAATCCCTCATCAGGCTTTACTATCCGCCTGCCATCATCGAAGAAACAACTGCCACCCATACCGTCATTGCCACACCGGAATGTGCGCCGGTGCAGCAAGGGGACGTTGCTGTGGGGGCAACCATCGCAAATGCGACGGGCGAACCGGAGCGCTTCGTCGCCAAGGGGATCATCATCCGCGACAAAGGCTGGTGGGCGGTCGACGCGATGCCTAAGCGCGAAAAGGATATGCTTCCCGCCATCGATGCCGGCGGTATCTACCCCGCCACGTTCGAGGTAAAAAAAACCGAAACTGCGCCGCCGAAACGATTCACCGACGAAACGTTGGTATCCAGCATGAAAGCGGCCGGTAAATCGCTTGACGATGAAGACTACAAAGAAATCCTTTCCGACCCCCGCCATATGGGCATCGGCACCGATGCCACCCGCGCAGGCATCATCGAAACACTGGTGGCACGCGGGTTCATTGAACGCAAAAAGAAACAGATCCATGCCACGCCGTTTGGTATCCAGGTGATAAAAACCCTGCCCGTTGACGATTTAAAAAGCGCATCGCTCACCGCTCGCTGGGAACAGCGTTTGAAAGCCATCGAAAACGGAGAAGAAGAACTGGGTAGCTTCGTGGGCGATATCGAAAATCAGACGCGCACCTGGTGCGCGGAGGTCAAAAGCTCCAGCGCGGTCATCGTCAATCTGAAAGAACCCGACCCTGAGCTAGAGGGCGCGGTGTGCCCCCTGTGCGGTTCGCCTCTGCGCTTCACCACCGCTGGCGTCGGTTGCGCCGCTTACCCCTTCACTACCTGTCGCTATACCATCTGGAGCACCGTCGCCCAGAAGCAGTTGACGAAAAAACAGCTGGGAACCTTGGTGCTGAAAGGCAAAACCCCGGTTTACAAAGGATTTGTCAGCAAAAAAGGTGAAAAGTTCGACGCTGCGCTCGTGCTAGAACCGAAGACCGGACGCGTCTCCTTCAGCTTTCCCCCGCGCGAATCAGACTCTCGATAACGCCCTCAATGCTTGCCCGCGCTCATGGGAAGAGGCCGACAGGCATCACGCACCTCACAGGTGGCGCAATCTTGCGTTATTTCGGGAGCAAGATTCTCCCAGGAAGTTGCCGTGAAACCAAGCCTTTCATAAAAAGGAATCGCCGATCCGCGGGCAACAAAGCTCACCTTGTCGAAGTTATCCATAACATGGTTCACCAACTGGCCCCCGATGCCCTGTTCGCGATAAGCCTCAGAAACAATAAGAGGGTTTATGTAGGCAACGCCCTTGATAACCCGCAGGCGCACAAACCCTGCCACAGGACCCGAAGAGGCGCGCTGCTGAAGTGGCGAGCGTTCATCGATATCTTCCGCAACGAACACCCGATCAAAATCTTCAGGAACATCCATATCGGCCGTTTTGCACAACGCGATTATTTGTTGAATATCTTCTTGTTTCACCGTGCGTATCTCAATCACCGGACACCCCCTTTGAAGCGTTCGTGATACCATGACGAACGCCGAACGAATCGAACTGGCAACAAGATGAGAGATTACAATGAATTTCCAACCGATACAACTTTCCGATAAAAAGGCCATTGAAACAATCCTTCGCCCCTTGCGTCGCAACGATTCGGCGCTCGGGTTTGCCAACCTATACTCCCTGCAGGAAAAATACGGCACACGTTTTTGCATCGAAGACACGCTGCTGTATCTGCGCCAGGAAAACCGCTTTGCGGGTGAATATGCCTACTATCTACCCCTGGGCAGCCACAACCTGGCACAAGACACCACCGAACTCATCCGCCGCGCACGAGAAGACGGAGGCTGTTTTCGGTTCGTCGGCGTAAGCAGCGAAGAAAAAATGCTGCTTGAGCACGCGACGCAAGCCAAAAGGGATATCCCTCGCCGTGCAACACCTGAAGACGAGCGAACATCGGCCGATTTCTCGACCTGCCCGCTCACGTTCGAAGAGGATCGCGATTATGCGGAATACCTTTACTGCACCGAAACGATTGCGACCTACGCAGGATCACGACTGGCCAAGAAACGGCGCGAGGCGCGCAAGTTTTTCCAACTTTACGGCGACAGCGCTTCCGTTGCGGCAATCGACATAGAAAACCTGGACGATGTATTGGCGTTTCAACACGAATGGCTCAAGCACAACGAACACCGGGATTCTTCCACACACCCGCTTGACTCCGAGCATCGCAAGATCATGCTCGATGCCCATCATTTCAAAAACCTCGACCTTGAGGGTATCATCCTTTATGTGGATACCCACGTTGTCGGCTATGCGTATGGCACGCTTTTGCCCGGCGGCGCCTTCGACGTGCTGGTGCTGAAGGGGGATTTAACCTACCACTTTGTTTGGCGCGCTGTTTTACAGGAACTGGCGAAGCATCTTCTTGGCCGCGCGGAATTTTTAAACCTTGAAGAAGACCTGGGTCTGCCCGGCTTGCGAGAATCAAAACAAAACTATAAGCCGATCGCCCTTTTGGAAAAGTTTCAGGCTTTCCCCAAAATCTGAGCACTCACAAAATCTGGTTTACCGGAGTGATTCACGGCAACGAACTCGGGGACTGCTTAAGCCCCGTATACAATTAAAGGTGTAAAAACTGGCGGAGGAGGAGGGATTCGAACCCTTCAAAAACAAGCCTATGACCTGCTGTTATATCTATATCATTTGCATTAATTTGCACTGTTTATACCGGCACGCCTATACGCATCTTTGTTTTCTGCGGCCAATATACTTCTTCAAGAAAATCGGCAAGGGTAATGCACGCTAGCGTCCCTTTTCGGACCAACAACAACATCGGCTATCCACTTGCCGTTTTTGAGCTTGCGCACAGCCATGGCAGAATACACCCTGCCTTCCGTTTAGGTTGGTACCT
>JAVWCK010000031.1:0-13225 GCA_036649035.1 Raoultibacter sp.
CCCCAATAAAGATTCTTTCACCCGCGAGCATATAGCTGTTCACCACGCCAATCACCGCTTCAAGCGCAAAAAAAGCAATGAGTGAATCGGACAGTTCGCCGAGCGTTGCCCAAAAACTGCCAAAAGTAAACGGGGTAGCCGTCCAGGAAAGGGATTCCTGAGCCAAAATCGGGGCAAGATTGCCCCGCAGGTAAAAAATAGCACCCCCGACAAAAACAAATATCCCACACGAAACCAACGCCTGAGCCACCAGAGGCAATAGACCAAGAAAAGCCGAGCACAGCACCGAAAGGAGCATGCCCGCTGCAATTTGCCCGATGATCATGGTGGGGCGCTCCATCACGAAGAATTCGATCCACACCAAAGAAAGCGAGACCGAGCACAATCCAAAGCTAAAAGCCGAAATCGCAAGGGTAATAGCTGGAGGCAAGGCGGATAACACGCCGGCAGCGCCCAACAGATAATCGCAGCATAAAAAAGCGATGGGAATGCGATAGGGCATTGAGAAAACAGGGAGAGCGCCCGCCCGCACCGCCAGCACCACAATAAGGGAAAGAGCTATGATCACAAACGCGACCAATACGTTAAAAGCGATATCGGGCACGAATAAAAAGGCCGCATCAACCGACCCTATCGCAGAAAGATAGCTGCTCGAGTTGACACCGCGAAATAAGCCAAATCCAGCAATAAGGATAAGCCCCGTACGTAGGGGCAATCCCGTGATGCGCCGCGGCGCAGTGCTTTTCTTTTCTCTGCTACCCATACTCTTATGATAGCGGAAAACAGAAGCGGTTGGATCATCAACCGATACCTGTCCGTTTTCCGGTGAACACCCCCGGGATACCTCACCTAATTGACTCCGTCATGAACAGGGGATATGCAAAAACAGTCCGAAACAGACCGTGACACATTTTTTCCTTCACCCTACACTGCACAACAGCTGCATTTTCGATAGGGACTGCAGATCTTTTCCGCTCAGAGGAAGCGCGAAAAGAAACATCAAGCGAAGGGGAGAAAATTATGAAAACGAATGTAGGGCGGCGTGACTTTCTAAAGATGGCTGGCACCTCCGCAGCTATTGTCGTTGCAGGCGGAGCCCTTGCCGGCTGCGCCGCAGGATCGAAAGAGAGCGCAAAGGGCGGCGGAGCCGAACAGTTGCTCGGATACACTCCCGTCAACTTCACCGAAGAGACCGAAGTGCTCATCTTGGGTACCGGCATCGCCGGAATGTCTGCGGCCATGGACCCGGTCGAAGCCGGCCTCAAGGTAACTCTCGTTGATAAGCTTGAGCGCATCGGCGGCGAGAGCTTTATAGCATGCGGCGTTATGAATGTCAGCGGATCGAAAATGCAAAAGGATGCGGGCATTCAGGGCGACCCTGAAGAAAAGTGGAAAAAATATCAACCGGTACTTGAAAAAGCCGGCGAGACCGACGATATGGAATACAAACACCAAGTCTATATCAACCAAACTGCATGGGCGGACCGAGTGGTCGCCGATTACGGTGCCGAATTCCAACCGATCACCGACTACATGAATACCGGAGCCCTTACTTCTATGTTGTTACCGAAAAACGGTATCGGCGACATGGCCACCGTACTCACCCCCCTGCAAAAAGGCCTCGAGGGGAAAGGTGCCAATTTCAAGCTGAATCTGCGCGCTACCAACTTTATCGTCGACGATAAGGGCACCCCTATCGGAGTGCGTTTCAACGATGAGAAAAAAGGAGGAGTCGTCGATTTTAAAGCCAAGAAAATCATCGTTGCCACGGGAGGCTTTTCTTGCAACCAAGAAATGGTCTCCACCTACCTTCCCACCCAATCGCGCATGGGGCCGCTCACTGTCAACTCCATGGGTGAAGGTCACCGGATGTGCAAGGATCTCGGTGGCGAATATGTGCGCATGGATATGGAAGCCAACCTCATGAGCGACCTGGCGCAGGTTACCGTCTGGGGTTATTTCGGACCAAACGTACAGATTACCCCGCAGGGTCGCCGCTTCATCAAGGAAGACAACAGCCACGATTCTCCCGATGCGGCAAAAAAGCTCGGACTCGGCTTCTGGTGGACTATTTTTGATAATCAGCTGATCAATGGTAGCCAAAAGTGGAATGTGGCCATGAACATGAAGAACAACGCCGATCGTCTCGTCGGTCCCTGCAATTCGCTTGACGAACTTGCCGTTGCCATGGATGTTCCCGCCGAAACGCTTAAAACGACCTTCGCGACCTATGACGCAATGGTAGCAGCCGGCACCGACACCGAATTCAACAAAAAGCTCTTCCTGCAATCACTTTCTGCACCGTTTTACGCGATGAAGCATTTTGCCTACCGCTACAAAACCCATGGCGGCATGAAGATCACGACCGAAAGCCAATTGACCGACAAGGACGGCAACCCGATCGCCAACGTGTACTGCTGCGGGTCAACCGTAGCCGACAGCGGCAGCGACCTTTCGCCGAATGCCGCATCCGGTCTGATTACCGGCAAAGCCGTTGTTGCAGCACTGAAATCCTAACGTTTTTCTTGCCGGCAGAGCCCCTTCCCTCTGACCGCAGAAACAAACGGAGCCTCTCTGGCTCCGTTTGTTTTTTTGCGCTGCAAACCAACCCTTTCAGAAAAAGCAAACAAATCACAGGGGCATGCCTCACCCTTCCTGCTATCATCGCAGCTATACGTTAATGGTTGCGCCCTAGCCGCGAAGAACACCCGAGAAAGGATATCCATGAGCTCAAACATGAAGCGCCGCGATTTCCTTAAGTCTCTCGGTATGGGCGCCGGTGTTATCGTTGCCGCCGGCTCCCTTTCGGGATGCGCCGTGAAGCAAGCATTCACCAATACCGTTGCCAAAACCACAAACGACACCAAAGCAGGCGATGCTCTTTTCGGGTGTCCCGCTGTCAAGTTTTCCTCGCATGTCGATGTGCTGATTATCGGTAGCGGTATTGCGGGGTTTTCCGCAGCTATCGACCCTCTTGAGGCTAAAATGAACGTCTTGCTCGTTGACAAGCAAGAACTTCTGGGCGGGGAAAGCTATGTATCCAACGGTCTTTTCACGGTGGAAGGAACCGATATCCAACATAAAGCAGGTCTTTTTCCTTCAACCGAAGAAGCCTGGAGTGCACGGGAAGCAGGGGTTAAAAAAACGGTAGGATCAGCAGGTCTTGCCTTTCAGAAAAAACTCTTTTTCCTGCAAACACAATGGGTCAATCGTGTCAGCACCGATTATGGGGCAAAATTCGCCGACCCTTCAGCCGCTCTCTCCCAGGGTTGCCCCAAAGATATTTTGCTGCCAGAAGGCGGCATCGGCAACATGGAAAGCGTCCTTGCCCCTTTGCGCGACAGCTTGGCCGATAAAGGACTTACCACTAAACTCGATATGCATGCCATCGCATTTATCGTCGACGAGAGCGGTTGCGTTATCGGTATGCGACTGAAATCCGAAAAAACCGGCGACTACCTTGATGTCCGCGCAAGCAAAATCGTCATGGCAACCGGTGGATTTGCCGACAATCAGGAAATGATAGCCGCCAATGTACCCGACCAAACAGAAACGGGATGCCTCACCACGCATTCCGCAGGGAGCGGAATACTTTTATGCAAAGAAGTGGGTGGACAATTAACCGGCATGGATCGCGTAGCTGATCTTATCGGTGATGTTCCACCCACATGCGTGTGGGGGCTTTTCGGTCCTGTAGTGCACGTGAGTCCCCAGGGGCGGCGTTTCGCACCGGAAGACGACAGAACTGCCGCCGCAAACCGCTGTCAAAACGACGAGCTTGGATATTGGTGGACCATTTTCGACAAACAGTTGCTAGAGGGACCAGAAGCGAACAGCCTGGCGAAAACTTTGCAAAAAAACGCTTCCCGGAAAATCGGGCCACTTGATACCCTCGAGGATCTAGCGCGCGCGATGGATATTCCCCCCGATACGCTCAAAACCACTTTTACCGCCTACGATCAATCTGTCTCCAATAAAAAAGACGATCAAGGACGCACCCACCACCTTAAATCGCTTTCTTCGCCCTATTACGCGATCAAGCAATTCCCTAAACGCTACAAAACGCTTGGCGGGGCGGCCACCAGTGAAAACGGAGAACTTCTTGATGCGGGTGGCGCGCCCATCGACAACGTATATTGCTGTGGCGCCTGCGCACAAGGCAACCTGCTGGGACTTGCCAGCGCTGCCGCATTCGGTCTATGCGTGGGACAGGCAATCGCGCAAACAGCAACCGAGAAATGAATCATCCGCGCGCCGCGCGATCGCACAGCAGGGGCCTTCCGCCCAAACAATCACTACCCCGATGCCCGCTGTTCGAAACCGCATTGCGGCACCGGGCATCTCATCAATCTTCGAAGCGATCCGATTCATAAAAGGCAAACTGGGGGTACGCCGGCTCAAGAGCTCGTTTATACGCAAACGATCGAGCGAGGGTTACAATCCGCCTTACCTCGGCAGAATCATAGCCTGCAGCAACCAACGCTTTTTCGGCTTTTCCCTGTTCAAACGTGGCGATAAGGATCGCATCAAGCGTCTTGTAGTCGATGCCGAGGCTTTTTTCATCTTCTTGATCGGGAGATAATTCGGCACTGGGGGGCTTCACGAACACCCTTTCAGGAATACAAGCGCTCTCGCCTTGCTGCCGTGCTTTTTCGTTGCGCCAACGAGCGAGCGCATAGACATCGGTTTTATACAGCCCTCCAATAGGGGCAAACGCTCCGGCGGTATCTCCATAAAGCGTTGAATACCCCATCATGGCTTCACTTTTATTGCTCGTATTGATCAGCATCCAGCCGTGCGTGTTGGAAAGCGCCATCAGGCATACCATGCGGCAGCGGGCCTGAGTGTTTTCAGCGGCAAGACCCTCAAGCGAGCCCCCGCAGGCCTCGGCGAGCGCGCAAGCAAATGCATCAAAAGGAGCCGTGATGGAAATGGTTTGAGTGGCAATACCTAAAGCATCCGCCAATTCAAGCGCATCGACAAGGGACTCTTCGCTAGAATAAGGTCCTGGCAACAAGGCACCATGCACGTGATCGGCACCAAACGCATCGACACACATGACGGCAACCAGACTTGAATCCATTCCGCCAGAAAGCCCTATCACGACATCGGAAAAGCCTGTCGAGAAAAGAAAACCCTGCAGCGCATCAACGCAAAGCGTGTATTTTTCTTCCGTCTCCATAGGGTACAATCAGCGTTCTAGCGCATCGAGTTAATGCGGTCGGTCAACCAGGTTGCCCAGGCATCGACCCCGTCACCCGTTGTTGCGGCAAGGGGGAAAATAGGGGCAGCAGGATTGAGCTGCGCCACAGATGAACAAAAGGCCTCGCGGTCGAAGTTGAACACGGGCATCGTATCAACCTTATTGAGAATAACCGCTTCGGCTACCTGGAAGACCCCAGGATATTTCAGCGGCTTGTCGTCACCTTCCGGCACAGACAAAATCATAACTTTAGCAGCCTCACCCAGATCGAAATCGGTCGGGCACACCAGATTTCCCACGTTTTCGATGATGATAAGATCCAGGTTGTCCAGATCAAGCACGTCAACGGCGCGACGAATCATATCGGATTCCAGGTGGCAGGCACCGCCGGTATTGATCTGCACCGCAGCGATACCCTGCGCCTTGATCTTCTCGGAATCAACCGAAGAGGCAATATCTCCTTCGATAACGGCGATATTGAACGTATCGCGCAACGCCTCGATCGTGGCGAGAATGGTCGATGTTTTACCCGATCCAGGGCTGGCTAACAGGTCAAGCACAAACACCTGCTTTTCTGCAAAAAGCGCCCGATTGGCAGCAGCGAGAGCATCGTTTTTATCAAGAATCGGCTGTTTTAAGTCTATCTGCATGCCTACTCCTCTTCATTGGAAAAGTTTCTTTTGTCCCGCCCTAGTCTCTAAATCTGGCTCTTAGCGGTACATAGAGCGATGCCGCAAAAGATCCTACCCCTCCTCATCAGGGATATCGACCTCTATCGAATCGATCTGCATTTCACGACCGGCGATAAGCTCAGTGGAAAATCCGCCGCACTCAGGACACACCACATGAAAGCGATCGTGCTCATATTCGATGCCGCACTCCAGGCATCGACTGCGCGGCTGCACCATGGTGATATGCAGCTCGGCACCCTCGTACATCGGATTGGCCTCGGCAAGCGCCTCAAACGCAAAGCGCAATGCGTCTTCGATAGCTTCGGTCATAACACCCACCGAAAGCGATACGCCCAAAATCCTGTCCGCACCGGCAGCAGCCGCAGATTTGTCCACAACTTCCATAACCCCGGTCATAATGCCTAATTCGTGCATTTAAGCCTCGTCGTCTTCGGCACGTTTTTTAAGCTTCTTCGCTTCGCGTTCCGCCTGCCACGCCTCTTCCTCTTCGGCTTCGCGTGCCATCTCTTCCTTCTGCTTTTTCACGCGCTTACCCAGAGCGAGGCGCGCAATGAGCAAGCTACCCTCGTAGAGCATGACCATGGCCGCAAACATAAGCGCCATCGTAACGGGGGAAGCATCCGGCGTGACCATGGCCGAAATGATCAACAATACCAGGTAAACCATGCGCCAGCTTTTGCGCAGCTTGGAATAGGAGACGACATCGAACATGACCAGATAGAAGATGATCAGCGGCAACTCGAACGCGAAACCAAAGCCCAACTCGAACTTGATGATGATATCGATCCATTGCTTTGCTTCAGGCATGACCTGCGCGAAACCTTGCGCCTGGTCGGTCAGCCATTGAAAGGCGGGATTCAAGATGATGAGGTAGCAAAATACCGTGCCGAAAATAAAGAGTGAAGTCGCAGCCGCAAACGTAGGGATGAACCACTTGCGTTCGCTCGGCTTCAAGGCCGGCAGGAAAAAAGCAAGGATCTGCCACAAGATAACAGGGGCGCACGCAACAACCGAGGTCCATAGCGATATCTTGAAGCGAACCGAAAACGCGTCGAACGCGCCGAAAACATTCACCAAAGCAAGACCCGATTCATCGTGCGGCATAAATTCCCACACCGGCTGCAAGAGAAATTGAGCGACCGTGGGGGTTGCCAGGTAGAAAATACAGACAGCAACAGCGAGACAGGCGACAATGCGCACCAAGCGCATACGCAGTTCTCCCAAGTGATCGAAAAGGGGCATTCGTGCGGGACCGACTGGCATCGTTATTCCCCTTTCTCAGGTGTGGTAGGTGTTGTTTTGCGCACCGCAGCTTTACGTGGTGTTGCGGCGGGTTGAGCCGCTGTTGTCGCCTTCGCGGCTGTCGCTGTCTTTGCCGCAGCACTACGCTTAGGAGCCGTTTTTGCAGCGGTTGTTTTTGTCGCCGTAGCGCGCGGCGTGGCCGGCTTGGCCGTCGTCGTTGTTTTGGCCGGGGTCGTTTTGGCCGGGGTCGTACGCGTTGTCGTTGCTTTGGTGGCCGGCTTGGCGGCAACCGATCCGGCCGCTTTCGTGGTTGTTGTCGTTTTAGCGGTCGCAGTGCGGCGTGTCGCCGGCTTCGCCGCTGTCGTTTTGGTGGTCGCTGCCGTTTTGGTGGTCGACGCTTTAGTCGTTGCGGTGCGACGAGTTGCCGGCTTTGCGGCTGTTGCCTCGGTGGCTGTTGTCGTCTTGGCGGTCGCAGTGCGGCGTGTCGCCGGCTTCGCCGTAGAGGGCTTAGAGGTGGTGGCGCTCTTCGTCGCTGCGGCTGGCTTAGGTGTTGTAGCCGCCTTCGACGAGGAAGCCGGCTTCTTTACCGAAGGCTTGTTGCCATAGAGTTCATCGGCGCCCGGTGTCGCGGATACGCCCATCGCCCCTTCTTTCGCGCCAACATTGGGAGCAAGCTTCTGTGCGGGACTTGCAGCAATCGCTGCAGCAACTGCATTGAAATCAGGTGTGGGCTCTTCGGTTTTCGCCGTCGCCGCCGTTTCTTCTTCGGCGGCCTTTTTAGCTGCCCGTTCTTTATCGTATTTTGCCTTGCGTTCCGAAAAGCTCTCCGTCTTCTCTTCCTTCTTCTTATCGCCTTCAAGCTTCGAAAGCGCTTCTAAAGGATTTTTGAACGGTTCATCGGAAGTGGGGTCATACACTTCGGTCTTGATGACCTTATTCATTTCCTCTTGAGCATTCTTGAATTTCGCAATGGCTTGCCCCACCGTTTTAGCGATGGCAGGAAGTTTGTCGGGCCCAAAAATCAGGAACCCGAACAGAAGAATCAGTACAAGTTCAAATCCGCCGATACCAAACAAGCTAACCCCTTATGCAATCAGGCGCACCGGCAATCCCGTGCGCGTAACAGACGTTTATGCCTAACCGCAACATAGTAGCGCAAGATGCTATGAGCCGCCACCTATAACCATCAACGCCATGGTCGGCAACGAAAGCGCCAGAACCAAAATCACGCATACCGATATAACGACGATTTTTTTCACCCGTTCCGATTTTTCATTTTTTTCTCGGGCAAGCCGTTCCCGCTCCTGCGCTTGAGCAATGCGCTGCTGGCGTTCTTTGGCTGTGAGATTTTGTTTCTTCGACACGTTAGCCCCTCAACTTGCCGCGGATCTCGATGACCCGTGCGATATTTTTTGCCACTTCAACATCGACATGCCAGTGATTTTTTTCATAAAGAACAGTACCCGCCACCATGGTCATAAGCACATCGGAGCCACTTACCGTATTGACAACCGCCGAAACCGGATCGGTCGTAGGCGTTTGATGCGAACCCGAAAGATCAACGGCGATCACGTCGGCATACTTGCCGATTTCAAGCGAGCCTATTTTATCTTCCATGCGCAAAGCACGCGCACCACCCATAGTCGCCATGCCGAGCATGGTGGCCGAATCGAGAAATTCCCCGACATTGACCGCACGCTGCACCAGCATGCCAATACGCATTTCGGTCAGCATGTCGGCCGAATCGGTTGCAGCAGGCGAATCGGTACCCAAGCCAACGCGCATCCCCGCACGAAGGAATTCATTGATAGGGGGTACCCCCATGCCCAGCTGAGCATTGCAACGCGGACACACCGCAATCGCCACATCGTGTTCTTTAAGCTTTTCAAGATCTTCATCGTTGATATGCACGCAATGGATGGCCAGCACGTTACGAGACTCAAACGCACCCCAGTTCAGCGCATAATTAACCGGAGTCGCCCCCGTGGGTAACCACGGCGGAATCTCCACGAAACCACGCTTGACATCTTCGGCATGGATGGAAAAGGGTGAAGAACCGTATTTAATGAAATCGTATTCTTCCCGCGATCCAGCCAAGTGCATAGCAATCGGCATATCGTCACCGGCAAAATCCGATATCTTCCTGAACACCGAAGGGTGGCAGACAAACAGGGCGGCAGGTGCAATGCCAATAGTGATGCGGCTCGAATCGACTTCCGTCTTCCACTTCTTGATATCGGCCGCCGCCATCTTCATGGCATAATCGACACGGCGCTTGTCCATAGCGCCCACTTCGCGATAGATAACCGAGCGTAGACCCAGTTTTTGGGTTGCATAGCAAGCGGCACCGGTTGAAGTTATATCGGCCACGCACGTGATGCCCGAAGAAAGCGCTTCAAGCCCCCCGAGGATCGCGGAATCATACCAGTCTCCCACATTCATGAGTAAAGATTTTTCGTTGACCGAATTGAGCCAGGTGGAATAAGGCACGTCGTGAACAATGCCCCGCATAACGGAATTTTCCAGGTGCGTATGCAAATCAATCAGCCCGGGAAGCAAAGCCGCCAAGCCGTAATCACGCACTTCCTCATCGGGATAGCGTAATTTAAGGGTATCGGCTTTCCCGATATCTTTGATAGTGTTTTCGCGTATCAGCACCGCCCCGTATTCTATAGGGGCTGAGGTTATCGGCAAAACATATTGTGCGCACAATAGCATAGAAGCCTCCTGCTTTTTCGTGTTGGAATATCATAGCATTTCCCCTCCCACCACACAGCTCAACCCGCAGACCTCCCCCATTTCTCAACACAGTTGTGACGTAAACGGCATTCCGCCTTTGCAGCGGGCACGTGTATATTTCTTGAATTGCACCTTTTGCTCGTTCATGAACAAAAATACATCCGTTCACCGAAAAAAGTACTGTTATACTTCTTTTCGAGAGACAGGGGCAAGCACACATGCAGCAAATCGATATGACCTTCGTTCACGCACCCGCAACATATGACTTCCGGGAGCGCTCTATCATGTACGGACCGGTGTCCGATATGGTGCCC
Source organism: Raoultibacter sp. (assembly GCA_036649035.1). Classification (GTDB taxonomy): domain Bacteria; phylum Actinomycetota; class Coriobacteriia; order Coriobacteriales; family Eggerthellaceae; genus JAVWGW01. Next base: position 10,191 of record JAVWCK010000031.1, read on the forward strand.
TCCACGCCCATCTTCGAGATGTACCCACTGGGGCTTACCACGCTGGCTGAATACTTCGAACGCCACGGCATACGCACCCGTATCTACAACCTCGCATCGATGATGCTCAACAAGAAGAATTTCGATGTCGAAAAACATCTGATGCGGCTGGATTCGCGCATGTTCGGCATCGACCTGCACTGGATGCCCCACTGCCACGGAGCCATTGAAGTGGCGAAGATTATCAAGCGATTGCACCCGGACTGTCCCATTTCGTTCGGTGGTCTTTCTTCGACCATCTTCCATGAAGACTTGATGAAATACGAATGCATCGATTACGTGTTTCGCGGCGACTCGACAGAAGAACCCATGCGCATGCTGCTCGACCGGCTGATTCAAGCCGAAAAAACACATACGCACCTGGGCGATTTATCCGACATCCCCAACTTGACATGGCGCGACAGCACTGGAGCCGTGCATATCAACCCCCTTTCCTGGGTGCCCGACACCATGGATGCCATTTCCCTGGATTATGCCTATCCGATGAAAGGCGTGCTGCGCCACCACGATATGACCAGCTATCTGCCGGCAAAGGGATGGTTGCGCTACCCGGTAAGCGCCAGCCTTTCGTGCCGAGGATGCGCGCGCAATTGCGCCACCTGCGGCGGCTCGGCCTACGCCTTCAAAAATCACTTTGGACGCAAAAGTGTAGCCTGGCGCGACCCGCAACTGTTGGTGCGCGACATCGAAGCATCGCAAAATCATCTGTGGGGACCCATTTTCGTACTGAATGATTTTCTCCAAGCGGGGCAGGACTATACTCACGAATTTATCTGCGGGCTCAAGGGCAAGGTGCAAAATCCCATAGGCTTTGAGTTTTTCGGCCCACCCGAGGAAGGCGACGACCTCTACTGCCTGCTCGACGCCAACCTGCCCAGCTGGTCGGTGGAAATCTCCGCCGAAAGCCACGACGACGCCATCCGCGCCGCTTTCGGCAAAGGACATTACAAAATGACCGAATTGGAACAGACCATCATAGACGCGCTTTCTCACCATAAATGCGAACGCTTCGACCTGTATTTCATGACGGGCATCCCTCAGCAAACCGCTGCGAGCATCCGCGAAACAGGTGCCTATGTGCAGCATCTTTATGAATTGGTAAACTTCGATCCGCGCCTCGTAGTGCTGACCAGCCCCATGGCTCCGTTTCTCGATGTTGGCTCCATCGTCTTCGATAATCCCGAAAAATACGGCTACAAACTGCGTGCCCGTACGTTTGAAGAACATCGCGAACGCATGATTCTACCCTCGTGGAAACATATCATGAACTACGAATCCGAATACATGACCGTCGATGAAATGGTCAATGCCACCTATGATGCCGCACTCGACATAAACCGCATCAAAGGCGAGCACGGTATTTTGGCGCCGCAGATGGCCGCCGCAACCGATCAGCGCATTCGCGAGGCGCGCGAGCAAATGAATCGCCTCGACGACGTACTGCTCAACGGAGTGGGACGCATAGATGCTCGACTGGGAGCGCTTAAAGAGGAATTTGAGCGTTTAAGCGAAAGCACCGTTGCGGAAAAAAGCGAGCTGAACTGGGCGGCAAGCGTAAAGCCCATCCATGTGAAAAACTTGGCTAAGCTGTGGCTGACCAACGAACCGGCCAACTGGGCAGCACATGCTACGGGAAAATGGCGCGCGGCAACCTCGGATTTCGATTATCCCGACCAGGAAAACGGTGTGAGTTCGCCGCAGCAGGCAGAAGCGGCGGCGCTAGGATCGGTCAATGCCCCCGGCTTTGCCGTGGATGCCACCAACCGTGCGTTTGACGCCGCCAATGCCACGTTGAGCGCCGGGCAGGCGGGCACCGCCACGCAGGCCGGTACCGCCCCCGCCATTCGCGCAGAAGCACAGCGCACCTTTATTCACGACCCCTTGCTTGAACAGATGATCGCCGAAGAGGCCCAGCGGGCACAGTGCCTTGCCGCGGGGAAACCCGTGAGTACTACCGTGACGCCCGGCCACGGCCTGCAGGGTGCGGGCGGTGCGAAAGGCGCGCGTGAAGCGCGTGAACTGGAAAAAATTCGCGAACAGCAAGTCGCAGCCGAAACGCTATAATCACTCTTCGGATAACGACCGACCTCAATTAAGAACACGCTGGTGATACACTTTTATGACACGCGAAAACACCCCCCACACCATCGACACCGCCACGGGTGAAGCCGCCCCCGCTACCCTTTCATCGCAACGGGTGTATGAAATTTTTTCCGCTATCGCAAAAAAGTATGAGCGCTTCAACGCGCTTTCTAGCATGGGCGCCTACAAGCTGTGGCTGCGTGGCATGATGCAGCAGGCAACGATTCTCCCCACCGATGATGTACTCGACATTGCCGGGGGCACCGGTGATGTGGCCTTTTCCGTGGCACGAACCAAGCACCCCGCCCACATTCAACTGACCGATCTGGTACCCGAAATGCTGGAGGTCGCACGCGCGCATGTTTTCGAAGGTGCCGCAGAGGGGGTGCCTATCGATTTTGAGATAGTTGATGCTCAGGCTATTCCCTACGCCGATGCAAGCTACGACGTGGTGACCATGGCCTATGGCATTCGCAATATGCCCGACCGGCAGCAGGCACTGCGCGAAATGTATCGCGTGCTCAAGCCGGGCGGAAGTCTGGTATGCCTGGAGTTTTCTCGACCGCCCTTGGCCGTATGGCGAGGGCTGTACACGTTTTACCTGAAACACATGATTCCCCTTATCGGGGGTATTGTTACCGGCGATAAAGAGGGCTTTGTGTACCTGAGCAAATCGATCAAGGCCTTCCCCGATCAAGAAACCTATGCCGGCATGCTGCGCGATGCGGGATTTTCGGAAGTGACCTGGAAGAATTACACCGGAGGCATCGCCGCGGTGCATGTCGCGAAAAAGTAGCAGGCGCTAAGGAAGGCCGCGTTCGGCAACACGAACTCACCCACCTTTCGGCATAAATCAAATCAGCAAAAGAACTCTTTTCGATAGGTTGAAGCTACCGAAAAGAGTTCTTTTTACA
>JAVWCK010000032.1:0-12775 GCA_036649035.1 Raoultibacter sp.
CATTATAGACAAAGATTCGGGTTGCCGACGGCGGGCAGTTTTCTATCGTGAAGAGATGTGTTGACAGTTGTCGCCGTAGAGCGAGAAGCGTTCGCTTGCGGTAATCTGCGCCCCGTCCCAGGGGTCGAGTGCGATGAAGTTCGCGAGCGTTAGGTTGTCGGGATCCGTTGCATTCTGGTATCCGATAAGGGTGATCCAGTGTTCGCCATAGCTTGCTGCAACGTGGACGACGGTGGGTCTGCCGGAAGCGATCTGATCGTAGGCTTCCCGCAAAAGAGCGTTCGATGATCCGAGATCGCGAAACGATGAATTGCCACCACCCCAACCGGGCCAGGTGCAGCATCCGCAGCCGTACATCGTGTGGTCGTTTGCGGTAGCGGTTACAAAGGCGTCGCCGTAGGCGCAGGCGAAGGTGGAACAGCAGATGGAATGCCCGGTGGTTTCCTGGGTTCCGATAGCGGCGAGCAAAGCGGGGTCGCAGGAGAGCTTCTTGTTGTTTGCTGCGGCTCTGGCCTGTTCGGCTTGCTTTGCTTCGGCAAGCGTTCTGACTGCGGCAAAATGAGCGACAGCCTCGTCGTTCGTCGTTAGACTTGAGTTCTCGATCACGGGAAGTGCCGGGGCGATTGATGGAGCGGTGTTTGAGGTGACCAAGGTTTCGGCAGAGCTTATGGAGGGTGAGTTGGCCGCGGGAGCCTCGTTTGCAAAAGCGAGGGGGGCAAGTGCGCACAACGTCAGCGCTGCACATAGAGCAAGAGATGCTCTTCGGAGGCGTATGTTCAAAGTGAAGTCCTTTCTTGTGGCCGGCTGTGATGATGAAAGGTTGATTCCGGTCGGAGACTTGAAGGCCAATCGTACAGAAAGGGGGGTGTTTCCTCGTAGCATTTCGATAAAATCCCAAAAGAGAGCCACACTCATTGCAGGGAAGCATCATAGTATCTGCAGGAAATGTCCATAGGTGGGGTGCTGTAAGAGCGTCCGGAGATAAAGGAATTTATTCGCCCGATGGTTATAAATGGGATACAATTTCTACGGTTCAACCGTCTTACAGCAAGGGAGCACCATGGAATCTATCTCAACGGATGTCGTAATTGTCGGGGCGGGTCCCGCTGGTATTTTTGCTGCGTTGTCCCTGTTGGAAACCGGAAACCCCCCTCGTATTCTCATAGTTGAGAAGGGTTTGGCTATCGAAGAGCGGTCATGTCCCAAGCACAAGGTCGGGCATTGCGTCGAATGCGATCCCTGTCGCATTACCACGGGTTTTTCGGGCGCTGGGGCCTTTTCTGACGGTAAGCTTTCCCTCTCATGCGAGGTCGGTGGAGATTTACCCGAGCTCATCGGGGCCGAAGCGGCCCAGAGAACCATAGAGGTAGTTGACGACATGTATCTGAAATTCGGTGCTGACGAGCACGTAGAGGGTGTTGGCGAAAAAGAAGAAGTGAGCGAAATTCGCCGGCGGGCCATTCGAGCGGGACTCAAGCTGGTTGATTGCCCTATTCGCCACCTAGGGACCGAAAAGACGCAGGAAATATATGGACGTATTGAGCGCTATCTCTTAGATGCTGGTGTGGAAATAAAGTTTCAGTGCGAGTGTCACCAGGTTTTAGTTGAAGATGAAGTCTGCCAAGGAATTGTTATCGAGCAGGCGGGCACGACAACCGCTATCTATGCCGAACACACCATCATTGCAACGGGTCGACGCGGGGCTGATTGGCTCGAGCGCATGTGTCGCGAACACCGCATAGCCCACGGTCCGGGACCGGTTGATATCGGGGTGCGCGTCGAGGTGCGCAATGAAGTCATGGAAACGGTCAACAATGTGCTCTATGAATCGAAATTGATCGGATACCCCAAACCGTTCAAGAACAAGGTCCGTACGTTCTGTCAAAATCCCGGCGGATTCGTCAGTCAGGAAAACTACGATGGGGGTTTGGCGGTAGTGAACGGGCATTCGTACAAGAATCTCAAATCCAACAACACAAATCTTGCCATTCTTTGTTCGCAGAATTTTTCCGAGCCCTTCGACCAGCCCATCGCCTATGCGCAGAAGGTGGGCGAGCTGACCAACATGCTTGGTGCCGGTCATATTCTTGTGCAGCGCCTCGGCGACATTGTCGACGGCAAGCGCACCTGGGAAAAGGAACTTCGTCGTTCAAATCTGGTTCCGACGCTTCCCGATGCTGAAGCGGGCGACATCACTGCCGCCATGCCCTATCGCGCGATGACGAATATCTTAAACTTCATGTTTGCCGTCGATGAAGTGGTTCCCGGTTTTGCGGCGGCAGAAACGCTGCTCTATTCGCCGGAACTCAAGTTTTACAGTAACCGCGTGAAGATGAACGAGAGCTTCACGACCAACATCAAGGGACTGTATTGCTTGGGCGATTCGAGCGGCTGGACGCGCGGGTTGATGATGGCGAGCGTCATGGGCTACCTCATGGGAAAAGAGCTGATTGCAACCGCATAGCAGGGTGATGCGAGATCGGGGCGCTCCGCGCGACTTAAGGGTGGCATGCAAGGCGACATCTCTGAGCCCCTCATTATTTTCGGTGTGGCAAACCCTTAGAGCCGAGTGCAATATCCTTGCGTAATGATTTGCTTGTCGCTTTGAGGGAAGAGTGCGGCGTACAACGCCATGAAATAATTATCGGTCATCGAGGCCAGGTAGTCGACGACGATTTGATTCGGTTCCTCTTCAAGGTATGTGGCAGCATCGATGGAGAGCGAGTTTGCCACCAGATTGCTGATGTGGTGCTTGAAAAGGGGAGATGATTCGTCGCGTGATTGGCAATCCCGCAAAAGCTTTTCGTAGATTTCCTCAAACATTTCTTCGACAATGTTGCCGGTGTCGGCGACCATTCCTTCTTTGTCGTATATGATCTCGTAGTTTTGCTGTTTGGCGCGTTTGAGATCTATGAAAACTTCTTCGCTCATTGCGATACGATTTTTCATGTAACTGTTGTTGACGATATCGACGGTGAGATTGTTGATGATTTGAGCGTTACTGCGTCCAATCACCGTTGTTTCAAAGCAATTAAGAGAATCGATAACGCCTCGATCAAGGGCATCTTGGCGGTCTTTGCCCAAATAGGCAATCATATCGCTGATACGCACGACGCAGGCCTCAAGCGTTGAAGGCCGCAGTGTCTTGATGGTGGTCTCGTCGGTATAGCAGCCTTCGACAAGGGCATCGAGTGTGTCGAAATCGGGAAGATCGCCGATGCGTAACACCTGTTGAGCGAACTCACCGTTGTGGCACAAGATACCATCAAGTGTTTGCAGGCTGATATTGCGGCGGAATAGCTGGTCGAGCACGCGAACCGAATGGACATTGTGATTGAAGAAGCGTCCGGTATGTGCGCGATAGAGCTTATTGAGAAAATGTTCGCCCGCATGCCCGAAGGGGGTATGTCCCACATCGTGACCGAGAGCAATCGCCTCGATCAGATCGCCATTGAGCCCTAAAATACCTCCGATATTGCGTGCGATGCGCGACACCAGTTGCACGTGGAGACCGCGACGAGAAATGTCATCGTTTTCGATGAAGGAAAATACCTGGGTTTTCCCCGCATAACGATTGTAAGCCGGTACGTTGATGATCTTTTCGATATCGCGCCCAAAAGCTGGGCGAGTCAGGGTAGCCGCGTCGTGAGAGCTGTTGGTGCGTCGGATAACACGGGTATCTTCGAAGCGATACGGGTTGGGTGTGCCCTCTGTTCGGTCGCGCACGATGGCCTGTTCGATATCAGCATCAAGGGTTAAGTAGGGAAGAGGTGTCGATTTGGTTTGAAGGGGATCGTGCTGAGGGAAAGTCATCGATGCGCTCCTTGTCTGCTGGGCGGCAAACGCTTTGTGTGTCCGCGTTATTGTAGCGCATTCACCTGCCTTGGGCTTGTGATGCAGGAAATGTGTTTTGCTCATAGTATGGTAAAGTAAGCGTGAGAAAAAGTTTCGAGTAAAACAGGTGAGCCCATGAAAGATAGTGCTATATATTTGAAGTGGATTTCCATCCTTTGTGCCGTTATGGCGCTTTTCTGCTTGGCGATTTTCGCAATCGGATACAAAGATCTCAGTTTCGCTCGTGTCGCAACGGTTGTGGTGCTTGCGGTCGCTTCGGTGGCATGCGGTATCGCTGCCAAAAAGAAGGCCGCATCACATCCGTGCTCCAAAGACCACGCATCGCGAAAGGATGCCCAATAGGAAATGGCCGGCATCAGCGAAGAAGATATCCGTCGCGTCCGCGAAGCGAGCGATCTTGTTGCTATCGTGGGTGAGCGCACTTTGGTGCGTCAGCGAGGTCGTGATTTTTGGTGCTGTTGCCCGTTTCATGAGGAGAAAACTCCTTCCTGCAAGATCGATCCTACCACGCAACTGTGGCACTGTTTCGGGTGCGGTGAAGGAGGGGATGTCTTTTCGTTCATTATGAAACTCGATGACATCCAGTTTCCCGATGCCGTGCGCCTGTTGGCTGATCGTGCAAATATTCAGATTCGCGAATCGAGCGGAAAGCCTCAGGTGGCGCAAAGCTACAAGGCGCGTTTAAAGGAAATATGCAAGCAGACCGCCCTGTTTTACCACGCGCAGCTGATGCGTTCTGCGAAGAAGCCGGCAAGCGAGGCGCGCGACTATCTTTCCAAACGCGATCTCGGTGGGTCGGTTCCGAAAGCTTGGGAACTTGGATTTGCTCCAGGAAGCGGCACTCTCGTACGCCATTTGCGCACGCTTGGTTTCAAGGAAAAGGAAATGATCGATGCCAACGTTGCAGTCAAAAGCGAGACGCGGGGAGTAAACGACCGTTTCTACAACCGAATCATGTTTCCTATATTCGACCTTCAAGGTGATTGCATCGCCTTTGGCGGTCGCGTCATCGGGCGAGGGGAACCGAAATATCTCAATTCGCAGGAAACGCCCATCTTTCATAAATCGGACGTGCTTTTTGGTCTTGACAAGGCGAAAGCTTCTCTGACATCGACCGGTATCGCGGTGGTGGTGGAAGGGTATACCGATGTGATCTGCCTGCATGAAGCGGGTATCACCAATGTGGTGGCCACGCTTGGTACGGCATTGACGGCGCAGCATATTCGCATTTTGTCGCGTCATGCGAAGACCCGCATCATCTATCTCTTCGATGGTGATGAAGCGGGACAGCGCGCAGCTGATCGTGCGTTAGGGTTTATCGATAACTCGATGACCCCGGAAGCGGGTCGCAACAAGATCGAACTTGCGGCGGTAACCCTGCCTGAAAACCTTGATCCCGCTGACTTTGTTACGCAACGCGGAGCCGATGCGCTGAGAGTTTTGCTTGACGAGGCGCAACCGCTGTTGAAATACGGGATCGAACGGCGTCTTGCGCGCTTCGACCTCACCAACGCCGAGGGACGCAATCGTGCCATCGCCGAGGCGCTGGCCGTATTGGCTCCTATCAAAGATTCGCTTTTGGCAAAAGACTATGCGGTGCAGGTGGCGGGTTGGTGCCGCGCTCGCGAAGATGATGTGCTCGCTCAGTTGGAGCAGGTTAAGGTAAGGCCGGCTTTCGACGATCAGCGCGCAACGGGTGATCCCATAAAAAAATCCACCCCTTCGCCTATGAAGCTTTCCGAAAGCGAACGTAGCCGTCGTCGATTCGAGCGAGAATTCTTAAGCTTGTGTGCCTGCTATTCTTCTTTGGGCCAACGTTTTGCATCGGGGCTTGCGCAGACGAACTGGCATGTGAGGTTACATGAAACCTTGGCGAAGGTCGTTTTGGAAATCCTATCGGAAACTCCCGCGCTATCGGCGGCTGAGCTCATCACGCGTGCGGCGCAGGTTGAGCCCGAGGCAGCTCAGGTACTCAGCTCTGGCACCATGACCGAAGAAGCTGCTCCTGAAGAGCTGGCGCCGTTTCTTGCTGAAGAGTTGGCTATTGGCGATCAGGAAGAAATTATCGCCTCTCTCCACGAACAACTTAAAAATCCCGAAAAAATGGATGCCGCCGAATATGAAGCGATTTTCGAGCGCGTCGTTGCCCTGCAGAAGGATTTGACGAATCGGCGATTGGCGCACAAGCCGCTTGCCGGCTCTCGAAACTAACATCTTGCGAGATGGTATACTCGGGCAAGGAGAAAGGAGTCCCCTATGAGCCCTTTTGTCTGGCTTGCGGTGGCGGTCATCATGGCTGTCGTCGAAATAGTTTCCCTCAGCTTGCTCACGGCGTGGTTTGTCGTTGGTGCTCTGGCAGCATTTATCGCCAATCTGCTTGGAGCCGATTTGGTTGTGCAAATGATCGTATTTCTCGTGGTGTCACTGCTCTGTCTTATCTTTTTGCGCCCTCTGTTTTTAAAGTATCGTAAGCGCGGGGAAGACCACGAACCCACCCTTGTCGGGCAAAGCGCGCTTGTGTGCGAAGCGATAGACAACGAACGACTGGTCGGGCGCGTGGAAACAGCGAATCGTATGACATGGGTTGCGCGCAGCGCCGATGGCAGTAATATCCCCATAGGGGAAACGGTCGTGGTCGTGGATCGAGAAAGTGTTAAGCTCATCGTTGAAAGGAAGTCTTTATGACCACGATTATTATTCTTGTTGTCGTCGTTATTCTTGTTGTTCTCTTTTCGCTTACCTGCATTAAAATCGTTCCGCAGGCGCATTCTGCGGTAGTCGAACGCCTTGGGTCGTATTTGACCACCTGGCAGACTGGCCTTCATGTGAAGCTGCCGTTTATCGATCGCGTACGCGGAGGCATCACCCTCAAAGAGCAGGTGGCTGATTTCCCCCCGCAACCGGTTATCACGAAAGATAACGTGACCATGTCGGTCGATACCGTTTTATTTTTTCAGGTTATGGATTCGAAGCTGTATTGCTACGGTGTCGAAAACCCGCTGATGGCCATTGAGAATCTGACAGCGACCACGCTGCGAAATATCATGGGTGATCTCGATTTGGATACTGCTCTTGTTTCGCGTGACACCGTCAACGCCAAGATGCGTGAAATTCTCGACGATGCAACCGACGCATGGGGTATCAAGGTCAACCGTGTCGAACTCAAAAACATCACGCCGCCGCCCGTGATTCAGCAAGCGATGGAAAAGCAGATGAAAGCTGAACGTGAAAAGCGCGAAGCGATGCTGTTGGCGGAAGGCCAAAAAGCTGCTGCTATCACCATTGCGGAGGGCAACAAGCAATCGCGCATCCTTGAAGCGGAAGGTGCCAAACGTCAGGTTATCTTGGCGGCGGAAGCCGATCGCGAAAAGCAGATGCGCGAAGCTGAAGGCGAAGCGGCTGCCATTCAGAACGTGCAGGCAGCTATCGCTGACGGCATTCGCATGGTTCGCGAAGCGGGTGCCGATAATGCCGTTTTGACCATGAAAGCCCTTGAGGCGCTACAGGTGCTTGCCAATGGGCGCGCAACCAAGATCATTATTCCTTCCGACATCCAGGGTATCGCTGGTTTGGCGGCATCGCTCAAAGAAATCGTCGTCGATGGCGATCGGAACACTGAAGCGGTCGAGCAGCTTGCGATCGGCACGCAAAAAAGTAGCGTGTAATGGCTCGATGGAGGTCTCGGCGGTATGCGTGGGTAAGGAGTCGCTATGGGAAAAGTGATAACGCTGATTATTGTGGTAACGATGGCGGTTGGTTTCTTCGTAGTTTCGCGCAGGCAAAAGCGCTAGACTGTCGCCTATATGATTCGATATAAGGAGCTTGTGGTTATGAACGTGGTACTTTCCCCCGACCCGACGCTTCGCCAGGTGTGTCAACCCTGCGAAGTAGGGGATAAGAAATTAAAAAAACTTGCGAAACAGATGGCTCAGGTTATGTATAAGAACAACGGCTGCGGTTTGGCTGCGCCCCAAATCGGCGTTCTCAAGCGTCTGGTCGTTATCGATTGCGGCGATCAGGAAGAGGAGGGGAAAAACCCCCTCTATCTCATCAATCCCGTTGTCGTTGAGGTGCGTGGCGATAAGGTCACCGAAGAAGAAGGGTGCCTTTCTTGTCCTGGTATCGCGGTGCCCGTTGCCCGACCGCCTTGGGCGCGTGTTGTGTTTTACGATCTTGAGGGCAATGAGTGTTCTATCGAGGGCGACGGCTTGCTTGGTCGTTGTCTTCAGCATGAAACCGACCACTTAGAGGGCATCACTCTTTTCGAAAGCTGCAATCCCATTGCGCGCATCGAGGCATTGCGCGCCTATGATGCCGCTTGTGCTGCGGGGGCAAAACCGGGAGAAACTTCCCTTAATCCTCGCGTTCGCTAAAACTGGTCTGAAGGGAGCGATGTGAATATTATCTTTATGGGTACCCCTGATTTTTCGGCAACGGTTTTAGAGGAATTAGTTAATCAGCATACGGTGTGCGCGGTCTACACGCGTCCCGATGCGGTCAGCAGCCGAGGGAAGGATCTCGTTCCTTCGCCAGTGAAACGCATGGCGCAGCGATTCGATCTTCCGGTTCATACGCTGAAATCATTGCGTGACCCCCAGGTCGTAGAGCAGATTGCCGCCTACCAACCCGATGTTATCTGCGTGGCAGCCTATGGTGCGATACTGCCACCCGAAGTACTCTCACTTCCGAAGTATGGTTGCATCAACGTGCATGCCTCGTTGTTGCCACGCTGGCGAGGAGCAGCACCGATCGAACGGTCGATTCTTGCCGGAGATGTTAAAACCGGGGTTTGCGTGATGCGAATGGAGCAAGGTCTTGATACGGGGGACTATTGCGTCTGCCGCACCATCGCCATAGAAGATAAAAGCGCGCAGGAGTTAACCGATGAACTGGCGAACCTGGGTGCTTATGCGCTTTTGACGGCACTTATTCACCTCAAGCGTGGTGCTGTTGACTGGATCGTTCAAGATGAGTCTCAGGCAACGTATGCCGAAAAGATCGGCAAAAGGGAGCTGTTCTTGGATCCTGGGGTTTCAGCGCAAACCAATGCGCGACGTATTCAGGCTTCTTCTGGAATGCATGCGGCGCGCGGTATTATCGCGGGACGGCACGTGAGCGTTCTGCGTAGCCGGGTGCCCCTTGATGAAGGGGGTGCGGCTCACGGTGCCGCTTTGTCAAGCGGGCAGGTGAGTTTCTTTGCCAAACGTCTCTTCCTTGGGTGCGAGGATGGCGCCCTTGAGATACTTGAAGTACAGCCCGACGGTAAGCAAGTTATGGAAGCAAAGGCATTTGCGGCGGGGATACACACTATAAAAAGCGGAACCTTAACATGGGAGAAACTCGATGAATAAAGCTTCAAAGGCGTCTGCTGCACGGATATTTGCGGTGCAGGTAGGGCGTGCTGTGCGCATGCGCAACGCATTTACGCATGATGTGATTACGGCACAGCTTGAAAAGACGAAGCTCACTGCTGAGGATAGGGCATTTGCCACCAAAATAGCTTTAGGGGTTACCTCCTCGTTGGGTACGCTTGACGAAGTGATTGATCGCTGCTTGCGCTCACCTAAAGACATTTCTCCTGAAGTGCGCGATGCACTGCGTATCTCTACCTATGAAATCATCTTTTTAGGAAAAAGCCTTCATGCGGCGGTGGATCAGGGCGTTGAATTGGTGCGCTCGGTTGCCCCGGAGGCGGCGGGTTTGGCAAATGCCGTTCTTCGTAAAATATCGCGTGCGAAAGATGATTTTCCTTTCGGTGATCCTGCGACCAGCATCGGCGCTCTTGCTCGTCAGCAAGCATTTCCTTTGTGGTTGGCTCAGCTGCTGGTTGATGATCTTGGGCGCGAAGCAGCTGCTGAAGCGATGGAGGCATCGAATAGCGTGGCTCCGCTCTTCATTGCGATCAATGCGTTGCGGGGGGACCCTGAGGTCGTTCGCCGAATATTTGCTTCTGCAGGCGAAAAGTCAGGTCCGGTTGAAATCGCAGGGGTGGTGTTACCGCTGTGTCTCTGCGTTGAAAACCATCGCATCATCCAAGATGCTCGTATCAAGCAGCTGTTTGCTGAAGGCAAAATTATCGTGAGTGATGTTGCGGCTCAGGCTATTGCGCAACTTGCTATTCCTCAAAAACGCCCTGCGCGCTTTCTCGAAATAGGCTCCGGGCGCGGCACGAAAAGTATTTTGCTGCAAAATGGCGCGCTGGCTGCCTATGGCGATCAAATGACGCTTGAAACGCTCGATAATCGTGATTTCAAAATGCAGTTGCTCGAGCGTCGCGCAAAGCAATGCGGCGTCGAGCTTGCGGCGGCGCATATCGGCGATGCGACGAAGCTTTTTGAAACGTTCGGCGCCGATGCTTTTGATGCTATCTTCATTGATGCTCCCTGTTCGGGATTGGGCACTCTGCGCCGTCATCCCGAAATTCGGTGGCGCATCACGAAAGATGATATCGATGAACTTGCGCAGCTTGGGGCAACGATGCTCGATGAGGCTGCTGCCTGCGTGAGCGTGGGTGGTCAGCTGACCTATGCGACCTGTACGGTCACCCGTCAGGAAAACACACGGGTAATCGAACGCTTCTTGAAAAGCAAGCGCGGGGAATCATTTCGCCTGCTGCCCGTGGGTGAAGCTCCGGCTTTTGCGACGCGTCTCACCCCCGGATCTCCCGACGCGCATTTTGCGGCGTGCATGGTTCGCGTCCGCTAAAGCTTTTTCGCAGGCTAAGGATACGATTGGGGTCATGTGTGCCGCTCTTCGCTTTCCGATCTATCTCGGTCGCGGATGACGACGCGACGGATTTTTCCGTTGGCGGTTTTTGGCAGCTCATCCACATAGTCGATGGTGCGCGGGTACTTGTAAGGTGCGGTGCGGTGCTTGACCCACATCTGCAATTCGCGCGTTAGATTATCGTTGGCGGAAAAGCCGGGGCTCAAGACGATAGTCGCTTTGACGGCTTTGCCGCGCACGGGGTCGGGCACGCCGGTAACGGCGCATTCGCGAACCGCCTCGTGTTCAAGCAGCACGCTTTCGATTTCGAAGGGACCTATGCGGTAGCCGGAAGATTTAATGACGTCGTCGTTGCGTCCGACATACCAGAAATAGCCATCTTCGTCACGCCACGCCGTGTCGCCGGTGTGATACCAGCCGTCGTGAATGGCATCGGCGGTTTTTTCGGCGTTGCGGTAGTATTCGACCATGATGCCCGCCGGGCGAGGATCCATCTTGATGCAGATTTCGCCAGTCTCGCCGGTATGGCAGCCGGTGCCATCGCTCCGTTGAATCTGTATCGTGTAAAGCGGCACCGCTTTCCCCATCGATCCCGAGCATGGCGTTGAACCGGCCAGGTTGGCGATGGTGAGCGGGGTTTCCGTCTGACCGAATCCTTCGTAGATGGTGAGCCCGGTATGCTCTTTCCAGAAAGCGAACAGGTCGGGATTGAGCGCTTCGCCTGCGGTGGTGGTGTGCGCCAGCGAAGAGAGGTCGAACGCATCGACGTTTTCCTGTGAAATGAGACGATACATCGTGGGGGGGCAACACAGGGTCGTGATGCCGTAGTGCTCGATGAGCGAAAGTATTTCACCGGCATGGAAGCGGTCGAAATCGTAGGTGAAAACGCAGGCTTCCATAAGCCATTGCCCGTAGAATTTGCCCCATACCGCTTTGCCCCAACCGGTGTCGGCAATGGTGAAGTGGATGCCGTCGGCATCCACACGGTGCCAATGCTTGGCGGTCATGATGTGGGCGAGTGCATAGGTTGAATCATGCAAGACCATCTTGGGATTGCCACTGGTGCCGCTTGAAAAATACATGAGCGTCGGATCGCTCGCGCAGGTTTCTTGTCGCGTGAAATCGGCCGGTGTCGCGCGCACGCAGGTGTTGAAATCCAGCCAACCTTCCCGAATACCTGCCGCACGGCAAATGCCTTCATCACCACTGAGGGCGTCTCCGATCGGAGAATCGGCGACTACCGCAAGCTCGCCTGCCTCGTTTTTCGGTGTCAACCCACCCCCTGCACCGTTCACGATGATCTTCACCGCAAGGCTCGGGGCGTTTTCAGCCACGTTGTCGCATACCTGGGCGATGTCTCCGATGGAAGTGCAGATCATAGCTTTGATGCTTGCGCTGTTCAGGCGATATTCAAGATCGTGTTCCTTGAGCATGAAGGTCGCCGGCACCATGATGGCTCCGAGTTTGCTCAGGGCGGTTGCTACAAACCAGAACTGGTAGTGGCGACGCAGGATGACCATGACCATGTCGCCTTTGCCGATGCCCTGCGCGGCCAAAAAAGCTGCCGTTTTGTCAGACCATTTCTTCATGTCGGCAAACGTGAACAGGTGTTCTTCGCCTTCGGGGTTGCACCAGATCATGGCTCGCCTGTCGGGGTCGGCGCACGCGATGTCATCGACGCAGTCATAGCCGAAGTTGAAATCTGCCGGCACATCGATCGAGAAATCGGTGAGCAGACCCTGTGTGTCGTAGGTTTCCTTTGCGTAGCGAAGGTTGATGTTTCTCATGGCAATCTTTCTGTGTGAAACGTGGCACGTGAGGCCACCGAACGGATGGGGGAATGAAGGGTAAGGCGCTGCCGAAAAACGGCGAGGCGCCTAGATAATTTCCTCATCGTGGGGTTTCATGACGATTGCAAGAAAGGTGCAGGGTTGTCCGTCGATGGCAATCATTCCGTGACCGCGTCCCGAATCGTAGAGCAGCGTATCTCCCGCTTCAAGCTCTTCGATGTGGTCTTCGTAGGCGAAACGCATGCGGCCGGATATGATGTAGTCGAGTTCTTGGCCTTTATGATACGAAAGATGAATCGGGGCGTTTTGTTCTTCTTCCAAACACGGTGCAGTCACCAAGAAAGGTTCGCACAATTTATTTTTAAAGTAGGGCGCCTTGTGGAGGTACTCGAATCCCGCACGAC
>JAVWCK010000033.1:0-12730 GCA_036649035.1 Raoultibacter sp.
AAATCAGCAAAGGATAAATGAGCGGTATTCCGCGGTGAGTTTATAGGTTCAGATTCTTGATGTACGTCGTCCATTTTTTGAAGGACTCGTCGCTGATGGCATGTTCCATCTGGCAAGCTTCCGCATCAGCGGTTTTGTCGTCGATGCCCAGCGCGTTCGTCATGAAGGAAAACAGCAGGTGATGGCGGTCAAGAATCTGATTCCCGTAGAGAAGTCCCTCTTCGGTTAGGGTGATGTCGCCATAGTAGGGCTGGTCAACCAACCCTTTTTCCTTGAGTGAGGAAATGGCTTTATTGACGGAAGCTTTCGATACCCCAAGCTTGGTAGCCACGTCGACGGACCGGATGGGTTGTTGCACGCTGCCGCCCAGCATGACGATTGCTTCAAGATAGTCTTCGTGCGACATTGACATTTTTTCCATGATCAAAACCCTCCTTCGACGATACTCTTATTGTACTATACCCAAAACCGCTTGGGTGTAGTTGTCTTGTTTCGTCCCTTTCGGATAGGTGCGCTTTGCCCTGTTCACCTTGAGTGTCCACCGTGTTCTCTTTTTGTGCTCCTTGATACCTTTGAACGGTTTGGAAGATGACAGGCAGGGCTTTTTTGTGGTATTCTTTCCCTAGCTTGAAGCATTAAACACACCATTAAACGAACTCGATGCTACAAGGGGCGAACCTCGCTGACACATCAAGCGAACATCCTAACCTTTACTGATGCTGCGAAGCGCGCAAACGTGCGCCCGTCAGTAGCGCCTTCCAAAGCGAAAAGGCCATCGGTTAAAGCGAGCGCCAAGTCGATGGAGACCAAGAAAAGAACTCCAAAAAATGCGACTTCTTCGAAACCTGTTTCAAAAAAACCAATCTCGAAAAAAGCGGTGGTTTCTCCAATAAAGCCGTCGGTAAAGAAAGCTGCTTCGCCGAAACGCACGACTTCCGTGAAGGCGGTTTCGAAAAAGGAAGCGACGACTTCTTCGGCGAAAGCATTCCCGAAAAAACCTGTCGCAAAAAAATCGCAGACAGTGCCAGCAAAGAGGGCGGCTGGCAAGGGGGCTCAGCAAAGCGGCGTTTCTTCGGGTGCATCATCCCGCGAGGAATCTTCTCCGGTCGCTGCGGAAAAATCTTCTTGGTTTGCCAATTTGAAGCGAATGCTTCGTAAAACCAAGGCTGATAAAGCGTTTGAGGCGCACTATGCCGACACGAATAAACCCGCAACCGAATCAGCGGGTTCACGTGCGGCCCTCTACAAAGGACAGATGGGATCGAGTCATAAGCGAAGCGCACGCATGCAAGCGCAGGCAAAATCAGTCGCTTCTTCGAAAGCGAGTACTTCTCAATCCCTGCGCGGGAAGATCCATTCCCCTTACTGCGCCGGTGGGGCAATCGTTGCGGTGTGCCTTGTGCTCTCCTGTGCGTTTCTCTATCCTGCAGCTAAAGATTATTATGTTGCCGTGCGCGAGCAGGCTCAGGTTCAGGCGGAATACGCCGCGCTTGATCAGCGCAATGCTGCGATTCAGGCGGAAGTCGATAGGCTTTCGACTTCCGAGGGGATTGAAGATAAAGCGCGGAAAGAATTTGGTTGGGTTAAGGCGGGAGATAATTCCGTGAGCGTATATGGTCTTGATAAGGCAAAGAGAACGAACCTGAATGCCAACGTTGCTGAAAACAGCATTCCTGCGCCCGATACCTGGTATTCCGCTCTTCTTGATGCGTTGTTCGGTGTGGATACCTCCTCTGCGGCAGGGAAGTAGTATTGTGGATGTTCCCTTCGCTTCATCAAGTTGTCCCGATCGCGCTGTCGCGAATTCTTTCCGGGGTGAAGCATGTCGTCGTTTTGCCGCCATCGATATCGGAACAGTGACGTGTCGATTGCTCATTGCCGATGTCGATGCGTCGGGTCTTCACGAACTGCGGCGTGAATATGCGATTACTGATTTAGGTGAAGGAGTTGCCGCGAGCGGGATTTTACTGCCCGAGGCGATGGCTCGCGTCGATGTGCAAATGGCTCGTTTTGTCGAAATCATCGAAACATTCATCACTCTTGAACATCCCTCTATCGAGGTGATAGCGCAGGCTACCTCGGCTTCTCGCGATGCGCGTAATGCCGATGAATTCGTAGCTCTTTTGGCAGCACGCAACATCGAGTTGGGTGTTATTGCCGGAAAGCGCGAAGCGGCGCTCTGCTTTAAAGGTGTCTCAAGTGATTTCGAAGAAGAAGGCTTAATCGTTGTGGACATTGGTGGCGGTTCAACAGAAATAATCGCCGGAATCGCTGGGCGGGATCCGCTTTTCATCCACTCTTTCGACATCGGATGTCGTCGTGTGACAGAGCGTTTTTTGCCGAGCGATCCCCCCACGACTCAAGAGCTGCACCTCGCCCGTGCTTGGATTGTTGATGAAATGCGCGCGGTTTTCCAGCAGATTCGTGCGCTTGATTTTTCTCCAACGCGCTTGGTGGCGGTTGCGGGTACTGCCACCAGCGTTGTGGCTATCGATCTTTCTCTTGCACCCTACGAGAGCGCACGTGTGCATAAAGCGTTTATATCTCGCACCACTCTCGACCGCATAACTCAACGCTTGGCGTCTCTTCCTCTTGCGCAGCGCAGGGAAGTGATAGGTCTCGATCCTAAGCGCGCACCGGTCATTGTGGCAGGTATGCTTATCTTGCAGGTGGTGCTTGATTACGCGGGGCAAGAGGGCTTTACCGTAAGTGAATCCGATATCTTGCAGGGTATAATCCTTGATGCCGCACAAACGGTGGCCTCCTAGCGTCGCTGCGTAGAGCTTTCATGAAGCGCAGCCCCGCTCGATGATTCCTTAGGAAAAAATGCGGAAACCTTTGTTATCATTGATTCCATCGCGCAATGCGCGGATGAAGATTGTTGTGGGAGCGTGGCGGAATTGGCATACGCAGCGGACTTAAAATCCGCCGGCTTCGGTCTTGCGGGTTCGAGTCCCGCCGCTCCTACCAGTTCAGCTTTGCGTGAAGGGAAAGTAAGCACTTTTGGTTTCTGAGAAATGACCGACATGGTAAACTGCATCCATCAGTATGAGATAATAGAAAAAGGCGAGCAGCGGCAATATGATGACTATCAATGAGATCATCGCGGCGGTCGAAAACCCACCGTCAAGTTTTGAAGAGTATCTTGATTACTATGCCGATGAAGTCGGTGACTTGGTTAATACTTACCTTCCTTCGGGTTCTCATCCCGACATGGATCGTTATTTGTACAATCCCCTTAAAAAATATAGCGAAAACGGCGGCAAGCGGCATCGGCCGCTTATTTGTTTTGCGGCGTGCCTGGCTGTTGGCGGCGATATGTCTCGAGCAACTTCAGCGGCTGCTGCAATCGAGCATTTTCATACGGCAGCATTGATCCACGACGATATAGCCGATGCGGCCGAACTGCGCCGCGGTAAGCCGTGCATGCATTTAGAAGAGGGTCTCGGGTTGGCTATCAATGCGGGTGATTTGGCGCTTTCTCTGGTAAACGGTACCGTGGTTGCCGATGAAAACCTCGATGATGCCATGAAGGTGCGTGTTATATCCGAGCTTACCCGCATGACGAGACGCACGATAGAGGGCCAGGCGCTCGATATCGGATGGGCGCGTGATGGGCGTTATGATATTACGCCGCAAGATTATTTAATTATGGCTACACACAAAACAGCCCATTATTCAGGAGCGGTACCTCTTGCGGTGGGAGCGATTATCGGCGGTGGCGCAGAGGCTGAGATTGAGAGCTTGCGCAACTATGGTCTCGATACCGGTCTTGCCTTCCAGATTCAGGATGACCTGTTAAACCTCATCGGCTCAGAAGAGTCGATGAAAAAGGACTTCCGCAATGACATCACCGAAGGTAAGCGCACTCTCGTGGTTGTCCATGCGCTGCAAAATTCACCGCAACGGGATCGTCTTATAGAGATTCTTTCATCACGGGAAAAAGACCCTGCTGTGCTCGCTGAAGCGGTTGCCCTTATGGAAGATTCGGGCAGTATCGAATATGCGCGCAGCTACGCTGAAA
Source organism: Raoultibacter sp. (assembly GCA_036649035.1). GTDB lineage: Bacteria > Actinomycetota > Coriobacteriia > Coriobacteriales > Eggerthellaceae > JAVWGW01. Next base: position 4,025 of record JAVWCK010000033.1, read on the forward strand.
ACCTGACGAGTATTGCGAAAAATCGCCTGATTGATATGATCGAGCCTTCCATGGCTCGTAATCTCCTTATTTCAATGGCCGATTGGTTTGTGAACCGCCTGAAATGATCGGATTCGCCTCTTGCACCGTACGCAGGGAAATTTGTGAACAAACGAAAAGCATTACCTTGTGTCGGTGCTTCATGGGACGGCTGTGCGCTACAATGGATTCATGATTACGATTCAAAAACATGACACGGGTGCTGGGGTCGAAGACGTTCAGCAAAAACTTGCCGCATTGGGATTTCTTCCCGATGACCAGGTGAGTGCCACCTTCGATGATGCGACGACCGAAGCGGTCATTGCCTTTTGCCGCGCAAACGATCTCGAGGTAGATGGTGTGGTTACCGAAAAGGTATGGTCTGCATTGGTCGATGCTAGTTTCCGCTTAGGTGATCGCACTCTTTATTTGCGTATGCCCTATTTTCATGGCAACGATGTCGCCCAGCTGCAAAACGCTTTGGGCGCCTTGGGCTTTGCCTGTGGGGCTGATGATCATATTTTCGGTGCCTATACCGAATTGGCGCTGCGCAAGTTTCAGCTTAACTTGGGTTTGCCCTCCGACGGCATTGCGGGTGCGCTTACCTACACCGCAATCAATAGCCTTCATCACTCATGGGAGGGTAAGATGCCTTCGCAGCTTGCGCCGCGCCTTGGCTATGCACGTGCTGCTAACGTTTTGGAAACGAACGCTTTGTGCCTTTTCGGTACCGATGAATTCACTCGTAGTGTTGCCTCTCGCATGTCGAACTTGGCGCTTGCGACCAATCCAGCTTCGAAAATTATCAGCGCGGATTCACTTTCCGCCGCTCCTAGCGACGACATGTTGCTGGTTCATATTGTTTTACCTGATGAGAATGTTTACCCCACTGTTCCACGAGTGATGTGCCAAGACGAAGATACGCTCGCATTACGTTTGCGTTCAGCGCTTGAATCGATGGTGGTCGTGCCGCCGCGTATCGCTTTGGAATTGCCTTCGACGAGGTGGGAAGATGCTGGTGTAGGTCGTTCGGCTCAGCATTTCGCCATCATGCTGCTTGATGCTCTGTGCGCATCGCTTGCTGTGTCTGACTAAGAAAGCGAAAGGTCTGTATGGAAGCTTCTGCCATAGTTCTTGCTGCGGGTGCGGGTACTCGCATGAAATCTCATAAACCGAAAGTTGCCCATGAGCTTTTGGGTAAACCGCTTATTCGCTGGGTTGTCGATGCGGCTCGCGAGGCGGGCATCTCGTCAATCATCAGCGTGCTGGGTCACGAACGCCAGCAGGTTATTCCCTTGGTGGAAGCTGATACCCATATCGTATTTCAGGAAAATCGCTGGGGAACCGGAGATGCTGTATCGGTGTGTCGTGAAGCCCTTGCGGGTAAAACGGGTTCCGTCGTCGTGCTGTCAGGCGATTCTCCGCTCATTGCGCCGGAAACCATCGAAGCTTTAGTGCGTACTCGCGAACAGGCGAATGCCGCCATGGTTGTGCTGACGATGGAATCCCCTGATCCCACCGGATACGGCCGTATCGTGCGTGACGCTCAGGGAAACCTTGAACGGATCGTGGAGCAAAAAGATTGCAACGCGACCGAAACGCTTATCACCGAATGCAACTCGGGATTTTACTGTTTCGACATCGTGGAGTTGTTCGGTGCGCTTTCTCAGGTAAAAACCGACAATGCTCAAGGGGAATACTACTTGACCGACGTGCTGGGAATTTGCCGGGAAGCGGGAAAGCGTGTGCTCGCACTGAAAACGGACGATGCCGACCAGTGTCAGGGGATCAATTCGCGGGTGCAGTTGGCTGCGGCCGGAAGGTGCTTGCAGAGCCGCATCAATGAGGCGCATATGATGGCGGGGGTCACCATGACCGATCCGTCGTTGGTATGGATTGGTCCCGATGTGAAAATTGCCGCCGATGTTGAACTTTTGCCCCTGACGTTTTTAATGGGAAAAACAACGGTGAGAGAAAATAGCGTTATCGGCCCCCATTCCCGTCTGACCAATACTTGTGTCGGTGTGGGGTGTAGCATCGATGAAACGGTGGCAATCGATACGCGTATCGATGACGAAGTGGATTGCGGGCCGCGCGCGTATCTGCGTCCCGGTACCCATTTGTGCGATAAGTCCAAAGCGGGCACGCATGTTGAAATCAAGAATTCTATCGTGGGACAGGGCTCGAAGGTTCCCCATTTAAGCTATATCGGCGATACGACTATCGGTGTGGGAGCGAATATCGGTGCGGGTACGATTACCTGCAATTACGATGGAGAGCGCAAGCACAAGACCTCCATCGGCGACGGGGCGTTTATCGGAAGCGACACGATGTTGGTTGCTCCGGTTTCTATAGGCGAAGGTGCGGTTGTCGGTGCGGGTTCGGCTATCACGCGGGATGTTTCCGCAGGCGCTTTAGGCCTTGAACGTAGTAAGCAGATTGAAATTCCTCATTGGAAAGAGCATAAACAAGCCAAGCAGCAATAGTAAAATACAACGAAGGAGCGCACGCAATGACAGATATGCAGAAGAGCCTCGCGGTTTTTTCCGGATCCGCCAACCCCGAACTGGCGGAGGAAATAGCTGAATGCTTGGGTGTCGCTCTGGGCAATGTGAAGTTGGAAAAGTTCGCCAATGGTGAAATCTATGCGCGTTACTTGGAAAGCGTGCGCGGTGCCGATGTGTTTATCATCCAGTCGGTAGCCGGTGCGCATGTCAACGATTCATTGATGGAACTGCTCATTATGGTTGATGCAGCCAAGCGGGCTTCTGCGCGCACGGTTACGGCAGTGCTTTCCCATTACGGTTATGCGCGGCAAGATCGTAAAGCCGCTTCCCGTGAGCCTATCACTGCGAAACTTATCGCCAATCTTATGACGGTGGCGGGTGTCGACCGCACCATCACCATCGATTTGCATCAGGGGCAGATTCAAGGCTTTTTCGACACACCGGTAAATCACTTGACCGCGCTACCCATCTTGGCAGATTACTTTAAGGCGAAGAATTTCGACAAGGAACGTCTGTGCATCGTCAGCCCCGATGTGGGTCGTGCCAAGGCGGCCAAGAAGCTCTCCGACATCATGGAAGCCGATCTGGCCATTATGCATAAGGGCCGCCCCGGCCACAACAAGGCCGAAATAACGGCGCTTATCGGCGATGTTGAAGGCAAGATTTGCCTGGTCAACGACGATATGATCGATACGGCGGGCACGCTGTGCGCCGCGGTGCAAACACTGAAGAACAAGGGCGCTGAAAAGGTGTACGTGTGTGCGACGCATCCTGTGTTTTCGGGACCTGCTTATGAGCGCCTTGAAAATGCCGACATTGAAGAAGTCGTGGTGTGCAATACCATCGATGTGCCGCTGGAGTACCAAACGGGTAAGATCAAGGTTATTTCGGTGGCTCCGCTTTTGGCGCGCGCCATCATGAACGTATACGGCAACGGCTCGGTTGCGGCGCTGTTCGATCCTGATTTTGCGCTGTAAGAATATTCGATGTACTTGATCGTTGGCCTGGGTAACCCAGGGGAAGAGTACGAGCATACGCGACACAACGCAGGGTTCGATACTCTTGATTGCATTGCGGAAGCGGTTGGTGTGCGGTATTGGAAAACCGAGTGCGGTGCGCTTACGGCTAAAGCGGCTTACCACGATGAGGATTTAATACTGGCAAAGCCTCAAAGCTTTATGAACACATCGGGTGGACCGGTTAAGCAACTGTGCAATGCCTATGGTATCGCGCCTGATCACCTTATTATCATCCATGATGAACTCGATATAGATTCGGGGACGATTCGGGTGAAATTCGGTGGGGGACATGCGGGACATAATGGGCTGAAATCCCTATGCGACAAGCTTGGTACGCGGGATTGGACGCGGGTGCGCATCGGTGTGGGGCGCCCTCCGGGGCGCATGAGCGTTGTCGACTATGTGCTTTCGCGTCCAAAAAAGGAAGCGGCCGACGATTTTGAGGCAGCTTCGCATCGTGGTTCCGAAGCGGTTTTTTCCCTTCTTGATAAGGGTCTTGAAAAAACTCAGCAAGAGTTTAACTAGGGCAACTTGATGCGCGCCCTTGTTAAAAATGATCGAGCGAAGGTATACGCGCTGTTTGCAATCGTTATGTTGGGAGCCGCTTTAGGTAATCTTTCTCAGACGGCTCTCAATGCGATGCTTGCAGATGTCGCTTCGGAATTTTCCATCAGCATGAGTATGGGTCAATGGCTTACTACCATCTATATGCTTACGCTCGGTGCGGTTGTTCCCCTTGCTACTTTTTTCGCTCGACGTTTTTCTCTTAAAAATTTAATCTATATAGCGCAAGGATTTTTCCTAACAGGGGCGTTGCTTGATTTTGTTGCCTGGGATTTTCCTGTGCTTCTTCTAGGACGGGTATTGCAGGCGATTTCGACAGGAATGCTGTTGCCTTTAGTGCAGACGATTGCGGTGACGCGCTTTCAGAAAAACCGTCGGGCGACCGCTATGGGGATTGCGGGGATTGCGTTGGGGTTTGCGCCCAGCATTGGACCGACCATCGGTGGGGCCTTAGTTGGGTCGATGGGGTGGCGGAGCTTTTTTATTATCCTCGTCGTGCTTTCCGGGATGCTGCTTGTCGCAACTGCGGTTTGCGTTAATGCTGAAAAAGTTCCCCCCGATTCGATGCCTCTCGATTCGATATCATTCGTGCTTTCAACTTTGGGCTTTGGCGGTCTTCTGCTTGCGTTTTCCAATGCCTCAAATTTTTCTTTAACCGACCCCGTGGTGTGGGCGGCACTTGTGGTGGGTATTGTCAGCTTAATGCTGTTCGTGCTGCGGCAGCGTCGTGTGCGGGATCCCTTGATTGATTTGCATATTTTTTCTTCGCGGCAGTTCACTATCGGTTTTATCGCTCAGTGTTTGCTCTTTGCCTCGTTTCTTGGCATTACCTTAATTGTCCCGTTGTATGTCGAAGGCCTTTGCGGAGGAACAGCGCTCGAGGCGGGTTTTGTTTTGTTGCCGGGGACAATTGCCGCGCTTGTCATCAACCCGCTTGCGGGGGTTTTGACCGATCGCGTGGGGGTACGTCCTGTGGTGTTGTGCGCGGGAGTGTTTTTGGTAGTTGGAGCGGTGGGGATGGTTTTCATGGATGCGCACACTCCGATTGCCCAGATGATGCTATGGCAGGGGATTCGCAATGTTGGTATCGCTGGGCTTATCGGTCCTTTGACCTCATGGAGCCTTGCGAGGCTTCCGCAAGAAATCGTTACCGACGGCAGCTCGTTTTGCGTTGCCGTGCGTCAGGTGTGCGCTTCTTTGGGGACGGCCGCCATGGTGTTTGTTATTACGACAACGGCAACTGTTGCTGTCGATCCGGCGCTGGGCTATCAGCTTGCCTTCGGTTGTTCTGCCCTGCTTGCGGCAGGGACGCTGGCCTGCATTTTTTGGCGCGTACGCTAACGCTTCCTTCTTCTTCCGACTTCGTCTTCTCGGGTTTGCTGTATAAAATCGAAGCATAGTTCTGCCTATGTGCAGGTATTTCCGTGTCATTTCCCTCAATCATAAGAAACCTATGATGCGGATAACCCCTTCAATCAGAAATATACGATACCGCTTTGCCGTCGTAGCGCTTACGCTAAAACAAAGCTTACGTGATTAATGAATCGAAGCGTGAGCTTTGAAAAGGCAGGGGAGGCTATACGAAGGAAAGAGGGGAGTTTACGTTCGTGTGCGTAACTAGGGAGAAGAATCGAGGAGAGGTGTTATGACGAAACAAACAAAAATGACCAGGCGAACCTTTTTTGGGGGAGCCGCAGCTCTTGGTGCTGCCGCCATGCTGGGAGGATGCGCACCCAAGAAGTTGGAAGAAGCAAAGGATGCCACGCCGGCCCAAGACGTTATCGAAGTCAAGCATGCCTGGTGCAAAATGTGCGGGCCTGCTCGCACGCATTGTTCGACGCTGTGCACCATTAAAAATGGTCGCTGGACCAACGTTGAAGGCAATCCTGACGGCTGCAACAACTTTGGGCGGGGTAGCAAGACTCTGTGCGCTAAAGGTAATTCTGCCATGCAGGCACTTTATTCGCCCAATCGTCTTCTGTATCCTATGAAGCGCGTGGGTGAAAAGGGCGAGGGAAAGTTTGAACAAATTTCCTGGGATGAAGCCATGGATACCATTGCTTCAAAGCTTAAGGAACAAAAAGAAAAATACGGCCCGGAATCTTATGGCGTTTTGTCGCCGCAGTATTACGCGGTCTTAAGCACCATGGGTCGCCGTTTTCTTAACGTGCACGGCAGCCCTAACTATCTGCACAGTGCTATCTGCAATTCGCAGCGCCAGTTCTCGCGTCTTGTTACTCTTGGCGGACCGACGCATGCGGGTGCAACCGATGTCGCTCCGAAGCAGCTTGGAAAGACAAAGCTGCTGGTTGTCTGGGGCTACAATTCGGAAAACTCCGCAGTTAATCAGGGGGATCCCTATAAGCGACTCGACGCGATTGAGGCGGGCACGCAGGTTATCGATATTCGACCCATGCAGGAAGGGCTGGGCTCCAAGGCCAACATCTGGCTTCCCATTCGCCCAGGAACCGACGGTGCGCTGGCGCTGGCTTTCCTTAATGTCATCATCGGTGAAGAGCTCTACGACAAGGATTTCGTTGCGAATTGGTGCAATGGATTCGATAAGCTGGCCGAACATGTAAAACAGTTTACTCCCGATTGGGCGGCAAATATTACGGGACTTCCCGTTGCCAAGATTACTGAAGTGGCGCGTCTTATGGGAACGACAAAACCGATGGGTATCAACATCGGCAATGGAATTGGCGATCAGTCCAACGATGGTCACTGGACGGTTGCGTGCGTGTGCCTCATCGAAGCGATTACGGGCAATCTTGATATTGCCGGTGGCGGTGGCGCCGGCATGGTTATGCCCGAGCCGCTTATCAAAACAAAGCCCATAGACCTCTTGACCGATAAGCTGCAGGCAAGCGAAGAAGATACGAAGAAGGGCTATATGGCAGGTGTTGCCAAGCTGGCTGCTCCTGAAACGCCGCGGTGGTTCCAGACGATGAAAACCCAGGAATCTGGCCCGACAAGTGCTTACTTCAAAAGCTTGATGACTATTCTTTCAGAAGAGCCGTATCCCTTGCGTTTTGTGTTTGGGCAGTCGTCAAATCCGATGAGCGCAACGCGCCAGCCCAAGAAGATCGAAGAGGCTTTAAAGAAGCTAGAGTTCTATGTGGTTATGGATACTGCCTGGAACTCATCGTGTGATTATGCCGACATCGTGTTGCCCGCTTGCACACAGTATGAAGCTGCCGATCAGTTCGCCACGAAAAATACGCCGGCGGGCACCTTTATCGGCATCAATCAGGTTATCGCCGAGCCTATGGGCGAATCTCGCTCAGACTGGCAGTACTATCTCGATCTTGCCGTAAAAATGGGCTATGGTGCCGATTTCTGGGATGGCGATATTGATAAATGCCTCAACGAACAGCTTGAACCTTCGGGTATATCCCTTGAAGATTTGCGTGCGGCAAGCACAGGTATCTTCAAAGAGCGCACCGATGGCGCCAAGCCAACCGAACCCGAGTATCAAAACTATGCGAAGCTCTTTGCGGCTCTACCCAACGGAAAGGTGCAGTGCTACAACGAATGGATTGGCGGCAAACCCAATTCCTTGGAAACGGGTATGCTGGAATTCCTCCCCGTTTATCATGGTCCTGTCGAAAGCCTTACCGAAACGCCCGATATAGCCAAGGAATATCCTTTGATTATTTCCGATGTACATGCGTATCGCCTGTGCAATCACGGCTATTACCATGACGTGCCCTATTTGCGCGAATTGCAGCCTGAGCCTTGGGTGAAGATCAATCCGGCGACGGGTGCGAAGTATGGCATTGCCGATGGCGATTGGATGAAGATTGAATCCCCACACGGCAACATCAAGATGGTGGCAAAGTACTTTGAGGCGATTGCGCCCGACGTTTTGATGACGAAGCGCGGATGGTGGGAATCGTGCGAAGAACTGGGTCTTCCCGGTTATGGTGCTCTTGATGGCGGCAGTGAAGTCAACGTGCTCTATGATGCCGAGATGAAGAATTTCGATCCGTTCCATTCAGGCATGTCGAAGCAGACCTTGGTTAAGATTTCGAAATCGGAGGGATAAACAATGGCGACCGAACAATACGGCTTTTATGTCGATACAAGCAGGTGCATCAAATGCTGGTCGTGCGTGGTGTCTTGCAAGCAGTGGCATGAAATCAAGGCACACACCGTGTCTCGCAGAAAGGTGAAAGAGGAAGACATTGGAACATTTCCCGATGTGAAGCGTAAGTTCACTTCGCTTTCGTGCATGCATTGTGCTGATCCCGCGTGTCTCAAAGCTTGTCCGCAGGGCGCAATTAGCAAGCGCGAAGAAGATGGCATCGTTGTTGTCGATGCCGAAAAGTGCATCAAGTGCGGCACGTGTATTAAGGCATGCCCCTTCGGAGTGCCCGAACTTGATGACAAAATGATGAACAAATGCGATGCTTGCCTGGGCTTAGGGCGCGCAGCTGATGAAGAGCCTCATTGCGTGAAATCATGCGTTACAAAGGCACTTCACTTCGGCACCATGACCGATATGGCAGCTTTAGCTGAAAAGAAGGGCGGCGCGCAGATGGAAGGCGTTACCGGGCCTTCCGTATATCTTTCTTAAAAGATATACACGTGCGGCT
>JAVWCK010000034.1:0-12729 GCA_036649035.1 Raoultibacter sp.
TCAGAAAAGAAAACACAGCGCATTTTCGACAATCGATATTAATAGCACACGGGCATCTGACAACCTGCAATCGCGGGCTGGCAGATGGCCGTGTGCACTTTCCGCAGTACCTCGCGCGCGGCAACGCAAAGGTTGCCCCCACGAGTGGCAGGGTGGCGGCGTCTTGTGCGTGTCATTCTGGGCGAAGTGAAGAATCCGGTTTTGTCGGTTGTGATAGTAAGGGAATGAAATGATTGAGAAAATAATAATGGTTGTCATATTCATTGCGGTGGCGGTGGGTATCGGCATCTTTTGCAAAAAGCATACAAAAAGTGTTGACGGATTTATCTTAGGGGGTCGCAACGTCGGTCCGTGGTTTTCGGCGTTCGCCTATGGCACCAGTTACTTTTCAGCGGTTATCTTCGTGGGGTACGCCGGGCAGTTTGGCTGGAAATACGGCATCGCCGCCGCATGGATCGGCATTGGCAACGCGGTGCTCGGCAGTCTTCTTGCCTGGTGGGTGCTAGGACCGCGCACGCGCGAAATGACGCAGCGCTTAAAGTCGGCCACGATGCCGGAATTCTTTGGCGCGCGCTACAACAGCAAGGGGCTGCGCATCGCTTCGGCAGCCATCATCTTCGTGTTCTTGATTCCCTACACCGCTTCGGTCTACAACGGCCTCTCGCGTCTGTTCAACATGGCGTTTGGTTTACCCTACGAGGTATGCGTTATCGGTATGGCGGCAGTGACCTGTGCCTATGTTGTTCTTGGTGGCTACATGGCCACGGTGGTCAACGATTTTGTGCAGGGCATTGTCATGCTGTTCGGCATAGTGGCGGTTATCGTTGCCGTGCTTATTAACAACGGGGGCTTCACGGAAGCCATCACCTCGCTTTCGCTTATTCCTTCGGAGGGTTCGGGCATGGCCGGTCCGTTTGTTTCCTTCTTTGGGCCAAATTTACCCGACCTGATCGGCGTCGTTATCCTCACCTCGTTGGGCACGTGGGGATTGCCGCAGATGGTTCAGAAGTTCTACGCCATCAAAAGCGGTCCGGCTATCAAGCAGGGCGCTATCATTTCCACGATGTTTGCCATCGTGGTGGCGGGCGGCAGCTACTTCTTGGGCGGCTTCGGGCGTCTGTACGAAGGACAGGTTGAGTTGAGCGCCGCTGGTACGCCGGTCTACGATTCCATTATCCCCACCATGCTCTCCAGCTTACCCGATCTGTTGATTGGCATTGTTATCGTGTTGGTGCTTTCCGCTTCGATGTCTACGCTTTCTTCGTTGGTGCTCACGTCGTCTTCAACGTTGACGCTCGACCTTATCAAAGACAATTTGGTCAAAAATATGAGCGAGAAAAAGCAGATCGGTTTCATTCGCGTGCTTATCGTGGTGTTCGTGGCTATTTCGGCGGTTATCGCGCTGTACCAGTACAATTCTTCGGTTACGTTCATCGCGCAGCTGATGAGCATTTCTTGGGGCGCGCTGGCCGGATCGTTTTTGGGTCCCTTTTTCTGGGGATTGTTCAGCGGGCGCATTTCCAAAGCGGCCGTGTGGGCAAGTTTCATCATGGGCGTGGGTTTAACCGTTTCCAATATGTTCATCGGCTTTATTGCCTCCCCCATCAACTGCGGGGCGTTGGCTATGGTGTTGTCCATGGTGATCGTGCCGTTGGTGAGCTTGATTACCCCTGCTGTTCCGTTTTGCATCGAGCCCCCGCACCAGGAAGGTGCTATCGACCGCGAATACGAACACGAGCAGATTGAAGAAGGCGCGCACTAAGCAGGCGACCTTGTGACGAAAGAAAAAGCGCGTGCGGGGGTTTCCTGCACGCGCTTTTTGCTTCATGCTCCAACGGTTGTTGCAAACGGGAGGATCGAAGGGGAGAGCACACCTGTTGCGCTAGGGTTGGCTAGAGGGCGGTGATGCGTACGCTCATGTCGATGGGTTTTACGAAGAACAGGCAGCTGGTCACCAGGCCATCGACGCCGGTCTGCGCATATTCCGCCGCGTTGCCTTCGTTGACCCCGCCAGCCGCAAGCAGGGTGATCGCGGGATTGATGGCGCGCAGTTGAGGGACGAGCGCGGCCAGCTCCGAGGGTGCCACCTTGTCAAACTGAATGCCATCGATGCCGGCTTGTGCCAGGCGGGGCGCATCGGCGAGGCCGGCTTCGATGATGATCTTCTTTTCGCAGCAATGAGCCTTCATGGTGGGCAATTTTTCAATAAGGGCATCGAGGCCGCCGATAAAGGCCAAATGATGGTCGAATATCAGGATGGTTTCGGAGAGCCCCAAACGATGGGGGAAGGCGCCGCCGGCCAGCGCCGCCTTGGTGGCAAACGGCTTGGTGTTGGGGATGCCTTTGCGGGTGGTAAGCACGGTGACGTGCGGGTTTTCGGCCTGAGCAGCCCGCACCATGCGCTGCGTTTTTGTTGCGACGGCAGAATAGTAATCGCACAGGTTGAGACACACCTTCCAAGCGGTGTGCAGGCGATCCGCCGACCCACGGGCGCACAGAAAACTTTCGCCCGCACTAAGCGCATCGCCGCTGTTTTTGTGGGAAACGATGGTGAGGCCGATTTTTTTACAGATCTGCATAGCCTCCTCAACGCAGCTTAAAAGGCAATCTTCGCGGGTAAAATATTCTATTTCACCAGTTTGATCGCTGATCCCCAGCACGGATGAGGTCAGGTCTCCATAGGGTGCATCCTCTAAGATGAGCGAATCGAGCAAGGGGTTTGAAATATACATATCTGCCTCTTTATTCTATTGAGAGAATAATCTATAATGAGGTTAATTATAGAGCAACGATTGCGGGATTTAAACCACAGCCGTTGTTTTTCTTTTGAGAGCGACAACAAGGGGGAGCGTATGAAAAAAGTAATGGGTATTCTTGTTTCGGCAGTTATGGTTGTCGGTCTGATGGCGGGGTGCTCTGCGCCTAAAGAAGAAGCAAAGCCAAATGAACCTGCAGCTGCTACCGAACAAAAAGCAGCGGCCAATTTGGGGGGACATATCCTGCAGGTTTATTGCGGCGCCGGTATGACGAAGCCGTTTCAGGAAATTGCCGATGCCTTTAGAGGGGAAACCTCTTGCGAAATGAACACCACGTTCGCAAATGCCGGGCAAATCCAGTCGCAGATCAACACGGCAAAAGAAGGCGATCTGTTCATTGCGGGCGCAAAGGAAGAAACGCAACCGATTGAAGGCCTTATCACTTCGAGCACCGATTTAGTGAAGCATGTTCCCGTTTTAGTGGTGGGCAAGGACAACCCTAAAAACATCACCGGTTTGGCTGACCTGACAAATGAAGGAGTGACTTTCATCATGGGGGATCCCGAATCGACCCCCATCGGCAAAATCGCCAAAAAATCCTTAGGTGACCTGGGTATTTTCGGAAAAATCAACGTGATTGCCACAACGACGACCGCACCGCAGCTTGCAACCGCAATCGGAGCCGGTGAGGCCGATGCTTCGATCGTATGGAAGGAAAACAGCAAGGCCGACGGTGTGCAGATCGTTGAAACGACCGATTTGGATAAATACGTGAAAACCATCCCCGCTGTTTCGTTGAGCTGTTCTAAAGATGCCGAAGCTCTTGCGGCATTCACCGAATATCTCAATTCCGATGCGGCACACGCGATTTGGGAGAAATACGGTTATGAAGTTCTCTAAATGAGGGAATGCCCTCCTAAAAGATTCGACGTTTTTTCTTGCTTCACGATTGCGATAGCGCTGCTGGTAACCTTGTTTATCGGTGGCGCTATCTGCGCAATCGTTATCGGTGGTGCGCCCAGTTTCGGAGAGGCAATCCGATCGGAAGAAGTGCATTTCGCGCTTGGATTAAGCCTGAAGACCGCAACGATTTCATCCCTTCTCTGTTTTGCGTTGGCGATTCCCACCGCATTTGCTCTTACGAAAACAAACATGCCCTGCAAGCGTATCGCGCATATTTTGCTGGAACTGACGCTTTCTTTACCCTATATTTTGCTTGGTTTGGCCTTGCTTATCGTATTTTCCTCGCCTTTCGGGGATGCCTTGAAGGCGATAGGAATCAAGTTCGTGTTCAGCCCTGCGGGTATTGTCGCCGCGCAGTTGATCGTGAATCTTCCCTTCGCCATCCGGTTGTGCCGCACCGCTTTTGCAGGGGTTGATAGCCGGCTGGAATTTATCTCTAAATCGTTGGGCGCCACAACGTTCACCGCATTTCGTACCGTTACGCTGCCCCTTGCAAAAAACTCGCTGATCAGCACGTTTATTCTTACCTGGTCGCGCGCGATCGGAGAATTTGGCGCGACGCTCATGCTGGTGGGCATCACGCGCATGAAAACCGAAACGTTGCCGGGAAGCATATACCTCAACATTTCGACGGGAAACAACGATATGGCGATGGCAACGGCGATCATCATGCTGGCGGTTTCGGGCGTTGCGTTGCTGATTGCCAACGTGCTGAGCGCTTCGAAGCCAACCGACCGTTTCAGTACCGAGGAGGTTCGATGAACGCGCTTGAAGTACGCGGACTTTCATTGCGGCGGGGATCGTTTTCTCTGCGAAATGTTTCCTTTTCCGTTTCTGCGGGAGAAATCTTTTGCTTGCTGGGTCAAACCGGTGCCGGGAAAACTATTTTGTTGGAAGCGCTTGCGGGCGCCTACCGGCTATCACCTGGCCAGATTCAGTTTTTCGGACAAGAGGCTTCCGACTTGAGCATTCAGGGCCGCCAGACCAGTTTCGTGTATCAAGATTACGGACTGTTTCCCCATTTGAGCGTATACGACAATATCGCCTATGGTCTTAAGCGCCATAAGGTACCCCGAAGCGTCATCGCGCGGCAGGTTGCCGATATTATGGAATTGCTCGCCATCGCGCACATCGCCGATCAGTATCCGCAAACGATCAGCGGGGGAGAGCGTCAGCGTACGGCGCTCGCTCGTGCGTTTGTTTTAAAGCCGCAACTGCTGTTGCTCGACGAGCCTTTTTCTGCGCTGGATCCTTCTACGAAAGTAAAGATGTATGAAGAGGTCAAGCGGCTTCATGCGGCTTTTGGGTGCACCATCGTATTTGTGACCCATGATTTTGCGGAAGCCCAGTATCTGGCCGACCGCATCGGTATCATGCTCGAAGGGGAGCTGCGTGAAGTGGTTGAAGCTTCCGCGTTGATGGAAAAAGCCCACGATGGAGATATTGCCGCATTTTTAGGGCAAGCTACTGCCGAAATGACCGCGGCAGGTTCTTTTCCCGAAGAGGTGCCGGTCGGATCGAAGGATACGCTGGGTAAAAACTCAAGCCGCTTTCCCGTGCCTCGCGCTATACTGAATCGGTTATTGCATACCAGTAGGCAAACCTAAGAAGGAGTAGGGATTCACATGGAAGGTTTCGACCTTATCAGCACAGGGGCCTGGTCTATCGTTCCGCCGCTTTTGGCGCTGGGGCTGGCGCTCATCACAAAGGAAGTGTACTCGTCGCTGATCATCGGAGTGTTTTCGGGGATGGTTATCTACCAGTTCACTTTAAATGGTGCCGGGTTCGAGCAGTTGGTTGATTCGTTTACCATGGTGCCCGGTATGATGGCCGAGCAAATAGGGGGCAACGGGGCGCTGTTGTTGTTTCTTGCGCTCTTGGGGGCGTTGACGGTGGTTATTGCCATCGCCGGCGGCTCGAAGGCGTATGGCGAATGGGTATCGGGTCACATTAAAAATGCGCGCGTGGCGCAATTGATGACGGCTGTGTTGGGCATCATTATTTTCGTGGACGATTATTTCAATTGCCTCACCGTCGGTGCGGTCATGCGTCCCGTGACCGATCGTTTTCATATCAGCCACGAAAAGTTGGCATGGATCATCGATTCCACGGCGGCTCCGGTGTGCATCATCGCCCCGGTTTCCTCCTGGGCGGTTGCCGTTGGCGGCTATTTGGGTGAAGACGGGTTTTCTACGTTCGTAGCTTCCATTCCCTACAATTTCTACGCGCTTTTGACCATCATCATGGTGTTCTTCATCTGTGCAACCAATTTTGACTTCGGTCCCATGAAGCTGGCGGAAGCCGACAGCCAGCGCTCGGGTGCCGAAAAGCGTCCTATTCCCGGAATAGCTTCGCCTCTTGAGATTCTTTCCACCATTGGCGTTGCGGACAAGACTGACATTCATTCGGAAGTCCGCCCCAATATTCCTACGGTCGTGGCGCAAGAAGATGCGCTTGATGCGGCGGCGGAAAGCGCGCTCGAAGAATATACCGGCCTCGAGGTGTCCGATAAGGGACGCGTCTTCGACCTGGTGGTTCCCATCGTTGTTCTCATCGTTTTCTCTATTGTCGGCATGGCGTATACCGGTGGATTTTTCCAGGGTGTTGATTTCCCCACCGCTGTAGGTGAAGACCCCGTAGCCGGCCTGTGCATCGGAGTGTGCGTGGCACTGCTGGTGGCTGCGGTCATGTTTTTGCCACGCGGGTTGATGAAATTGAGCGAATTTGTCGAAGGCATAGCCGAAGGTGTGCGTTCGATGATCGGAGCCATCATGATCTTGGTTCTGGCGTGGAGTTTGGGTGGCGCGTGTCGTTATCTGCTGGGGACCGGTGAATTCGTCAGCGGGTTCTTAAACGGCATTGGCGTCGATTTGTCCATGTTGCCAGTGGTTATCTTTATCGTGGCCGCGTTCATCGGCTTTTCGATGGGTACCTCATGGGGTACTATAGCGCTTATCCTTCCGATCGTTATCGGTGTATTTCCGACCACTTCGCCGCTGTTCTTAGTTGCCGTGGGTGCCACGCTGGGCGGTGCGGTCTACGGCGACCATGTGTCTCCCATTTCCGATACGACTATTCTGTCGTCGGCGGGTGCGAAGTGCAACCATCTGCGCCACGTTGCCACGCAGCTTCCCTACGCCACGATGGTTATGGTCGTTTGTATTATCGGCTACGTTATCGCCGGTCTGGTGGGCAATCCCTGGATATCGCTTGCGGTGTGTGTCGTGCTGATGCTGGGCGCTGTCGTTGTGCTGTCTCGCATGGGCGTTAGCTTTAACGGGAAGAAGCAGACAAGCAAATAGCAGAGCTTTCTGAATCGCCTGTGGGCGGTTGGAAGGGTTTGAAAGAGAACGCAGTGTGTTGCAGGAGCGCCCTTCAAGGGCGTTCCTGCGCGTTGTGGGCTTAGTTGTTTTGTCTTGGTCGCGCGCGGGGAAGGGCTAGGCGAAAAGAATTTCGTCGAGTGCCCTGTCGTGGTCTTCAAGGGGCAGATGGTTAACGCGCTGTTCGGAAAACGCCACGCCGATCGTGCGCGCCCCGGGAGCAAGGTGGGGCAAGAAGCGGTCGTAGTTTCCCCCGCCGTAACCCAGACGATTTTTGTGTTCGTCGAAAGCGACCAGCGGAACGATAACGACTTCGATGTCCTGGGCGGACACGCGGGGAAATGCTTGCAGCTCGGCCGAGTTGGCGTCATATGAACGCAGAGGGTGCACCACGAAGGGAACCTTGCCCTTTTCGTAATCGCTTTGCGTCACTTCACGAAACTCCATAGAGAGATTTCTTTCGCAAGGGGTATGGCAGGGGGTGCGTATCATGCACGGAAAGCTCAAGCGCATCCCGCAGCGGTAGGCAGCGCCAATGAAGGGGTCGAGGGAAAGCTCGCTGCCCATCGCTGAGTAGACCGCGATGAGGTAAGAAGAGGAACTGGCGTCGAGTGGGGAAGAAACGAATGCTTTACGACCTTTTTTGTGGAGGATTTCCGAGGGAAAAGGTGTTTCAAGTATCTTTTCCAATCGTTGACACACTTCCGTGGTTTTGCGATGCCGCTCTGTTGCCGCGATGCTTTTTCGCCGGAGCAAAACTTGCGCGCGTATGTTCGATTTCGTGTTCATTTTCTCATTATCTCACGAAGGGTATGCCTTAAAAGAGGCTTCTTGAAAACGTCAAGATACCAAGGATTATGAGAAGAAAATATCTCGAAAGATTCTTTAGTTTTTCTTGTCGGCATTTACACCCACAGTGGGTGTTTTCCCTCTATAAAAACCGTAGTTATGTGCTAGACTATATACCAGTCTACGTTATTGTTACGGCGATTGCTGCTTGTGGTTTAGTGCTTTATTATGGTGGAAAAGCACGCACGATATTGGGTAGTGGTCGTAATGATGAGCGGGTCGGTTTGCCTATTAAAAGTATCACAATGCGATCGAGCAACGCGACCGAAAGAAGAATGCCGACATGCAATTAAGAGCGACAACGGATTATGCTATTCGTGCAATCCTTTTCCTTACCGAAGAAGGTCGTATCTGCTCTTCTCGGGAAATAGCGGAAGCCATGAAGATTCCGCGAGATTATTTTATTCGTCTGACGAAAGAACTGCGCGACGCGGGTCTTATCAATGCGCATCCGGGTCGGTATGGCGGCTACAGCCTTGCCCAGCATCCTTCAAAGATAACCTTGCTCGATATCGTTTCGGCTATGGAAGATATGACGAATATCAGTGGTTCGCTGGGGAAAGAAGATCCGTGCACCCATGGCGAAAACCATAAATGCCCCCTGCATCTTTCCTACAAGCTTATTCGGGAGGGTGTCGAGCAATCTTTGCGCAGCATTACGGTTGCCAACCTTTTGGATTCTTCCGATTCACTCAAAAACGCTTGTGGTAATTTCACCAAAATCGGTGAAGAGGAAGATTTCGTTTAGGCTCTTTTCCCCTCGTTCCACTTTCAAGCGCCCCTGACTTTCGAAGTTGCGAAGGACGGGGGCGCTTTGGGCTGCAAAAGGGTGCCGCCGCGCTCTTTTGCGCGCACCCGTGTGCCTACTGTATTCTCAGCACTTGCATGACCAGTAAAATCACGGTCAGCAGAGTTACGATGCCCACTGCCACCCAAATAAGAATGCGGGAAAACGCCTTGCTTTGATAGTGACCCATGATGCGTTTGTCGGATGCAATGATGGCCATGAATACCAGCAGCACGGGCAAGATGACGCCATTGACGAACTGAGCCGTCAGCATGACGCTCATCAAATCGATGTGCGGCACGAGAACAACGATGGCAGAAAACGCGATGACGAACGTGAAGATGCTTTTGAAAAGCGGAGCTTCCTTCCATTTGAAAGATACGCCGGCTTCCCATCCAAACGCTTCGCAGATAACAAACGAGGTGGTAAGGGGCAGTACGCATGCCGCCAAAAATGATGCTGCGATCAGACCGATAGCGAATAGCGCTTCGGCATACTGACCCGCAAAGGGTGCCAGAGCGCTTGCGGCGTCTGCTGCGCTCGTGATTTCTATTCCTTGGGGGTAAAGCACCGCGCCGGTGGTAACGATGATGAACCAGGCCACGAGACACGCTGCAATCGTGCCGGAGATAACATCGACTTTCTGCGAAAAGAAATCTTTGACGCCTATGCCCTTTTCGACGACGTTGCTTTGGGCGAAAAACATCATCCAGGGCGCAATCGTCGTACCTATCATGGCTATGACGAGGGAAACGAAGCTTTGATCCTGCACCACATGCGGCACAACGGTGCTTGTCAGTGCTGCGCCCCAGTCGGGCGTGGCCATAAACGCGGCGATGGCGTAGGTCACAAACACCAGAGACAGAATCAAAAACACTTTCTCGACGCGTTTATAGCTGCCGCCCACCACCAAAAGCCACACGGCGATAGCGGCGATAGGCACCGAGATATAGCGGGAAACACCGAACATTTCCATGCCGGAAGCGATGCCGGCAAATTCCGAAAAGGTGGTGGCGATATTGCCAACGAGCAGGGCAAGCATGGCGAGGGCGGTCAAGCGGATGCCAAAGCGTTCGCGAATGAGCGCCGCAAAGCCTTTGCCGGTAACAGCGCCCATACGAGCTGCGGTCATCTGCACGACGATCAACAGCACGCACATGACCGGTATGACCCACAGTGCGGTAAAGCCGAATTTTGCGCCAACGGTGGAATACGTTGAAATGCCGCCCGCATCGTTGCCCGCCATGGCGGTCACGATGCCCGGACCCATGGCCGCCAGAAGCAACCACAGTTTGCTGGGCTGTTTTTTTTCGAGGGTGGAGGCCAAAGGGGCATCCTCGGAAGGGGCGCTTGCAAGGGAGGCGACTTGATGTTTATGTGAACCGTTCCGTTTTTCAGTCATGATAGGCCTCCGCCTCATCCGTAAGGATGATACCCGATGATTTGGAAGAGAATAAGCGTGTATAAGACAAGAAACATGACGGCAGCCATAAGTGCGCCGACCACTTTGATCCAGCGCATCTTGACTTCGCTATCTTCGCTATCCTCTTCGATAACATCGAGCGCATCATCGAAGGTGACAAGCCCCAGCATGCGTCCATGTTCGTCGACGACGGGCATGGCCAAAAGATCATATTTTGAAATGTCGGCGGCCACTTCCTCTTCGGTTTCGTCAGGAAGCGCCGTGATCAGATCCTCAAACATCACAGCGGCAATTTCGGTGTCGTTGTGCGCCAGTACCAGCGTGCGCAGAGAA
Organism: Raoultibacter sp.; assembly: GCA_036649035.1. Classification (GTDB taxonomy): domain Bacteria; phylum Actinomycetota; class Coriobacteriia; order Coriobacteriales; family Eggerthellaceae; genus JAVWGW01. The sequence goes on from JAVWCK010000034.1 coordinate 10,432, forward strand.
AGCACGCCCACCAACTTGTCGTATTCATCAAGCACGTAAACGTAATGCACGGTGGGATGCTCTTCGGGCAGTTCGCGCAATACCTCGATGGTTTGCCCCACGGTGTCGGTGCGGCAAACGGAAACGAACTGCGTCGTCATCATGCCGCCGGCAGTTTCGTCTTTGTATCCCAAGAGAGAACGAATTTCAGCGGCATCTTCAACGCCCATCAGGCGCAAAAGCGTTTCGGCTTTTTCGTAGGAAAGCCCGCGCACGATATCGGCTGCGTCATCGGGATCCATTTGGCCGAGCAGTTTGGATGCGCGGGCGTCATCGAGGTCATCGAAAACATCGGCCTGGTACTCATCTTCCATTTCCGAAATCGCATCGCCGGCTTGGGCGTCGTCGAGGTGTTGGAACACATTTTGGCGTTGCTGGGGGTCGAGCTGTTCCAAGATATCGGCTACGTCGGCCGGATGCAGTTCGTCGAGGCGCTTATGGGAAACGGAAAGCTGTACATCCGAAAGGTCGCGGTCGAGTAGGTCCATGTAGTTCCAGGCGATGATCTGTTCGTTGATCTTCTTGCCGAAAACTTTCGCAACCGAGCAGACGGTTGTTTCGATCCACGGAGCCAATCCGCGCAAGATGCCGCGAAATCCAACTTCAGCGCCCAGAAGCCGCAGCTGGCTTCCTGATGCGGAAAGTTTCAGGTCGTTGACGCGGACGACCTTCATGCCCTGGGTGTCGACAATCTGACGGTTTAGCAGGTCGCGTGCGAGCAGGACTTCGTCAGGCTGCAAATAGCTGAAACGGATGGCAGAGGCATCGACCTTCAGCGTGATACCTTCATCTTCATCGAAGTCGTCAACGTATTTACGCCACGAAATCATGAAGGGCGTTTTTCCCGGCCCGCGAAAGGCCAGGCTGGTGATGCGAGGGAAGACTTCGCCGGTGGAGATGGCCAAGTCTGAAATGGTGCCGATCTTTTCGCCCGTAGCGTCAATAACCGGTTTGCCGAGTACCTGAGAAAGATAAAGCATGTTGGATTCCCTTGTCATGTTCATATCGGTCAAGACACAGGTTATAGCGCGTGAAAACGCAGACAAAACCGCGCGCTTAAGGGGTGTGTCGATGCCGATTGATGTGCCGCAGTTAGGTGCCCCAACTGCCGCAAGACAAGCTGGGGACTAGTTACTGTGAGGTTTCGGTTTTCGAACCTTCAAGAACTGTCCTTTCCTCGATTGCCGGATGTGTGTTTTCGACTTTCTGCGAGCAGTGCTACAAACAAAAAGCGCCCTTGAGGGCGGTCGAAAAACAAAAATGCTGCAATTAAATGGTGCGCCGTGAGGGATTCGAACCCCCGACGTACTGATTCGTAGTCAGTCCCTCTATCCAGCTGAGGTAACGGCGCACGTCAAATGCAGCAGAAACGATTTTCCCCGAAAAGGTGTCTCCTGTCAATGTTTAATTTTCGAAAGTGTTCATTTCCTCACAAAGCCCGATTAGGGGGTCGATAGTAAAGGCTTCCGCCGACTTGTCTTCGTAGATACCGAGAAAACAAGGTATGATACAAAAACCAGTAGGAAAGGTGAGGTGCTTTATGAAAAAACAGCTCAATCAAGAAGAGCGGAAAATCGCGCTCTACGAAGAATTTAATGCAATCAATTCGATCGACCCTTCTTTTTATGAGCAATACCAGGTTAAGCGCGGCTTGCGCAACGCGGATGGAACCGGTGTTATCGCCGGGGTAACCAATATTTCAAACGTCCATGGCTACGTTGTTTCCGATGGCGATAAAAAACCCGACGATGGCGTGCTCTCGTTTCGAGGCTATAACGTCTCAGATTTGCTTGCCGCCGCCCCGCTCGATGGTCGCTACGGGTTTGAAGAAATAGCATATCTGCTGCTTATGGGTGAACTTCCCACGGCCGATCAGTTGCGTCAGTTTGTTTTGGTGCTCGATGCCGAACGCGAATTGCCCGATGGTTTCACCGCTTCCCGCCTGATGAAAGATACCCCGCGCGATCTGATGAACGCGCTTTCCCGTTCGGTTTTGTTGCTGTACGCCGATGATCCCGATGCGGAAGACCGCTCTCCCGAACACGAGATCCATACGGCGATTTCGCTGATTTCCCGTTTGCCGCGCATCATGGTTTTAGCGTATTACGCTCAACGTGCGGCGTACCACAACGAATCGATGATCATGCACCGCTTCGTTCCTGGGCAAACCACGGCGGAAACCGTTTTGTCCATGCTCCGTCCCGATCGTGCGTTCACCCCCGAAGAGGCTCGCATGCTCGATATCATGCTGTGCCTGCA